>NZ_JAAKZV010000091.1 GCF_011044975.1 Streptomyces coryli | reverse complement strand
CCGCACACAGCAACGGGCGTGTGGGTGGGAAAAGTTCTCACCCCCCGCCCACCGCGCAGGTGAGCGCAAGGTTGCCCACACGTCACTCACCGCCACAGCGCGGAAACCCCAGCTCCCTACGGTCGCTGGCAACAAACGACTCAGGGCAGGGAGACGCGACATGACTGCAGCCGCCCCCCGCAAGGGGAAGCGCTGGATCGAGCACTGGGATCCGGAAGACACCACGTTCTGGCAGGAGCGCGGTGAGCGCATCGCCAACCGCAATCTCATCGTCTCCGTGCTCGCCGAGCACATCGGATTCTCGATCTGGACCCTCTGGTCGGTCCTCGTCCTCTTCATGGGTCCGGAGTACGGCATCGACCCGGCCGGGAAGTTCTTCCTGGTCGCGATGGCCACCCTCGTCGGCGCCTGCGTCCGCGTCCCGTACACCTTCGCCGTCGCCCGCTTCGGCGGCCGCAACTGGACGATCTTCTCGGCCGCGCTGCTGCTGCTTCCCACCATCGCCGCCGCGGTCGTGATGGAGCCGGGCACCTCCTACGGGACCTTCATGCTCGTCGCCGCCCTCACCGGCGTCGGCGGCGGCAACTTCGCCTCGTCGATGACGAACATCAACTCCTTCTTCCCGCTCCGCAAGAAGGGCTGGGCGCTGGGTCTGAACGCCGGCGGCGGCAACATCGGCGTCCCCGTCATCCAGCTGGTCGCCCTGCTCATCATCGGCACCGCGGGCGACGGCTCGCCCCGCCTGCTGCTCTTCGTCTACATGCCGTTCATCGTCTTCGCCGCCATCCTGGCCGCCCTGGCGATGGACAACCTCGCGCCGGTGAAGAACGACACCGGGGCGGCGAAGGAATCCGCGAAGGACGCCCACACCTGGATCATGTCCTTCCTCTACATCGGCACCTTCGGCTCGTTCATCGGCTACAGCTTCGCCTTCGGCCTGGTCCTGCAGAACCAGTTCGGCCGCACCCCGCTGCAGGCGGCCTCGCTCACCTTCATCGGCCCGCTGCTCGGCAGCCTGATCCGCCCCATCGGCGGCCGCCTCGCCGACCGCTACGGCGGCGCCCGCATCACGCTGTGGAACTTCGCCGGCATGGGCGCTGCCACCGGCATCGTCATCTACGGGTCCGTGGAGAAGTCGCTCGCGCTGTTCCTCATCGGCTTCATCCCGCTGATCGTGCTGAGCGGCCTCGGCAACGGCTCCACGTACAAGATGATCCCGGGCATCTACGACGCGAAGGCCACTGCGATGGGCATGAGCGGCGAGGAGGCCAAGGCGTACGGACGCCGCCTCTCCGGCGCCTCGATGGGCCTGATCGGCGCCGTCGGCGCGCTCGGCGGGCTCGGCATCAACCTCGCCTTCCGCCAGTCCTTCCTGGCCAACGGATCCGGCACCATGGCCTGTGCGGCCTTCCTCGCCTTCTACGCGGTGTGCTTCGCCGTGACCTGGACGGTGTACCTGCGCCGCACCGCGGCTCCCGCGACGGCGTCCGAGAGCGCGGGTGCGGAGGAGCGGCAGCCGGCGTACGCGCAGGTGTGACATTGACCGCGTAACCGCCGTGAAATGCGCGTGAACTGCGACCGTCACCGGGGGCGGGAACCATGCGCCAAAGGACGACACCCGGGACGAGAACGCCTATGACAGCACCCGCACCACAGGCCGCCCCCGCGGTGAAGCCCCTCGCCGGCTTCACCGTCGGGGTCACGGCCGCCCGTAGGGCCGAGGAGCTCGGCGCACTGCTGGAGCGCCGCGGCGCCGCCGTCATGCACGCGCCGGCGCTGCGCATCGTGCCGCTGCCGGACGACGCCGAGCTGCTCGCCACTACCAAGCAACTCCTCGACGCCAGACCGGATCTGGTGGTCGCCACCACGGCGATCGGCTTCCGCGGCTGGGTCGAGGCCGCCGAGGGCTGGGGGCTCGGGCAGGCGCTGCTCGGCAGCCTCGCGCAGGTACGGATCCTCGCCCGCGGGCCCAAGGTGCGCGGCGCCATCCGGGCCGCGGGCCTGACCGAGGAGTGGTCGCCGGCGTCCGAGTCGATGGCCGAGGTGCTCGACCGGCTGCTCGCCGAGGGCGTCGCCGGACAGCGGATCGCGCTGCAGCTGCACGGGGAGCCGCTGCCCGGCTTCGTCGAGGCGCTGCAGGAGGCGGGCGCCGAGGTGGTGGGGGTGCCGGTGTACCGGTGGATGCCGCCCGCCGACATCGGCCCGGTGGACCGGCTGCTGGACGCCTGCGTGGCGCGGGCCGTGGACGCCATGACCTTCACCTCGGCGCCGGCCGCCGCCAGCTTCCTGGCGCGGGCCGCGGAGCGCGGCATGCAGGCCGAGGTGCTGGACGCGCTGCGCACCGACGTGCTGCCCGCGTGCGTGGGACCGGTGACGGCGCTGCCGCTGGAGAACCACGACGTGCCGGCCGTCTGGCCGGAGCGCTTCCGGCTCGGGCCGCTGGTGCAGCTGCTGGCACTGGAGCTGCCGGGCCGGGTGCGGGCGCTGCCGGTGGCCGGGCGGCGGCTGGAGATACGGGGCCACGCGGCCCTGGTCGACGGCGAGCTGAAGCCCGTACCGCCGGCCGGGATGGCGCTGCTGCGGGCGCTCGCGCGCCGCCCTGGCTGGGTGGTCGCGCGCGGCGAGCTGCTGCGGGCGCTGCCGGGGGCGGGGCGCGACGAGCACGCCGTGGAGACGGCGATGGCGCGGCTGCGCTCCGCGCTCGGGGCGCCGAAGCTGATTCAGACGGTGGTGAAGCGGGGGTACCGGCTGGCGCACGACCCGTCGGCGGAGACGAAGTACGCGGACGGATGAGGCGGGCCGGTACCCCCGTACCGGCTGCTACCTGCCGATGAAGACGTAGTCCGCCTTGTAGTTCACCGCCGCCTTCGCGCCCGGCTCGCACGCGCCCGCCGGTGCCACGCCGCCGACCGTGTTCAGGCGCAGGATCTCCGTCGCGTACGAGAGCTTCCCGCTGCCGCGGCCCTTCTGGGTGGCGGCCAGGTGCAGCTCGGGGATGTTCTTCGGGCCGTTGTCGATGCGCTGCGTCACCTTGCCGGTGACGGCCGAGAGGTCGGGGGCGAGCCAGGCGGGCGGGCCCTCCTGCGGCTTGACGAAGAAGTGGGCGATGTTCCCGGCGAGCCGGGCGCGCACATTGTCCTGGGTGAAGGCGTACGAACCGTCCTGCTGCTTCGCGCACTTGTAGACCTGCTGCCCCTGCAGGACCGGCGCCTGGAAGCTCCGGAAGGGCCGGTGCATGTCCAGCGTGGAGTCGAGCCGGTGCACCTGGCCGCGGACGGCACCGCCGGGGAACTCCCCGGTGTGCAGGTTGAAGTAGAAGCCGCCCGGGTTGTCCTTGAGCTGCTGCAGCAGCGCCGGGTCGGTCACCTTGACGGTGCCGGTGACCTGGTCGGTGCCGTCGGCGAGTTTCTCGGTGAACAGCGGGATCTTCACGGCCCCGTTGGCGCCCTTGCCGCCCTGGTGGATATGCGCGAGCGTCGGGGCGGCGATGCCGCGGAACTTGAAGGCGAACGCCACCTCGTCCCCCTGCACCCGCATCAGCGCGAGCGCCGATCCGTCCTTGTCGCCGACGGCCGGGCCGCCTTCCACGGGTACCTCGTTGGCGCCGTTGAGGCTGCCGGCGAAGAAGACCGCATCCGGCTGATTGCTGCCGCTCAGCGCCCCGATCCGGCCCGCCGCGGCGGCGTGTCCTTCATGCCCCGCCTGCCCCTCCCCCTTCCCTGCGGCCGCGTCGCCGCCGTCGTCGTCCGCGACGGCGGGCAGCACGACCAGTGCGGCGGCCGCGGCGGTCACGGCGGCGATCGAACCGATGACGATGGACTTGCCCATGAGCACTCCCCCTGTTGGGGCCGGCACCCCCTGCACCGGCCTCTCGGGTGGGTTTACGGGCTCCAAGGCTGGATGCGTTCAAGGGCCAAGTGCGAGGTATTTCACGGGAGTTCGGTGAGCGGGCCGCCGATCCCTTCCGTACGCGCGCGCGTGTCCAGGGCGCACTGAACACTTCCGGCCACGCCCCCGTACCCGAGTGCGGAAGAAGGTCTCGACCGGGAGGTGCGGGTGCGCGACCATGCCGTCGTGACGGACGACCGGCCGCCGGGTGCGGAGGGCGCCCTGCCCGAGGACGAGCTGATGCGCGTGCTCTACAAAGAGCACGCAGGCCCGCTCCTCGGCTTCGTGCTGCGGCTGGTCGCCGGGGACCGGCACCGCGCCGAGGACATCGTGCAGGAGACCTTGCTACGGGCCTGGCGGCACGCCGACCAACTCGGCGGCGCGCACGGCTCGGTGCGCCCCTGGCTCGTCACCGTCGCCCGCCGGATCGTGATCGACGGCCACCGCAGCCGCCAGGCCCGGCCGCGGGAGGTGGACGCGACGCCGCTGGAGTCCCTGCCGGCCGCGGACGAGATCGAGCGGACGCTGCACCGGATGACGCTCAACGACGCCCTCGCCGACCTCAGCACCGCGCACCGGGACGCGCTGGTGGAGACCTACTTCCGGGGCCGTACGGTCAACGAGGCCGCGGAGGTGCTGAAGGTGCCGCCCGGCACCGTCCGCTCCCGCGTCTTCTACGCGCTGCGGCAGCTGAAACTCGCGCTCGAGGAAAGGGGGGTGACGCCATGACCACCGCCCATGCCGACGTCGGCGCCTACGTGCTCGGTGTGCTCGACGACGCGGACGCCGCCCGCTTCGAGGAGCACCTGGCGGAGTGCGCGCAGTGCGCGGCGCAGCTGGACGAGCTGCTGCCGGTGGCCCACCTGCTCGGCGAGGCGGCGCCGCCCGGCGGCCCGGAGGCGGCGGCGATCGCGGCGCCGCCGGGGCCCGTACTGCTCGACCGGCTGCTCGGCGAGGTCGCCGGGGAGCGGCACCGCCGCAGGTCCCGCCGGATGTGGCTGGTGGCGGCGGCCGCGGCGCTGCTGATCGGCGTCCCGCTGGGGACGTACGCGGTCACCTCGGAGGACGGCGGCGGGCACGTCAGCGCGGCGCAGGAGATGTTCGACGACGGCGAGAAGCACCGGGGAGTGGACGAGGCGACCCACGCCGACGCCACGGTCTCGCTGCTGAAGAAGTCCTGGGGCACCCACGTAGCGCTGAAGCTGGGCGGCGTGCAGGGCCCGCTGGAGTGCGATCTGGTGGCGGTCGGCAAGGACGGCGAGCGGCAGACCGTCACCACGTGGTCGGTCCCCGCGGCGGGGTACGGGGAGGTGCACGGCGACATGAAGTCGGAGCCGCTGCTCACCCACGGCGGCACCGGGCTCGCCCGGAAGGACATCGACCGCTTCGAGGTGCGCACGCTGGACGGCCGGAAACTGGTGACGGTGCCCCTGTAAGACTGGTGCTGCATTTTCCCGGGGGCGGCCCCCGGACCCCCATCCGTCCAAATTTTCGCGTACGGTGGACGGCTGCCTTATCTGCACGAAGGGGGGCGCGGGTGGCCGCCCACACCACCACCGCGGATGACCCGTCCGCGGACACCCCGGACAGCGTCCGGGACCGCGAGATCCAGGGTGAGCAGGAGCACCTGGACCGCGTGTACGACCGCCTCGAGGAGAAGATCCACGAGGCCGAATTCCTCATGCACGACGCCGCCAAACGGGGCCATGTCGGCACCCCCGGCGCGCTCGCCGAGCGGGACGCGCAGGTCTATCGCGCGGGCGTCCACCTCAACCGGCTCAACAACGAGTTCGAGGACTTCCTCTTCGGCCGCATCGACCTGCTGCAGGGCAAGGACGGCAAGCGCGGGCCCGACGGCGCGTACACCTCCGTCGAACCGGCCGACGACGCGGTGTCCGGCAACGGCCGGGCCGAGATCGGGGAGACCCTGCACATCGGCCGCATCGGCGTCCTCGACGCCGACTACACGCCGATGGTGATCGACTGGCGCGCCCCGGCCGCCGCGCCGTTCTACCGCTCCACGCCCGTCGCCCCCGGCCGGGTCGTACGCCGCCGCGTCATCCGCTCCAAGGGCCGCAAGGTCCTCGGCGTCGAGGACGACCTGCTGCGCCCCGAGCTGACCGCGACCCTGGACGGCGCGCCGCTGCCGGTCACCGGCGACGGCGCGCTGATGGCGGCGCTGGGCCGGGCCCGTACGCACGAGATGCGGGACATCGTCTCCTCCATCCAGGCCGAGCAGGACAAGGTCATCCGGGCTCCGGCCGCCTCCGTCACGGAGGTGGAGGGCGGTCCCGGCACGGGCAAGACCGCGGTCGCGCTGCACCGGGCCGCGTACCTGCTCTACCAGGACCGGCGCCGGTACGCGGGCGGCATCCTGGTCGTCAGCCCGACGCCGCTGCTCGTCGCCTATACGGAGGGTGTGCTGCCGTCGCTCGGCGAGGAGGGCCAGGTCGCGATCCGCGCGATCGGCTCCCTCGTGGAGGGCGCCGAGGCGACGGCGTACGACACGCCGGCGGTCGCCCGCGTCAAGGGTTCCAGCCGCATGGCGAGGGTCCTGCGGCGCGCCGCGCGCGGACTGCTGGACGAGCCGGTCGCGCGCGGGGGAAGCCCGCGCGCCGGCGACGGGCAGCTGTCCTTCGGCGACGACGACGCCGACGACGCCCGCCAGGGCGAGGACGGCGCCGCGCCCGCGGGCATCCCCACGCGTCTGCGCGTGGTCGCCTTCGGCACCCGCGTCGAGCTCGACGCCGAGGAACTGCGCCGCATCCGCCGCGCCGTCCTCGGCGGCACCGCCCCGGTGAACCTGCTCCGCCCCCGCGCCCGCCGCTTCCTCCTCGACGCCCTGTGGTCCAAGTCCGGTGCGCAGCGCCGCTATCCGGACCCGGAGCTGGCCGCCGAGGCCCGCGAGGGCTTCGACGAGGACATCACCACCGAGGACGCCTTCACCGACTTCCTCGACGCGTGGTGGCCGGAGCTGACCCCGGCTCAGGTGCTGTCCGCCATGGCGGACGAGAAGCGCCTGTCCCGCTGGTCCCGCCGCATCCTCCAGCCCGGCGAGGTCCGCAGGCTCGCCCGCGCGCTGCGCCGGGAGGCGCTCTCCGTGCACGACGTGGCGCTGCTCGACGAGCTGCAGGCCGTGCTCGGCACCCCGGCCAGGCCGAAGAAGCCGCGCGATCTCGACCCGTTGGACCAGCTCACCGGCCTCGACGAGCTGATGCCGGAGCAGGCCGCCCCGCGCCGTAACCGCCTCGAGGAGGAGCGCCGGGACTACGCGCACATCATCGTCGACGAGGCCCAGGACCTCACGCCCATGCAGTGGCGCATGGTCGGCCGCCGCGGCCGGCACGCCACCTGGACGGTCGTCGGCGACCCGGCGCAGTCCTCCTGGCCCGACCCGGACGACGCCGCCGCGGCCCGCGACGAGGCGCTCGGCACCCGCCCGCGCCGCCGCTTCACGCTCACTGTCAACTACCGCAACCCGGCGGAGATCGCCGAGCTCGCCGCCCGCGTCCTGGCGGTCGCGATGCCCGGCACCCCGTCACCCGAGGCGGTCCGCTCGACCGGCGTGCAGCCGGCCTTCGTCACCGCCCGCGACGTGGCCGAGGACACCCGCGCCGAGGCCGCCCGGCTGCTGAAGGAGGTCGACGGCACCGTCGGCGTCGTCGTGCCCATGGCCTGGCGCGAGAACGCCCGCGGCTGGCTCGCGGAGCTCGGCGAGCGGGCGGTGGCGCTGGGCAGCCTGGAGGCGAAGGGCCTGGAGTACGACGCCACGGTCGTGGTCTGCCCCGCCGAGATCGCCGACGAGTCCCCGGCGGGCCTGCGGGTCCTGTACGTGGCCCTGACCCGGGCCACCCAGCGGCTGACGGTGATCTCCGGCGACCGCGACCTGCCGGACGAGCACGGGGTGCCCGACCTGCTGCAACCGTAGCCGGGGCCTGGTCCGCAAGGAGGGAATGTCGTTACGGGAGAGGTTTGTTAGCCTGAATACGGCACCGGCCCGATCCATGCCCCCGGGCCCAATCATAGGCGCTTCGAGCGCCCTTCCGCCGCGAGGCGAGCTGGCGGGTCGGTGCCGCTGACATCGCTGGAGGGCGTCCCCGTACCGGGGGCGCCCTCCTCACGTTTCCGGACCGCCCGCAGGCCACCCATTGCGCCCACTACCGCGATGTGGAAAAGTCTTTCCATCCTCGGATCTTCGTTACCGGATACCGGTCGGTAGGTGCGACGATCGAGGGCAACCCACAGCGAAAAGATGAAGGAAAAGGCGAAAAGGCATGGCAACGGCGCCGAGCGTCTCCTACTCGATCACGGTCCGCCTCGAGGTCCCCGCTGGGGGCAGTGCGGTCAGCCAGCTCACCTCCGCGGTGGAGGCGTCCGGCGGCTCCGTCACCGGCCTTGACGTCACCGCCTCCGGCCACGAGCGGCTGCAGATCGACGTCACCATCGCCGCCACCTCCACGGCGCACTCCGAGGAGATCGTCGAGAAGCTGCGCGGCGTCGAGGGCGTCACGATCGGCAAGGTCTCCGACCGTACGTTCCTGATGCACCTCGGCGGCAAGATCGAGATGGCGTCCAAGCACCCCATCCGCAACCGCGACGACCTCTCGATGATCTACACCCCGGGCGTCGCCCGGGTCTGCACCCAGATCGCGGAGAACCCCGAGGACGCCCGCCGCCTGACCATCAAGCGCAACAGCGTCGCGGTCGTCACGGACGGCTCCGCGGTGCTCGGCCTCGGCAACATCGGCCCGAAGGCCGCCCTCCCCGTCATGGAGGGCAAGGCGGCGCTCTTCAAGCGCTTCGCCGGCATCGACGCCTGGCCGATCTGCCTGGACACCCAGGACACCGACGCCATCGTTGAGATCTGCAAGGCGATCGCCCCGGGCTTCGCCGGCATCAACCTCGAGGACATCTCCGCCCCCCGCTGCTTCGAGATCGAGGCCCGGCTGCGCGAGGCCCTCGACATCCCGGTCTTCCACGACGACCAGCACGGCACCGCGATCGTCGTCCTCGCCGCGCTCACCAACGCGCTGCGCGTGGTCGGCAAGCGGATCGAGGACGTCAAGGTCGTCATGTCCGGCGCCGGCGCGGCCGGTACGGCCATCCTGAAGCTGCTCATCGACGCCGGCGTCAAGAACGCCGTGGTCGCCGACATCCAGGGCGTCGTGCACTGCGACCGCACCGACCTCGTCGACGCGGACCCGAAGAGCGCGCTGCGCTGGATCGCCGACAACACCAACCCCGAGGGCGCCACCGGCACCCTCAAGGACGCCGTGCGCGGCGCCGACGTCTTCATCGGCGTCTCCGCCCCGAACGTCCTGGACGGCGACGACGTCGCCTCCATGGCCGAGGGCGCCATCGTCTTCGCCCTCGCCAACCCGGACCCCGAGGTGGAGCCGTCCGTAGCCCGCCAGACGGCCGCGGTGGTGGCCACGGGCCGCTCGGACTTCCCGAACCAGATCAACAACGTGCTGGTCTTCCCGGGCGTCTTCCGCGGCCTCCTGGACGCGCACTCGCGCACCGTCAACTCCGACATGATGATCGCGGCGGCCCGCGCCATCGCGGACGTCGTCGGCGAGGACGAGCTGAACCGGAACTACATCATTCCGAGCGTCTTCAACGACAAGGTCGCCCCCGCCGTCGCCGGCGCCGTGCGCGACGCGGCGAAGGCCGCGGGCGTCACGGAGAACCCGACGATTCCGGCGTAGCGGGCGGGTCCCGGGTAAAACCCTCGCCCTTCGGGCGTACGGCCCGCCCCCAGCGGCCGCTTTACGGCGCGTCGGCTGGCCAGTGGGCCGTACGGGGACCATATGGTGTCCGGCGTACGTACCGGGCTCTTCGCGCGCCGGGCAAGGGGGGCCGATTGGCTTTCCCGCCTTGAGTGGGGGCAGGATGCGTACTCGGGCGGTGGGCTCCGTGAAAACCGGGCCCGGTCCGGGGACTGTCAGTGAGCCCTGGCAGCATCGGCCAGGCCGCAGGAAAAATGCGGCCGCGCCGCGTGGCACGCCTCAATGGCAAGAAGAACACGGGAGTTAGATATGAACCGCAGTGAGCTGGTGGCCGCTCTGTCCGAGCGCGCCGAGGTGACCCGTAAGGACGCCGACGCCGTTCTCGCCGCCCTCGCCGAGGTCGCCGGGGAGGTCGTCGCCAAGGGTGACGAGAAGATCACCGTCCCCGGCTTCCTGACCTTCGAGCGCACCCACCGTGCCGCTCGCACCGCGCGCAACCCGCAGACCGGTGAGCCGATCCAGATTCCGGCCGGCTACAGCGTGAAGGTCTCGGCGGGCTCCAAGCTGAAGGACGCCGCCAAGGGCAAGTGAGTGCGCTGTAACTAGGCACAGCAGAACGCCAAGGGCGGCCCTCCCCGACCAGGGAGGGCCGCCCTTGGCGTTGCTTGTGTGTGGCCTCAGCCGTTCGGCAGCTCGAACTTCGCGCCCAGCGCCCCGAGCTTCTCCGGGAAGTTCTCGTAGCCCCGGTTGATCAGCTCTATGCCGTGCACCCGCGACGTCCCCTGCGCCGCCAGAGCGGCGATCAGGTACGAGAAGCCGCCGCGCAGGTCCGGGATGACCAGATCCGCGCCCTGCAGCTTCGTGGGGCCGGACACGACCGCCGAGTGCAGGAAGTTGCGCTGCCCGAAGCGGCAGGGGGTGCCGCCCAGGCACTCGCGGTAGAGCTGGATGTGTGCGCCCATCTGGTTCAGCGCGCTGGTGAATCCGAGCCGGGACTCGTAGACCGTCTCGTGCACGATGGACAGGCCCGAGGCCTGCGTCAGGGCGACGACGAGCGGCTGCTGCCAGTCGGTCTGGAAGCCCGGGTGGACGTCGGTCTCCAGCGCGATCGCGTTGAGCGGGCCGCCCGGGTGCCAGAAGCGGATGCCCTCGTCGTCGATCTCGAAGGCGCCGCCGACCTTCCGGTACGTGTTCAGGAAGGTCATCATCGAGCGCTGCTGGGCGCCGCGCACATAGACGTCGCCCTCGGTGGCCAGCGCCGCGGACGCCCAGGAGGCGGCCTCCAGGCGGTCCGGGAGGGCGGCGTGGTTGTAGCCGCCGAGCTTGTCGACGCCGGTGATACGGATCGTCCGGTCCGTATCCATTGCGATGATCGCGCCCATCTTCTGCAGTACGCAGATGAGGTCCTCGATCTCAGGCTCCACGGCCGCGTTGGACAGCTCGGTGACGCCCTCGGCCAGCACGGCCGTCAGCAGCACCTGCTCGGTGGCGCCCACCGACGGGTACGGCAGCCGGATCTTGGTGCCGCGCAGCCGCTGCTTGGCCTCCAGCACCTGGCCGTCGGCGCGCTTCTCGATCGTGGCGCCGAACTGCCGCAGCACGTCGAAGTGGAAGTCGATCGGCCGGCCGCCGATGTCGCAGCCGCCCAGGCCCGGGATGAACGCGTGCCCGAGCCGGTGCAGCAGCGGACCGCAGAAGAGGATCGGGATCCGGGACGAGCCCGCGTGGGCGTCAATGTCCGCGACATTGGCGCTCTCCACGTGCGAGGGGTCGAGGACCAGCTCGCCGGGCTCGTCACCCGGCTTCACGGTGACGCCGTGCAGCTGCAGCAGCCCGCGGACGACGCGGACGTCACGGATGTCGGGGACGTTGCGCAGCCGGCTCGGCTCGCTGCCGAGCAGTGCGGCAACCATGGCCTTCGGCACGAGGTTCTTCGCGCCGCGGACCTTCAGCTCGCCCTCGAGGGGCGTACCGCCGTGGACAATCAGGACGTCGTCGGAGGCTGACTTCGCAGTCATCGAGTCTCGCGATCGGTGGGTTACGGGCGGGGGACAGTGGGAAATGGTAATGGCCCGTCTACCCCTCCCCGTAGGTTCCATGGGGTCCGGAGGGCGTCATGAATTCGCTACAAAACGCTGTGTATAGACCCATGTCGCGCAGGGTGAGCGCCGGGGGGTCGCAAAGGGGGCGTTAGCGGGCATGGCGGGGTTACGGCGGAGGTGCTGCCGTACCCCCGCGGACACCGTCCTTTGCCGTATCCGTACGGCACTTGACTCCCGCGCGGCCGTCTTGTGCGGGATCATGTGGTCATGACGGAGGTGTCATCCCTCACAGGCCGGCTGCTCGTCGCGACGCCGTCGCTCGCCGACCCAAACTTCGAGCGGTCGGTGGTGCTGCTCCTCGATCACGACGACGAGGGGTCGCTGGGCGTCGTGCTGAACCGGCCTACGCCGGTGGACGTCGGCGACGTGCTGCAGGCGTGGGCGGAGCTGGCCGGCGACCCGGGCGTGGTCTTCCAGGGCGGTCCGGTCTCGCTCGACTCGGCGCTGGGCATCGCGGTGGTGCCCGGGCCCGAGGCCATGGAGGGCGGCGGCTCCGTGGAGGACGGCCCGCTGGGCTGGCGCCGGGTGCACGGGGCGATCGGCCTCGTCGACCTGGACGCGCCGCCCGAGCTGCTGGCGGCGGAGCTGGGGGCGCTGCGGATCTTCGCGGGGTACGCGGGATGGGGGCCAGGGCAGCTGGAGGACGAGCTGGCGGAGGGGGCCTGGTACGTGGTCGAGTCCGAGCCGGGTGACGTCTCCTCGCCGGTGCCCGAGGGCCTGTGGCGGGCGGTGCTGCGGAGGCAGCGGAACGAGCTGGCGATGGTCGCCACGTACCCCGATGACCCGAGCCTGAATTAATCCACTTGCGCATCGGGCGACCTTCCGGCGGCCCGAGCCTCAACCAAACGGCTTCGGATCGGTACCCTTGGCCAACATGAGCACCCTCGAACCCGAACCGGAGCGCGGCACCGGCACCGGCACCCTCGTCGAACCCACGCCGAAGGTGTCGCACGGCGATGGTGACCACGAGCGCTTTGCCCATTATGTCCAGAAGGACAAGATCATGGCGAGCGCGCTCGACGGTACGCCCGTCGTGGCGCTCTGCGGCAAGGTGTGGGTCCCGGGCCGCGACCCGAAGAAGTACCCGGTCTGCCCCATGTGCAAGGAGATCTACGAGTCCATGGGCGCCGGTGGCGATCGCGGCAAGGACAAGGACAAGGGCAAGAAGTGATGGTCTAGTCCACCGCGCGCTCCTCAGGCAGGATGGCGCGCATGGACCTGGACTTCATTCCCGCGCCCCGCACCGCGCACCCGTCCGGCGACGGACACTTCCTGCTCACCCCGGCGACCACGCTCTCCGCCGCGACGGGCACCGAAGGCGTCGCCCGCTGGATACGCGCCACGATCGGCGCCGCCACCGGCCTCCCCCTCGACCCGGGGCCGGCCGGCGGCGGGATCGAGCTGGTCATCGACGCCGCCCGCCCCCGTGAGGGATACCGCCTCGCGGTGGCCGCGGGCGGCGTCCGTATCGAGGGCGGCAGTGCCGCCGGCGTCTTCTACGGGGCCCAGACCCTGCGCCAGCTGCTCGGCCCCGGCGCCTTCCGGCGGGCACCGCTGCGTGCGGACGCCGAGTGGCGGCTGCCGGAGGCCGTCGTCGAGGACGCCCCGCGGCTGGGGTGGCGCGGCATGATGCTCGACGTATCGCGGCACTTCACGCCCAAGGACGGCGTGCTGCGGCAGCTCGATCTGCTGGCCGCGCACAAGCTCAACGTCTTCCACTTCCACCTGACCGACGACCAGGGCTGGCGCATCGAGATCAAGCGCTACCCGAAGCTGACGGAAGATGCCTCCTGGCGGCCCCGCTCCAAGCGTGGCCACCGCGACTCCCAGCTGTGGGACGAGACGCCGCACGGTGGCTACTACACCCAGGACGACATCCGCGAGATCGTCGCGTACGCCGCCGAGCGGCACATCACCGTCGTGCCGGAGATCGAGCTGCCGGGGCACTCGCAGGCCGCCATCCACGCTTATCCACACCTGGGGAACACCGACGTCGTCGACACCGCCGGGCTCGGGGTCTGGGACGACTGGGGCGTCAACCCCAACGTCCTCGCGCCGACCGAGGAGGTGCTGCGCTTCTACGAGGGCGTCTTCGAGGAGGTGCTGGTGCTCTTCCCGTCGGAGTTCGTCCACGTCGGCGGCGACGAGTGCCCCAAGGAGCAGTGGAAGGCCTCGCCGGCCGCCCAGGCCCGTATCCAGGAGCTGGGGCTGAAGGACGAGGACGAGCTGCAGTCGTGGTTCATCCGGCACTTCGACGCCTGGCTGGCCGCGCGCGGGCGGCGGCTCATCGGATGGGACGAGATTCTCGAGGGCGGGCTCGCGCCGGGGGCCACCGTCGCCTCGTGGCTCGGCTACTCCGGCGGGATCGCGGCCGCGAAGGCCGGGCACGACGTGGTGATGTGCCCGCATCAGCAGGTCTACCTCGACTACCGGCAGGCGCCGGGGGACGACGAGCCGGTGCCGATCGCGTACGTGCGCAGCCTCGAGGACTTCTACCGCTTCGAGCCGGTGCCGCCGGAGCTGACCGACGAGCAGCGGGGTCATGTCCTCGGTACGCAGGCGAATGTGTGGACCGAGGTGATGGACGACCAGGGCCGGATCGACTACCAGACCTATCCGCGGCTCGTGGCCTTCGCGGAGGTGGCCTGGTCGGAGCTCCCCGAACCGGACAAGCGGGACTTCACGGGCTTCGAGGGGCGAATGGCCGCCCATTACCGGCGGCTTGACGCCCTCGGAGTCGAGTACCGGCCCGCCGACGGGCCCAAGCCGTGGCAGCGGCGGCCCGGCGTGCTCGGACGCCCGATCGACGAGGCGCCCACGATCGTGTGAGGGGTAAGCGGAATGCGGTTCGCGGCGGCCGCCGCAGTGGCACCCTGAGGCGGCTTCCGTTCCGCACAACTGTGTACAGGACCCCGTCAATCGCTGCGAAGAGTGATAAGTGCCACCCGCGGGCCCGCTCGTAGCAGGAGGCTCCGGGACAGAGGTAACCTCGGGATTCTCCCGCGCCGCCGGGACCGGAAGATGTGCAAGAGTTGGCTGACCCGGTCCGAGAGAGCGGGAGCAGTGATATCGGGGGAGAGTGCGGAAGGGGCTGCTGAGTTGACCACTCGCGCACCGCAGGTCGCGTCCGCGGTCATGCTGCCTTCCTCGCTCGAGGAGGCGGCCGCCGCGCTCGCCACCACGCCCGCGGCCGTGCCGGTCGCAGGCGGTACGGACCTGATGGCGTCCGTCAACGCCGGGCTGCTGAGGCCCACGGCGCTGGTCGGGCTCGGCCGGATCAGCGAGATCCGCGGCTGGCATTACCAGGACGGGCACGCGCTGCTCGGCGCCGGGCTCACCCACGCCCGCATGGGACGCCCCGACTTCGCCGCGCTCATCCCGGCGCTCGCCGGGGCGGCGCGGGCCGCGGGCCCGCCCCAGATCCGTAACGCCGGCACCCTCGGCGGCAACATCATCACCGGCGACCGCACCGGCGACGCCCTCCCCGCGCTGGCCGCGCTGGAGGCCGACCTGATCATCGTCGGCCCGGACGGCGCGCTGCGTGAGCTGCCCGTCTCCCATCTGCTCGGCGGCGTCGACATGCTGCGCACCGGCGAGCTGATCGGCTTCGTACGGGCGCCGCTGCTGCACGCACCCCAGGTCTTCATGAAGGCGACCGGGCGGACCGGTCCCGGTCGCGCCATCGCCTCGGTCGCGTTGGTGCTCGACCCGGCGCGACGGGGCGTGCGATGCGCCGTCGGCGCCGTCGGGCCCGCGCCGATGCGGCCGCTGGAGGCCGAGCAGTGGGTCGCCTCGCTCATCGAGTGGGACGCGGGCCGTCGGCTCGCCCCCGAAGCTCTGCAGGCCTTCGGCGAGTACGTGGCCGCGTCCTGCATCCCCGACCCCGAAGAAGGCACGCTGCCGGCCGCGGCGCAGCACCTGCGCCGTACGGTGGCGGCCCTGGCCCGCCGAGCTCTTGGGAGGGCGCTGTCGTGAACGCGAAGGACGGCTGGGAGCCGCTGCCCCGCGGCACCGGCGATTACGACCCGGAGGCCACGGCGTTCGTGCAGCTCCCGCCCGAGGGGCTGCCCCCGGCGCAGGAGGGCGCGGACCCGCTGGCCGCCCCCGGGCACTACACGCCGCCGCCCATAGCGGTGCCGGTGGCCGGCACCGATCCGGCGCAGACCGGGCAGTTCCGGGTGCCTGACTTCACCGATGTCACCCAGCAGATCCCGGTGATCGGCACCGGAGCCGTCGGCCCGATCGCCGTCACCGGCGCCGAGCACCCCGCCGACGGTGAGGGCTCGCGGGTCGAGGGCCGGATCGGGGACTGGCAGGAGGTGCAGTCCACCGCGCCGACCGGGCCGTGGCCGGACGCGTCGGGCGGGTCGACGCCGCTGGGCGCGCAGGTCGTGCCTGGCGCTCCTGGCGCTCCGGGCCTGGAGGCTCCGGTCCACGACGGCGCGGCGGACGGCGACGGCGCCGTGCGGCCGGGCGCCGGGCACGAAGGCGGGGCTCAGGACGCCACCGGACACTGGCAGTTCGGCGACCTTGATACGGGCGAGGCCCCGGCCGGCTCCATGCTGCCCGGCCTCTCCGCCGGGCTCGGCGCCGGCATGGCGCACTCCGGCGACGGCGACGGCCACGCCCACGGGGTGGACACCGACGGCTCCGGCTGGTCCGTGCCGCCCGCCGGCGACTTCCCGGACGACTCCACCGGCATGACGCTGGAGGCCTCCGGCCTCGCCGACGCCGCCGAGCACCCGGCCGAGCTCGCGGAAGCCTCCACCGACCCCGACGACCACCCGCGCGCCTCGTACGTGCTGCGTGTCAACGGCGAGGACCGGCCGGTCACCGACGCCTGGATCGGCGAGTCCCTGCTCTACGTGCTGCGCGAGCGCCTCGGCCTCGCCGGCGCCAAGGACGGCTGCTCGCAGGGCGAATGCGGCGCCTGCAACGTCAAGGTGGACGGCCGCCTGGTCGCCTCCTGCCTGGTCCCCGCGGCCACCGCGGCCGGCTCCGAGGTCCGTACCGTCGAGGGCCTGGCCAAGGACGCCAACGGCAACAGATGCCCCTCCGACGTGCAGCGGGCGCTGGCCGCCTGCGGCGCCGTGCAGTGCGGCTTCTGCATCCCGGGCATGGCCATGACCGTGCACGACCTGCTCGAGGGCAACCACACCCCGAACGAGCGCGAGACCCGCCAGGCCCTGGCCGGCAACCTCTGCCGCTGCACCGGCTACCAGGGCGTCCTGGCCGCCGTCCAGGAGGTCATCGCCGAGCGCAATGCCGCGCGGGGCGCGGCGGCGCAGGAGACGGGCGCGCACATTCCGCAGCAGGCCGCACCCGGGCAGGGCGGCGCGCAGGGTGCGCACATGCCGCCGCCACGCGGCCACGGTCACGATGAGGGTGGCGTGCTGTGAGTCTTCGTCATCAGGTAGGTGGTCGGTCATGAGCAACGACGCCACCATGGCCACGCCCGCCGCCGGTACGGACCTGGGCGGAGCCGTCAGCTCCGGCATCGGCGCCTCGGTGCCGGCCGTGGACATCCCGCCGAAGGTCGAGGGCACCTATCCGTACGCCTCCGACCTGTGGGCCGAGGGCCTGCTCTGGGCCGCCGTGCACCGCTCGCCGCACGCCCACGCCCGGATCATCGCGATCGACACGACCGCGGCCGAGGAGATGCCGGGCGTACGGGTCGTGGTGACCCACGAGGACGTCCCCGGCGGCTCCACGCACGGCCGCCGCATCGCCGACCGCCCGGTCTTCGCCGAGGACCTGGTCCGGCATCACGGCGAGCCGGTCGCCGCCGTCGCCGCCGACCACCCGGACACCGCGCGGCTGGCCGCGGCCGCCATCGCGGTCGAGTACGAGATCCTCGACCCGGTCACCGATCCGCAACTGGCCTTCTCCGCCGAGCCGCTGCACCCCGACGGCAACCTGATCCGGCACATCCCGCTGCGCTTCGGCGACGAGGCAGTCACCGGCGAGGTCGTCGTCGAGGGCGTCTACCGGATCGGCCGCCAGGACCCGGCACCCATCGGCGCCGAGGCCGGCCTCGCCGTCCCGCGCCCCGACGGGGGAGTGGAGATCTATACGGCCTCCACCGACCCGCACGCCGACCGCGACACCGCCGCCGCCTGCTTCGGCCTGGAGCCGGAGCGGGTGAAGGTCGTCGTCACCGGCGTGCCCGGGGCCACCGGCGACCGCGAGGACCGCAGCATGCAGCTGCCGCTCGGCCTCCTCGCGCTGAAGACCGGCTGCCCGGTCAAGCACGCCGCCGGCCGCGAGGAGTCCTTCCTCGGCCACGCCCACCGGCACCCGACGCTGATGCGCTACCGCCACCACGCGGACGCCACCGGCAAGTTGGTGAAGGTCGAGGCGCAGATCCTGATGGACGCGGGCGCGTATGCCGACTCGTCGGCGGACGCGCTGGCCGCCGCGGTGTCGTTTGCCTGCGGCCCGTATGTCGTCCCGCACGCCTTCGTCGAGGGCTGGGCGGTCCGTACGAACAACCCGCCGGCCGGGCACCTTCGCGGCGAGGGCGCGATGCAGGTCTGCGCCGCGTACGAGGGGCAGATGGACAAGCTCGCGGCGCAGCTGGGCCTGGACCCGGCGGAGCTGCGGATGCGCAATGTGATGGCGACGGGCGACCTGCTGCCGACGGGCCAGACGGTGACGTGCCCGGCCCCGGTGGCCGAGCTGCTCACGGCCGTACGCGAGGCGCCGCTGCCGCCGCTGCCGAAGGACCTCCCGCAGGAGGAGTGGCTGCTGCCCGGCGGCCCCGAGGGCGCGGGGGAGCCGGAGTCGGTGCGGCGCGGGGTCGGTTACGGCCTCGGCATGGTGCACATGCTCGGCGCCGAGGGCGCGGACGAGGTGTCCACGGCCACGGTGCGGGTCGACGGCCCGGTCGCGACCGTGATGTGCGCGGCGGTGGACCACGGCCAGGGCTTCTCGACGCTGGCGCGGCAGATCGTGCAGGAGGTGCTCGGCGTCGACGAGGTGAACGTCGCCCCGATCGACACCGACCAGCCGCCGGCCGGTCCGGCCACGCACGGCCGGCATACCTGGGTGTCGGGCGGCGCGGTGGAGCGCGCCGCGAAGATGGTCCGTACGCAGCTTCTCCAGCCCCTCGCCCAGAAGTTCGGCATGTCCGCCGAGCTGCTGACGATCGCCGACGGCAAGATCACGTCGTACGACGGGGTGCTCTCGACGACGGTCGCCGAGGCCCTGGACGGCAAGGAGCTCTGGGCCACCGCCCAGTGCCGCCCGCACCCGACCGAGCCGCTCGACGAGACCGGTCAGGGCGACGCCTTCGTCGGTCTCGCCTTCTGCGCGGTACGGGCCGTCGTCGACGTGGACGTCGAGCTCGGCTCGGTCAAGGTCGTGGAGATGGCGGTCGCGCAGGACGTCGGCAAGGTCCTCAACCCGCGCCAGCTCGCCACCCGCATCGAGGCGGGCGTCACGCTGGGCGTCGGCGCCGCGCTGATGGAGAACCTCCGCACGCAGGACGGCATCGTCCGCCACCCCGACTTCGCGGGCTACCCGCTGCCGACGGCGCTGGACGCGCCGGCGATCCGTATCGTCAAGCTGATCGAGGAGCGCGACGTCGTCGCCCCCTTCGGCGCGAAGCCCGCGTCGGCGGCCCCGGTGGTCACGTCCCCGGCGGCGGTGGCGGCGGCGGTACGGGCGGCCACGGGGCGGCCGGTCGGGCGGTTGCCGATCCGGCCGCAGGCCGTGATCCCGCAGCAGTGAGCTACTCCTTGGGTTCGTCCACGAAGTAGCTGTCGTGGCGGATCCGGAAGTCCTCCAGCTCCTGCCCGCCGCGCCGGCTCATCTCCGCGACCTGCTCGAAGTACTCCTCGCGCGGCGCGCCCGGCGCGAAGAGCAGCAGCATCCTGGCGGGGTCGTCGGCGGAGTCGTTCCGGAAGGCATGCAGCCCGCCGACGGGCACGTAGAGGAAGTCCCCGGCCGTGGCGGTGATCCACTTGTCCCCGTCGTAGAGCCCGACTTCGCCGTCGAGGACGTAGAACGACTCGGAAATGGTGCGGTGAAAGTGCGTGGAGGGCCCCGGCGACCCCGGCGCCATCTCGACCTCGTAGAGCCCGAATTCCCCGCCGGTGGTCTCGTGCGTGGCCAAGTATTTGGTGTGCCCACCACCCGACTGAATCTCCGGCTTGGCCCCCACGGGCCGGAAGACTGCGTTCACTTCACCTTGCGCTTTGTGGTAGCGCGGCTCCGGATACGACATGGGGGCAGGGTACGTGAGTGCCAAATCCGTGCCCGCAGACAAAAACCGCCTGAAATCCCTGATTCCTGACCTACCACCCGCCGCCCTTGCGGCCACCCCCTCTGGCATCGCAAGATCGGCCATCGCGGCGGGACCGCCCTGCCCCGACGGAGTTGGTGATCGCAAGTGTCCAGCGGGACGTGTCCCACCTGCGGCTTCCCCGAGGCCGCCTGCCCCGGCCACGGCACGACGCCCACCGGTATGCCGGACGCCCCGCCCATCTCCCACGGGCCCAGCAATGCCGCTCCCGGGGACCTGCAGCTCTTCGACGCCGCCCGGCCGGAGCCGGTGCAGCCGTCCCGCCCGGCCGACGAGACGGCCCTTCCCTCCGCCCGCCGGCTGCCCCCGGTCTGGGTGACGCTGGCCGTGGTCGGTGCGGTGATCCTGGCCGCCACCGGGGCGCTGCTCCTCCACCTGCACAACTCGCAGCCGGACGACCAGCCCGTAGGAATGCCGGTCATCACGCCGAGCGCCGGCGACTCCAGCAGCAGCCCGGCCACCAAGCCGGCGAAGACCCGGGAGCCGGCCACGCCGCCGGCGGACCGCTCGTCCCCGCGCCGGAATGCGTCGGAAGCCCGCACGCCCACGGCGTCGCCCAGCCGCGACGACAGCGCGTACCTGGAGCCGGGCGAGGAAGGCGCGCAGGTCGCCTACCTGCAGCAGGACCTGGCCGACCTCGGCTTCTACGGGAAGGACGGGCTGGACGCCGGCGGCCAATACGGCCCGCTCACCGCGGCCGCCGTCACCTCGCTGCGTAACAACTACGGCGTCATGGACGACGGCGGCGAGGGCGTGGCGGGACCGAAGACACTGGCGAAGATCCGCGAGTTGACGGGACGCGGCTGACCCGGGCGGATCCGTGAGGCGGCCGGCCTCAGCAGCTGGAGACCTTGCCCCCGGACTCCAGCGCCTTCAGCTCCCCGACCGCGCCCGACAGCGTCTTCACCGGAATCAGCCGCAGTCCCTCCGGCAGCTCCGACTTCGCGTCGCCGCACTCCGCGGCCGGCACCAGGAAGACCGACGCGCCGTCGCGCTTCGCCGCCTGCGTCTTCAGCGGGACGCCGCCGACCGCGCCGACCTTGCCTTCCTCGTCGATCGTGCCGGTGCCCGCGATCTTCCGGCCGCCGGTGAGGTCGCCGCCCGCGCCGTTGCCCTCGTACTTGTCGATGATGCCGAGCGTGAACATCAGCCCGGCGCTCGGCCCGCCCACCTCCGCGAGCCGCAGCTTCGCGTCCAGGTCGTCCGCCGACTTCCCGAGGAAGGCCCGGGCGGCCTCGGTGGCGTCGTCCTGGGACTGCTTCATCTGATCCGCGTTGTAGTCGCGGATCTCCTGCGAGGTGTCCCCGACCGGATAGACGGAATCCTTCGGCATCACGGCCTCGTCCGTGGCGAACCAGCCGCCGACCACATCGCCGAGCCGGACCGTGGCGTCGGGACCGGTGGCGACGATCGTCGTCATCCGCAGCTCCCCCGACGTCTTACGGGCCTTCACCCCGTCCCCGGAGAGCGTGATGACGGGCTTGCCGCCGTTCTCCCCGAGCACATCGGCCGTCATCCCGGGCTTGGCCACGGAGAACGGCAGCGGAGCGAGCGCGGCGGCGGCCAGCAGCCCGGCGACGGGCACGGCGCAGAGCGCGAGCAGGACAGGCCGGGAGGGCTGGGACATACGGAGCACACGGACAATCTACGTGACGGGCGGCGAGGGCCAGGCACACGGCCCGGCCCCTCACCGCAGCGCTTCGGACACCTCTCTGGCCGCCTCCACCACCCGCGGCCCCACCTGCTCCGGGATCGCGTCCGCGAGCATCACCACGCCGACGCTGCCCTCGATCCCCGTCACCCCGAGCAGCGGTGCGGCGGCGCCGCTCGCGCCCGCCTCCAGCTCGCCGTGGGTGAGCGCGAAGGCGATGTCGACGTCCGCGGCCGAGGCGTCGTGGCCCAGGCTGCGGCCCTTGAGGATCGCGCGGCCCGCGGCGCCCGTGTCGAGCGGGTGCCGGAAGCCGGCGCGGTACGCGACGTGGTAGTCCGTCCAGGACGGCTCCACCACCGCCACCGCAAGGGCCTCGCTGCCGTCGACCAGCGTCAGGTGCGCCGTCGCGCCGACGTCCTCGGCGAGGGTGCGCAGCGCGGGCATCGCGGCTTCCCGTACCAGCGGATGCACCTGGCGGCCGAGGCCCAGCACGCCCAGGCCTATCCGGGCCCGGCCGCCGAGGTCGCGGCGGATCAGGGCGTGCTGTTCCAGGGTGGCCAGGAGGCGGTAGACCACCGTGCGGTTCACGCCGAGCTTGTTGGCGAGCTCGGTGACGGTCAGGCCGTGGTCGGTATCGGCCAGCAGTTTGAGGACACGTAGTCCTCTGTCGAGGGTCTGGGAGGTCTCCGCGGTCACGCCGCCTCCTCGGGGGGTGAGTGGCGGCTGCGCGGCCATTGCGGACCGGGGCCGCCGGTCGCAGGGCACCGGCTTGCCGCCCGGCGCGGCGACGCTGCCGCGCGGGCGGGCTCCGCCCCGGGGCCCCGGGTGGAGTGACCGGAAACCTAGCGAGCTGGTCCGCTCAGCGGAAGCCCTCGTCCAGAATCCGGGCGCACCTTTATCACGCCGTCACCAAACCGACGTTGCAGGCGTCTTGTCCAGACCCACCCGCCCCGTATACCGCTGAGTAGCCGCATCTCGTATCGCAAGACGCGCCGCACGTCAGCGCATCCGCGTGGCCCACTCCCGCACCTTGGCGATCCGCTGCTTCAGCTGCCCCGCCGTGGCCTCCGCGCTCGGCGGGCCGCCGCACACCCGGCGCAGCTCGGTGTGGATCACGCCGTGCGGCTTGCCGGTCTGGTGCACGTAGGCGCCGACAAGGGAGTTGAGCTCCTTGCGCAGCTCCATGAGCTCGCGGTGGGTGACCACGGGCCGCCGGTCGGCCGGCATCTCCAGCAGGTCGGCCTCCTCGGCCGGCTTCTTCTTGCTGTGCGCGATCTGCCGGGCCTGGCGCTTCTGCAGCAGCATCTGCACCTGGTCGGGCTCGAGCAGGCCCGGGATGCCGAGGTAGTCCTGCTCCTCCTCGCTCCCCGGGTGCGCCTGCATGCCGAACTCGGCGCCCTCGTATACCACTCGGTCGAAGACCGCGTCCGACTGCAGCGCCTCGAAGGGCAGCTCGTCCTGCTCGCCGGTGTCCTCGTCCTGCTGCTTGTTGGCTTCCTCGAGCTCCTTCTCGCTCTCCGCGTACGGGTCGTCCTCGCCCTTCTTCGGCTTGTCGAGGATGTGGTCGCGCTCGACCTCCATCTCGTGCGCGAAGGAGAGGAGGTCGGGGATGGTGGGGAGGAAGACGGACGCCGTCTCGCCGCGCCGCCGGGACCGTACGAAACGGCCCACGGCCTGCGCGAAGAACAGTGGCGTGGAAATGGTGGTGGCGTACACGCCGACGGCCAGCCGCGGCACGTCGACGCCTTCGGACACCATCCGGACCGCGACCATCCAGCGGTCCTCGGACTGCCGGAAGTCCTCGATGCGGCCGGACGAGCCGGTGTCGTCGGAGAGCACGACGGTCGGCTTGGCGCCCGTTATGTCGCGCAGCACCTTCGCGTACGCGCGGGCCGACTCCTGGTCGGCGGCGATGACGAGGCCGCCGGCGTCCGGGATGCCCTTGCGGACCTCGCTGAGGCGGGCATCGGCGGCGCGCAGCACGTTCGGGATCCAGTCGCCCTTGGCGTCGAGCGCGGTGCGCCAGGCCTGGCCGATGGCGTCCTTGGTCATCGGCTCGCCGAGGCGGGCCTCGATCTCGTCGCCGGCCTTGGTGCGCCACCGCATGTTGCCGCTGTACGAGAGGAATATGACGGGCCGCACGACGCCGTCGCTGAGGGCGTGCCCGTAGCCGTACGTGTAGTCGGCGGAGGAGCGGCGGATCCCGTCGTTCCCCTCCTCGTACGTGACGAAGGGGATGGGGTTCGTATCGGACCGGAAGGGCGTGCCGGTGAGGGCGAGGCGGCGGGTCGCGGGCTCGAAGGCCTCCAGGCAGGCCTCGCCCCAGGAGCGGGAGTCGCCGGCGTGGTGGATCTCGTCGAGGATGACGAGGGTCTTGCGGGACTCGCACCGATTGCGGTGCAGCATGGGGCGGACGCCGACACCGGCGTAGGTGACGGCGACGCCGTGGTACTCCTTGCCGACCGGTCCCGCGCTGTACTCCGGGTCGAGCTTGATCCCCACCCGCGCGGCCGCCTCGGCCCACTGCTTCTTCAGATGCTCGGTCGGCGCGACGACGGTGACCTGCTGCACGACGTGATGATGCAGCAGCCACGAGGCGAGCGTCAGCGCGAAGGTGGTCTTCCCGGCGCCGGGCGTCGCGACGGCAAGGAAGTCCCGCGGCTGCGACGCGAGATACGACTCCATGGCCCCCTGCTGCCAGGCGCGCAGCTTGCTGGCCGTACCCCACGGGGCACGACCGGGGAAGGCCGGGGAGAGGTGGTGCGAGGCGGTAGTACTCACGATCTCCGACGGATCTCGACGACGTTCAACGGGCAACCGCGTCAGCCTACCCGGGAGGCTGGGGCGCCTCGCCGGTCACGCCCCGGGAGGGCGTCGAGATGTGATCCGGGTCATGCCTCGTCGTGCAGCTTCCGGAGGGAGGCCGCGATCGCCGAGACCTCCTCAATCCGACCCGCAGCGATGTCTATGACGAGGTCGTAGGCACGGTCCTGATCGACGTCGACCATGTCGAACCCGTTGGCATCGAGGAAGACCGCTGTGCACATCCACGCGGTGCGCTTGTTTCCGTCGACCAGCGGATGGTTCGAGGTCAGCGAGTGCAGCAGGGCGGCGGCCTTCTCGAAGAGCTCCGGATATGCCTCGATGCCGAACGCCTGCTGCCGCGGCCGGTGCAGCGCGGAGGCCAGCAGGCCAAGATCCCGGACCGCGATCCGCTGCCCCGCGCAGGCCAGTTCAGCCAGGTCCAGGGCCTCTCGGTCCGTCAGGTACTTCACGCCTTACTCCCCCAGCCTCCGCAGCAAGTCCGCGTGCCTGACCGCGTACTTCGCCCCCAGCTTGCGGACGGTCTCCCGGTCCGCCTCCTCGGTCAGATAGCGCTCGACGGCCTGGATCACTATGGCGTGCATGCTCCGCCCCTCTGCTTCCGCGCGCTGCTTGAGCGACTCCTGGAGCTCGTCGGGCAGCCTGAGATTCATAGCCATACCAAAATGGTACCAACTATGGGGTCATCGTGGTACCGCTGGTCGCAGCCGCCCCGCGACCGCCGCGCCCACCAGCGCCACCCCCGCCATCGGCAGGAACACCGCCACAAAGGCCCCCGGATGCGAGCCGGCGGACCCGGCGTCCACCGACCCATGCCCCACCTTCGCCCCGCCGAGCGCCGCGAAGACGACGCCCGCCACCGCCAGCAGGACCACGTTCGCCAGGCTGTCCGAGAGCTGGAGGGCCGCCGAGTTCGTGCCCGCCTCCTCCGGGGCCGAGAGCTTCAGCAGCAGGACGCTCGTGCCCGAGATGACCATGCCCATCCCGTAGCAGCCGACCGCCCAGGCCAGCCCGATCAGCCATACCGGCACCGACTCGTTCAGCACCAGCGCCGCCGACGCGATCGCCGTCGCCGTGAGGAGCATTCCCGTACGGACCAGGCTCTCGCGATACCGCTCCAGCCGCGGCCGCGCCTGCGTCCATGAGCCCAAGGCCCACGTCGCGCCCCCGACCGCCAGTGCCATGCCTGCCGCCGTCACGGACAAGCCGCGCTGGGTCACCAGCATCAGCGGCACGAACGACTCCGCCGCGATGAACGAACCCGCCGCGATGCCGCGCATCAGCACCACCGTCGGCAGGCCGCGCGCCGCCGCGTACGTGCCGCGGGGCAGCAGCCCGCGTACGGCCGGCACCAGCAGCGCCGCACCCGCCACCGCCGGGACCGCCGACAGCCACCGCACGTCCTGCCCCGCGTACTGCAGCAGCCCCGCCCCCACCGCGATCGCCCCGGCCAGCCCGATCCGCCGGCGGTCCAGCGCCGGCACCCGGTCCGGGTCCACCGGCCCCGCCGCCCGGCGGCGGATCGCCGGCAGCGCCACCAGCACCGGCAGCAGCACCAGGGGCGGGATGCCGAGGAACACCCAGCGCCAGCCGAGGTGTTCGGTGACGGTGCCCGCCGCCAGCGGCCCGACGACCGACGGCACCACCCACGACGCCGCGAAGGCGGCGAGGATCGACGGCCGCAGCCGTTCCGGGTAGGCGCGGCTCACCACCACGTACAGCGCGACGATCACCAGCCCGCCGCCGAGGCCCTGCACGGCGCGCCCGGCGATGAAGACCCACATCGACTGGGCGCTGCCGGCGAGTACGAGCCCGACCGCGAAGGACGCGATCCCGGCCGCGAGCGGACGCAGCGGGCCGCTGCGGTCGGACCACTGCCCGGAGATCACCATCGCCGCGAGGGCGGTGGTGAAGTAGGCGGAGAAGGCGTACGCGTACAGCCCGACCCCGTGCAGATCCCGGGCCGCCGCGGGCATCGCCGTGCCGACGGCCATTGCCTCGAAGGCGATCAGCAGCACGACGGTGACGATGCCGAGGGTGAGCATCCGGTACGTACGGCCGAGAACTCCCTCGGCGCGGGGCTCGGACGCGGCGGTGCGGCCCTGCTCGGCGGCGGCTTCGACATCGGGCATGCTGCCGAGCGTAAGAGGCATGACGCCCTTTGACACCTGGCTTTCGACGGGCACCCGCTCGGCCGCAGGTCCTAGGTCTTTGTGAAGCCCGTATTGCAGTCCCATGGCGGCGCCCCGGCAACCGTTGACCCGCCCCCGGCCCCCCGCTCTATGGTCGGGACAACAGCACACGGCCGTGTGCCCGAGTGGCTTAGGGGCCAGCCTGCAAAGCTGGTTACACGGGTTCGATTCCCGTCACGGCCTCCACATCGTCAGGCCCCGTCCTCCAGGGGGTGGCGCCAGCGCAGGCCGGGGAACTTCGCGAAGTCACGGTCCGCGCTGTACAGAGTGGAGCCGCTCTCGATGGCGATTGCTGCCAGGTAGGCGTCCGGCACCAGCTTTCCCTTGGCTCCGACGCGGCGGCAGAGGCGGTCGAAGATCTCCCAGTGCCGAGCCCCTTCGTACAAGGGCGTGGTGGCCGGGGCCTCGCGGATGGAGGCAATGAAGTCCAGCGCCGCCGTGGTTGGTGCTGGATCCTTGAATGTCCTCCGGTTCGTCACCAGCCGGACGAAGCCCGAGGCCACCACCGCGTTGAGTGCGACCGGTTCGTCGTCTTCGAGCCGGCCGGTGAGCCACTCCCGGTACTTGGCGTGGTCGATGGAGGCCTTGCGGAAGGCGTAGACCAGGATGTTCACGTCGCAGAAGATCACTGGCCGTACCCCTCGGTGAACTCGTCCTGCATAAGCAACTCGTCAATCGCCTCGCGATCCTCGAGATCGACGCCAGGCTGAAGCTCGCCTCCATCCCAGGTCGGCAGGGTGACGGCCGCATTGCGTGCCGCATTCAGATCACGCGCGAAGGATGCGCGCACCGCATCCTCTATCACCGCACTCAGGGTGACGCGCCTGCGAGTGGCGCGGAGCTTGGCTTCCTGGAGCAGGTCCTCGGGGAGGTCCACTGTCGTCCTCATGCATCCCAGTGTCCGCCCACTGCATCATGATGCGCAAGCTCTGACCAGCGCTTTCGCGCGTGCGCGCGCCCCCGGCGCGTGCTACGAGGCCGTGGCTGCGGGCGTCCGTACGAGGCGGAGGCCGGTCTCGACCAGCAGCCAGCCGAGGCGGATCCGGGCTTGGGCGGCGGGCTTGGGGTGGCGGGCGGCGCTGCGCTCCCAGGCGCGGGCTTCGGCCTGCAGCTCGGTGGAGCGGGTGGCGTGGGTGCGTTCGTGGAAGTAGGGGTGCCCGGTCATGACGACTCCTCCGGAGTATCAGGGATGGGGAAGGCGTGCAGGTGGATGCGGACGCGCGCGGCGTCCTTCGCTTCGGGCGGGTCGTCGCCGAAGTCATTGATGAGCGCGTGGATCTTCTCGTCCAGCTCCCTGGCGCGCTCGGGGGTCAGCCGCAGCCGCATGCTGCTCATGTCCCCCAGCCCCTGCCAGACCTCGGGCCACTCGTGCATCGTGCCGAGCCAGGTGCTGAGCTCAATGGTGTGCCGGGCGGCGACCTCCTGCAGATACAGGTTCATCGCGCCCCGGACCTCGGGGTCCGGATGCTCCAGGAAGTCCTCCAGATGCTCGACCGCGATGCTGGTGTATGCGGAGCGCCACCAGCGCTCGCGGCCGCCCTGACCCTGGCGCTCCGGGTCGTCCTCGACGAAGCCCTTCGCAGCGAGCTGGCGCAGGTGATAGCTGGTCGCGCCGCTCGACTCGCCCAGCTTGGCGGCGAGTTGCGACGCGGTGGCCGGGCCGCCCTCGCGCAGTGCGAAGAGCAGCCGCATCCGCAGGGGATGGGCGACGGCGCGGAGGCTGTTGGGGTCGAGCTGGTGGACTCTCTGGCTCATGAATAGGAGACTAGGGCATGCAAAGAACCTTTGCATAGAGGCTATGCAAAGGTTCTTTGCATGCGATGGGGCGGACGGCTGCGGCTAGCGGATCAGCCGCAGCCCCACCTCCACCAGCGCCCACCCCACCCGCACCCGCAGCTTCTTCCGAGGCGGACGAGGACGGCGGGTGCGGCGGCGGGTGTCGAGGATTTCGCGCAGTGCGTCGTTGGCTACGAGGGTGGTGAGAGCGTCTGTGTGCATGACGGGGCCTCCCTACGGCAGGGCAGAGCAAGGGAAAGGGGAAGAGGGGGAGGGGAGTTGAGGCGACGTCACATGGTGGCCATGCCCGGAAGCCTACGGACGGCAGGTACGCGAACCAACCGAGTTTCCCCGGCCCCCCGCACCCC
>NZ_JAAKZV010000090.1 GCF_011044975.1 Streptomyces coryli | reverse complement strand
CTGAAGCGGCGGGCGGCGGGGGGCTGCTGATTCTGGAGTCCTGCGAGTCGGCGGGTGACGGGCTCGATGCCGACGGGCTGGATGCAGCCGGGCTCGACGCCGCCGGCCTCGACGCCGCCAAGCTCGCCGCCGACGGCACCCGCGTGCTCGCCACCAGCCGCTGCCCGCTGCCCGGCTCGATCAATCTGCACCTCGGTCCGCTCGACCGGCCCGACGCCGTCGCCCTGTTCGGGCGGCACGCGCAGCGGCACGGCGTGGACGTGGCCGCGACCGACAGGGACCGGGCGCTCGCCGACGACGTCTGCGCGCTGCTGGAGGACGAGCCGCTGGCGCTCGTCCTCGCCGCCGCGCAGCTGCACCGCACCTCGCTGCCCGCCCTGGCGGCGCGCCTCATCGACGCCGGCGGGTGCCTGGCGCTGACGGCGGAGGACGCCGCCGTACCGCCGCGGCACCGGTCGCTGCGGAGCAGCCTCGGCTGGAGCCACCAGCTGTGCACCGCGGACGAGCGGCTGCTGTGGGCCCGGCTGAGCGTCTTCTCCGACGCCTTCACCGCGGCCGCCGCCTGGCGGGTGTGCGCCGACGAGCGGCTGCGCGGCGCGGCGCTGACGACGGCGCTCGAGGGCCTGCACCGCCAGTCGGTCGTGCAGTCACAGGCCAACGGGCGGCGCCCCGGCACCTGGTACCGCCTCCCGCGCACCACCCGCGCCTACGGAGCCGAGTGGCTGCTGCGCCTCGGCGAGGAACCGGCCTTCCGCAGCCGCTGCCTGGAGTGGTCGATGGGAGCGGACCTCGACCCGGACTGAGGGCTGTTGAGCAACTAGGGGCGCGTAAGCCCGTGCGCGCGCCCCGTCCGCGCTACCCCACACCACCAAAAAGCCGGAGTCCCCCGCTCCCCTACTGCCCGCCGCGATTAACTTCGGTGGGCGTCCAGGGAGAGCACCATGAACATGTCGATCCGCTTCGAGCTCGACTGCCTCGTGATCGAGCTGCCCGATGTGATCGACATCGGCAATGAGGCGGCCGTCCGCGCCGAACTCCTGCTCCACCTCCGCGACTGCGGCCGGCACACCCGCCGCGTCGTCCTCGATCTCACCGCGCCGCTCGCCACCGCCGCCGCGATCTCCGTCGTCCTCGACGCCCAGCAGGAGGCGGCCGAGCACGGCCTGCTGCTGAGCGTGGCGGCGCCGCGGCGGCTGGCCCGCGAGCCGTTCCGGATCACCAGCGCGGACCGGCAGTGCCCGGTGTACGACTCGCTCGACAAGGCCCTCATCGAGGACGGCGACTGAGGCCGCCGTCCGCCCGCTCCCGCAGCACCGCCCGCTCGGCGGGGTTCGTGGTCAGGTCCAGGGCGCGGCGGTCCGCGGCGCGGGCCTCGTCCGCCCGGCCCAGGTCGCGGAGCAGGTCGGCGCGGGTGGCGTGCAGCAGGTGGTACTGCGCCAACTGCCCGGCGAGCGCGTCCACTTCGGCGAGCGCCGGCTCCGGGCCCTGCACGTACCGCAGCGCGATGGCCCGGTGCAGCCGCGTGACCGGCGACGGGGCGAAGTGCAGCAGCATGTCGTAGAGCACCAGGATCTGTTCCCAGTCGGTGTCCTCCCAGCGCGCCGCCTCCGCGTGACAGGCCACGATCGCGGCCTGCAGCTGATACGGCCCGGGGCGCCGCCGCCGGGCCGCCCTGGTCAGCAGGGCGGTCGCGGCCGCGATGGCCTCGTGGTCCCAGCGGGAGCGGTCCTGGTCCGCGAGCCGCACCAGGTGGCCTTGCGGCGTGAAGCGGGCGGCGTTACGGGCCCGGTGCAGGCGGATCAGGGCGAGCAGCCCGGCCGGCTCCGGCTCGGCGGGCATCAGGCGGTGCAGCAGGGCGGCGAGCCATTCGGCGTCGTCGGCGAGGTCGTGCGACTGGGGCGCGCCGGACGTGGCCAGATAGCCCTCGTTGAAGAGCAGGTAGATCACCGCGAGCACCTGGGCGAGGCGGCCGGCGAGCTCGTCGTCCGCGGGGATCCGATACGGGATACCGGCCCGGGTGATCTTCTGCTTGGCGCGGGTGATGCGCTGCGCGACGGTGGACTCCCGCACCAGAAAGGCCCGGGCGATCTGGGCGGTGGTCAGCCCGCACACCACCCGCAGGGTGAGCGCGATCTGCGCCTCCTGGGTCAGCGCCGGGTGGCAGCAGGTGAAGACCAGCCGCAGCCGCTCATCGGGCTCGTCGTCCGCTTCCCGCGGCGGCCAGGTGAGCAGCTCCAGCTTCCGCCGGTGGTTCTCCTCGCGGCGCAGCAGGTCCAGGCCGCGGCGCTTGGCCACGGTGAAGAGCCAGCCGTCGGGCCGCTCCGGGATACCGTCCTCGGGCCAGTGCTTCAGCGCCGCCAGCACGGCGTCCTGCACCAGGTCCTCGGCGGTGCCGAAGTCGCCGGTGAGATGGATCAGCGCGGCGGCGAGCCGGCCCGCGTGCTCGCGTACGACACGGGCCAGCTCGTCCGCCTCGGGCGCCGGACCCGTGGTCACGCCGGCGCGCTCGGCACACTCAGCAGCGGCCGGATCTCCACCACCGGGCAGCCCGGCCAGCTGCGCACCATCCGCAGCGCCTCATCGAGATCGGCGACATCGATCTCGGCGATGCCGCTGACGACCTCCTTGCCCTCGACATACGGCCCGTCGACCACGACCGGCTCCCCGCCGCCGAGCCGCACGGTCGTCGCCGTCTCGGGTTCCTGCAGCTTCTGGTGATACGTGACCTTGTCACTGTTGGCGGCGAACCAGTCGTACACCCGCTGATACGCCCGCCCCCGCTCGGCATCACTCATGGCGGCCAGCTCGGCGGCGAACTCCTCGTTGTCCGCGAACATCAGCACATACTTCACAGCTTCACGTCCTCGATGTGGGTGGCCACGGTCCAGCCGTGCCCGTACGGGTCGATGAGGTAGCCGTCCCGGTCACCGTAGAACCGGTCCTCCGGCGCCCGCTTCAGCGTCGCGCCCAGCTCGACCGCGCGGGCCACGACGGCATCGACGTCCTCGACGTAGACGAAGAGAAAGGCGGAGCCGCCGGGCAGCCCGCCGGCCGGCGGCGCCTCCGTCCCCCGCGCGGGCGCGGCGTCCTCGACGATGAGCACGGAGTCGCCGACCTCGGTCTCGGCGTGCGCGATCCCCCCGTCCGGGGCGGCGAAGCGCATCCGCTCGCGGGCCCCGAAGACCTCGCGGTAGAAGTCGAGCGCCTTGGCCGCGTCCCGGACGACGAGGCAGGGGGTGATGCGGCGGTACGTATCGGGGATGGGCTTCATGGCGTCTCCTCCGGTCAGCGGTGGCCCGTTCGGCCCTGTTGAAAAAGAGACGAACGGCGCGACGGCCGATACGACATCCGCGGCTCTAGGATCGCCGCATGCCCGCACGCTTCAAGGACCTCGCGCTGGATGCCCGCGACCACCATGCGCTCGCCGACTGGTGGTGCCGCGCCATGGGATACGAAATCCGGGAGGGGAGGGAGGAGCGGCCGCGCGAGTGGCCGATCCCCATCCACGACCCGTACGACCGGGCCCCGCTCATCTGGATCAACCCGGTGCCGGAGTCGAAGACCGTGAAGAACCGCATGCACCTGGACGTCTGGGGCCACACCGAGGAGCTCCTCGCCCTCGGCGCCACCCTCGTCCGCCCCCACGACGACATCATCGACTGGGACGTCCTCGCCGACCCGGAAGGCAACGAATTCTGCGTCTTCCCCCCACCGAAGCGCGCCCCGGGCTCCCAGCTCAGAGCCACCCGTTCCGGCGAAAACCCCGGTGCATGAAGAAGCAGGTCACGGCGATCACGCCCAGGATGAGCGGGTAGCCGTAGGTCCAGCGGAGTTCTGGCATGTGGTCGAAGTTCATGCCGTAGACGCCGCAGACCATCGTGGGGACCGCCAGGATGGCGGCCCAGGAGGTGATCTTGCGCATGTCCTCGTTCTGGGCGACGGAGACCTGCGCGAGGTTGGCCTGCAGGATCGAGTCCGTCAGGGCGTCGAAGCCGGAGACGTGTTCGCAGACCCGGGCCAGGCGGCCGGCGGTGTGCCGGACGTAGCGGCGCAGCGGGTGCGGGAGCAGCGGCGGCGGGTCGTCGGCGAGCTGCTGCAGGGGGCGCAGCAACGGGGTCACGGCGCGCTTGAATTCCAGTAGCTCGCGCTTGAGCTGGTGTATCTGGGCGGCGTCGGCGCTGCGGCCGCGGTGGTCGGCGAAGACCGATTCCTCCACCGTGTCGACGTCCTCCTGCAGGTCGTCGCAGACCTGGAGATACGTCTCCACGGCCCGGTCGGCGACCGCGTGCAGCACCGATACGGGCCCCAGCGCCAGCCGCTCCGGGTCGTGCTCGAGCTCCTCGCGCAGCGGGCCGAGGGAGCCGTGGCCGCCGTGCCTGACCGTGATCACGAAGTCCTTGCCCGCGATCGTCATGATCTCGCCGGTGTCGACGACCTCGCTGTCCGCGGTGAGCTCCGAGTGCTCCACGTAGCGGACCGTCTTCACGACCGAGACCAGCGCCTCGTCGTAGCGGTCGATCTTTGCCCGCCGGCTCGGCTCCACCGCGTCCATCACCGTCAGCGGGTGCAGCCCGAACTCCTCGGCGATCTCGGCCAGCTCCGCCTCCTGCGGCTGGTAGAGCCCGATCCACACGAACGCGTCCCCGCCCAGCTTGCGCACCTCGGCGACCGCCTCGGCCGCGGTGCAGCGGCCGGACTGCCGGCGGCCGCGGGCGTAGACGGCGCAGTTGACCACCGAGCTGCCGAGCGGGGAACGCGCGGGGTGGGCAAGGTCCACCATCGGCCGGCGCGGCTTGATCAGCCGGGCGGCCTTGTGGATCGGCGGGAACTTCATCAGTCGGCTCCTGGTGGCGGTCGGGAACCCGGCCAGTCTTACCCACCACCGGGCTTCACATGTCACCAGGCCAGACACGCCGCTTCGGCAGCGGCTTCGCGTACGTCCCCACCCTGCTGGTTCCCAGCCCGAGTGTGACCAGGCTCTCCGCCAGCCGCACCCCCGCGGTGACGCCGTCGACCACCGGCAGGCCGAGCTTCGCCTGCAGCCCGGGCGCGACCCCGGCGAGCCCCGCGCAGCCGAGGACGAGCACCTCGGCCCCGGCCGCGCGGGCCCGGTCGGCGGCCTCGGCGAGGCGGCCCATGCCCGCTCCGGAGCCGAGCGCCGCCTCCAGCTCGAGTACCCCGAGGCCGGTGCCGACCACCGCCGCGCAGTGCGCGCCGACCCCGGCCGTGTGCAGGCTGTCCTCGATCTGCGCGCGGGAGCGGTCGAGGGTGGTCAGCACCCCGTACCGGCGGCCGAGCAGGCAGGCCAGGTGCGCGCCCGCCTCGGTGATGTCGACCACCGGCACGTCGAGCAGCTCCCGCGCCCCCTCCCGCCCGTGCTCGCCGAAGCCCGCCATCACCAGCGCGTCGTACGGCTCCGGGCAGGTGCGCAGCGCGTCGAGGACCGCGGCGGCCGTGAGATAGCTGTCCAGCCAGCCCTCCGCCGACTCCGGGCCCCAGGCCGGGGTGATCCCGAAGACCTCGGTGCCGGGGGAGGCGGCCGTGCGGGCGCCGCGCACGATGGCGTCCGTCATCGCCCGCGTGGTGTTGCAGTTGGACACCGCGATCCGCATCCGCCTCAGCCCTCCGGTACGGCGTCTCCGGCGACGGTGCCCGCCCCGGCGACGACCGGCTCCGCGGCAACCGCGGGCGCCCGCTCGCTCCGGCAGACCGCCGCGTACAGCGCCGCCCCGGCCGCGGTCCCGATGAACCACGAGTACGGCGCCACCGTGTCGAAGGCCGGCACGAGTGCGATCACCGCAGCCACGGTGGCCGACGGGACGAACGCCCACAGCGCCTTCGGATTGACGCCGCCCCGGTAGTAATAGCGCGATCCGGGCGCCGCGTTGAAGAGCTCGTCGACGTCGATCCGCTCCCGCTTCACCCAGAAGTAGTCGACCATCATGATCCCGAAGAGCGGGCCGAGGAAGGCGCCCAGGCCGCCGAGGAAGTAGTTCACGACGTCCGGGTTGGAGTAGAGATTCCACGGCGTGACCAGCAGCGCCGCCACCGTGCTGATCATGCCGCCGACCTTGAAGGTGATCTTCTGCGGCCAGACGTTGGCCAGGTCGTACGCGGGGGAGACGAAGTTCGCCACGATGTTCACGCCCATGGTGGCGATGGCGAAGGTGAGCGCGGCGAGGATCAGCACCCAGGTGTTGCCGACCTCGGCGACCAGCAGCGCCGGCTCGGTGATGGTCTTGCCGAAGACCTCGAAGCTGCCCGCGGTGACGATCACCGAAAGCACCACGAAGGCGGTCGAGTTGATCGGCAGACCCCAGAAGTTGCCGCGCTTGACCGTGCGGTAGTCCGGCGAGAAGCGGGAGAAGTCGCAGAAGTTCAGCATCAGCGTCCCGTACGTGGCGAGGACCAGCCCGATGGCGCCGAACCACTGCCGCACCTGCTCCCCGGTCGAGACCGGATGCGGGGTGGAGGTCAGCGAGATGGTCCAGCCGGCCTTGGAGAGGATCCACAGGGCGAGCGCGAGCATCACGACCCAGATGGCCGGGCCGCAGAAGTCCTGGAATTTACGGACCGACTCCATGCCGCGGCTGATGATCAGCGCCTGGACCACCCAGAGGAAGAGGAACGACGCCCAGCCGAGCGCGTCCAGACCGAGGAAGGAGTGCTCGGTCCACGACTTCAGGTCCGGCTGGGCGGCGAGCAGCATGACGTTGACCGCGACGGACGCGAGATAGGTCTGGATCCCGTACCACATGATGGCGATCACGGCCCTGATCAGGGCGGGGATATTGGCGCCCCAGACGCCGAAGCTGATCCGGCTGACGACGGGGAACGGCACGCCGTGGCGCTGGCCGATCTTTCCCATCTGATTCATGCCGAGATAGATCAGCACGAAGCCGATCAGCAGCGAGGTGAAGACCTGCCACACGCTGAGGCCGAGGACCAACAGGCCCGCGGCGAAGGTGTAGTTGCCGAGGTTGTGGACGTCGGACATCCACAGCGCGAACAGGTCGTAGACCTTCCATTTGCGCTCGCCCGCCGGGGCGAGGTCGTCGTTGGTCAGCCGGGGGTCGGGGACGGCCGGCGGGGCGGTGCTCTTTGCGAGGGACATCAGAGGCCTCCATCCGCTGGTTTGGTATACCAACGCGCTTGGCGGCATGGTGTCGCTGTCGGCCGCGACTGGGAATATCCGCGGAGTTACGTCTCCGTAAAACCCGCGCCGGACGGTCGGCCAAAATGGGGGCATGACGACCGTGGAGCCGCTGGGCGCCGTACGCGAACGGGTGCTGGCGGCGCTCCGAGGAGACATCATCGCCGGGCGGCTGCGCCCCGGCGACCGCCTCGTCGAGCGCGAACTGGCCGACCGCTTCGGGGTGTCGAGGGTCCCGGTGCGGGAGGCGATCAGGGCGCTGGTCGGCGAGGGCTTCGTCGCCTTCGAGACCCCGCGCCGGACCGTGGTGCGACGGCTGACCAGGACGGATGTACGGGAGCTCTTCGAGCTGCGGGAGGCGCTGGAGGTGTACGCGGCCGGTCTCGCGGCGGAGCGGGCCGGGCGCGACGAGCTGGCGGCGCTGGAGGAGCTGCTCGACCGGGCGGCGAAGGCCACGGCGGGCGGCGACGGGGAGGCGATCGCGGACGCCAACACCCGCTTCCACGACGGGATCCTGGCGCTGGCGGGGAACGGCCTGCTGGTGGAGGTCATGCAGCCGGTCGACGGCCGGCTGCGCTGGCTGACCCGGCGCAACGAGGAGTGGCGGCAGCTGCTCGGCGAGCACCGGGAGCTGTACGCGGCGATCGCGTCGGGCGACGCGGGCCGGGCACGGGCGCAGGCACTGGCACATGTGCGGGCGAACTACCGGCTGACGGTGCGGCAGCTCTTCGGGGAGACCGGCTGACCGCAGGGGTTCCCCCAGTTGCCCGCAGCGGTTGCCGACCCCTCGCGCCCTGGCGAGGCTCGTGCCGTGGGTTCGACTCGTACGAAGACGGCGGCGGCCGGTCCCGCTGCCCAGGCCGCGCTCCCTGCGCCGGCTTCCCCTGTCGATGCCGCCGGCAGGGCGCCCCGCCCCACCCGGGCGGTTCTGTTTCTTGTCCTTGTTATCGCCGCCGGGCTGGTGCCGCTGCTCGGGCCGGCGGTGGCGCTGCGCGGGACCAGTGATGCGTCGGCGCCCGCCGCCGGGCTGGTGACGGCGCTGCGCGGGGTGGTGTTCGCGGCGCTGTCCGTGCAGGCCGGTGAGGTGTATGTGCGGTGGCTCGGGCGGCGGATTCCCGGGCTGCCGGGAGTGTCCCGCGGCTGGTCGTTCTATGCCGCCGGGGTCGGCGCGGCCGCCGCCGCGGGCCTCGTCGCCGTAATGAACAGCGCCGACCTCGTCACCCGCCACACCGGCGACGGCATCGCGGCCTCCGGCGTCTACGGCACCCGCGACGGGATGCTCGCCCTGCTGGAGGTCAATGCCTTCGTCGCCGCCGGCCTGTGCGCCCGCTCGCGGCGGCCGGGGACGCAGGCGATCCCGCTGGCCGTGATCGTGTTCGCCGAGGCGCTGCGCGCCCACTCCCCGTACGAGGACTGGCCGCTGCTCGGCTCCGGGCTGACCCTGGTCCACCTCACCTGCGCCGCTCTCTGGGCCGGCGGCCTGCTGGCGGTGCTGCGGCGGCTGCGGCGGTGGCGTACCACCGCACCCGCCGCCGGTGCCGCACTGCTCGCCCGCTACGCCCGGCTCGCGTCGCTGCTGCTGGCCGGCGTCACCGCGACCGGCATCGTCAGCTCGCTGCGCCGCATCCCGCCGCACTGGATCGAGCTGCAGCTGCTGACCACCGCGTACGGCCGTGTCCTGATCGCCAAACTGCTGGTCGTCGCCGCGGTCTGCGCCCTGGCCCTGCTGGCCCGCCGCCGCCTGCGCCGCTCCCCCGACCCGCTGTCCGCCACCGAGCCCGCGCACGCGGAACTCGCCGCCCTCGCCGTGGTCGTGGCCCTGTCGGCGCTGCTGACGGCGGTGCCGCTGCCGATCAACTGGTAGCGGCCGGCTCCGCGTCGGTCGCCCACTCGACCAGCTGCACCACCACCCCGTTCGGGTCCGTCACCTGGAACAGCCGCTCGCCCCACTCCTCCTCGCGCAGCGGCATGGTGATGTTCGCGCCCGCCGCCCGCAGCCGCCGCTCGTGCTCGGCCAGGCCGCTGACCGTGTACGCCACGATCAGCCCGGCCGCGCGCTGGTCCCGCTGCTCCGCGGGCAGCACCTCCGTACCGCGGCGCAGCAGCACGATGTCCGCGGCCGCGCCGCCGCGGCCGAGGGCGGCGAAGCCGTCGGCGGCGTGCCGCACTTGATAGCCGAGGTGGGTGGTGAAGAAGTCGCGGGAGGCGTCGACGTCGTCGACGGTCAGGGAGATGGTGGTGCTGGTCACGTCATCCATGGCCCCAGCCTCGGGCCGGGCGGCGCCGCCGGACAACAGCGGATCGGGCAACGCGCGATAACCGCCCGGTTATCAGTCCGCTCAGACCCCTCAGTCCGCCCGCTCAGTCCGCTAAGTCCGCCAAGCACCCTCAGTCCACGGACGACCACGGCGTCGGCAGCGGCAGCAGGTCCTCGACCCGTACGCTCCGCACTCCCGCCGGCGTCGGCAGCAGGACGCGGATGCCCGGGTGGTAGTCGAAGAGGATCTGCCGGTCGCGGCCGCAGGGGCCGACCGGGCCGCGGCCGCCGTCGCCGACCGCGACGATCGTGGTGAGCTCGCGGGCGCCGGAGGCGCGGGCGTGGCCGAGGGCGACCAGTTCGGCGCAGGGGCCGCCGGTGAAGTGGAAGAGGTTGATGCCGCCGTAGACGCGGCCGTCGGCGGCGCGGACCGCGGCGCCCATCGTGTGGACGCCGCGGCCCGCGCCGTCGCCGTGCTCGTCCACGATCTGCCGGGCGTGCGCGATCAGCTCGTGGTCGGCGGGGGTGAGCTCCGCTGCGGGGATGTGCATCGGCGCAGCGTAACGCGGGTCCTACATGGTCCACTTGAGCAAGGCCGCCGCGGGCCGCGCGTCCGTGGTCTTGAGCGTCTCCCACGAGCTCGGGTCCCCCGTGCCCGGGCTCGGGGCGGGCCGCTCGGTCTCATAGCCGGGCGCCGCCTTGTAGACGCGGCTGGATCTGCCGTCGCCCTCCCACTGCTCGCGTACGAAGACGCGCTGCCCGCCGGGCTTGGGCTGCGGCCCGTGCTCGGGGCCGCCCGCGTCGTGGCAGGAGCGGGCGGTGGTCAGCGGCGGGTCGGCGGCGCGCGCCGGGCCCTCCGTCAGGAAGGCGATGGTGAAGACCATGGCGAGGAGGGCGATGATCGTCGCGCGCTGGACCGCGGGGTGGAGCTGGAATTTCGTCGATACGGGGTGGAACTCGAACTGCATACGGTGACCGGTGTCCCTTCCGGTGTCGGCGGGGGACATACACATGGCATATGTCCGTTTTGAGCAGGAATGGCCACCGTAGGACAGTGATCTGGGTTACGCCAATCGGGCGTATCGGCTCGTGAGAAGCCGCGTGAGAAGTCGCGCGCGAAGCCCCGGTCAGCGACGCCGCGCCAGCACCGTCCGGCACAGCGGGCTGCCGTCAGGCCGCGTCCCGAGCTCGGGCAGTGCGTACGTCTCCACCGTGAAGCCGGCGGCCGCGAGCTCGGCGCGGACCCGCGGGAGGCCGAAGGTCCGGTAGTACATGACGAAGGTGGGGCGCCACAGCGCGTTCCGCACCCGCATCGCGGCGTCGAAGCCCCACAGCGTCCAGTACGCCCGCGAGCCGACCCGCGGCGGCGCCGGGACCGGGAAGGCGAAGCCGCCGCCGGGGCGCAGCACGCGGTGGACCTGCGCGAACAGCTCCGGCCGCTCGGCGGGCAGAAAGTGTCCGAAGGCGCCGAAGGTCGCCACCAGGTCGAAGGAGCCGGGGGCGAAGGGGAGAGCCCGGACGTCGGCCCGTACCCAGCGGGGGTCAAGGGCGCCCGGGGCCGAGGCGGCGCGCGCGGTGTCCAGCATCCCGGCGCTGAAGTCGACGCCGGTCACCGACCGCTCGCACAGGCCGCGCAGCGCCTCGGTGCCCGCGCCCGTGCCGCAGCACAGATCGAGGCCGTCGGCGAAGGGACCGAGCGGCTTCAGCCCGGCGATGAAGGCGTCGAGCACCCGGGCGGGGGTGCGGAACGGGGTGGCGTCGAACTTCGGCGCCAGCAGATCGTAGCCGCGCTCGATCGAGGAGAGCGCCTGGACGGCCAGCTCACGGGCGGTGGGTCCCTCGGGCGTGAACATCAGGCACAGACTACCCGTATCGGAAAGTTAGGTGTACTATGCATTTAAAGCTTCCGGCCACCGGATACACCTAAGAAAGAGAGTGTGGCCACCATGAACACCGTCGTCCTCGACAAGGCCGTCTTCCTCCTCCGCGATGTGCACCAGTCCCCCTCGGCCGCCCAGCGCGCACTGAAGGGCTACTTCCCGGAGCTCGGCCTGATCGAGCGCGCCCAGCACGTCCGGGCCGCCTACGACTCCCTGCACGCCGGCCGCATCCTCAGCCGCCCGGCCCCGTCCGAGCTGAGCGACCCGAGCCGCTTCGCCGCCGCCCACGAGCGGCACGGCTTCGGCGACTGACGCGGCCTCGCACCCCGCCCGGGATGCGAGAATGGGGCGAAATGCCAGCCCCGCTCACCTATGACGCACTTGCGCGCGCCCTCACCGACGGGCCCCGCGCCGTGCAGCTGCGCACGCTGCTCGCCGTCCTGGCGACCCTGCCGCTGGCCTGGGGAGCGATCGCCTCGCCTTCGACCGGGCTGGTCGACGGGCGGGCGGCCGGGCTGATCGCGATCGGCGTGCTCGCCGCCGCGACCCCGCTCTGCGAGCGGGCGCTGCCGCTGTACGCGCTGGTGGCGCTCGGCGCCTTCCTGGTCACGGGGCAGACCATCTGCCTGGCGTACGCCCTCTTCGCCGCCACCAGGACGCGCCGCCTCGACCTGATCCTGCTGCTCGTCGTCGTACCGCTGACACTCGCCCTCGTGCACCCGCAGGCGCTCGTCGTGCAGGGCGCGAAGGGGGCGCTGACCTTCAGCACCACGTGGGTGCTGCTCGGCTTCCCGATCGCCGTCGGCGTCGCGGTCAACGTCGCCAACGAGGCCGGCCTGCTCCGTATCTCCCGCGAGACCGAGCGCGCCGCACTGCGCGAGAGCCTGCTGCGCGAGCGCCGGATGCAGCAGCGCGAGCACCTGGTGCAGACGATCCACGACGGGGTCGGCCACCAGGTGTCGCTGATGAGCGTGCAGTCGATGGCGATCGGGGCGCGCAAGGACGTACCGGACGAGGTCAAAGCGAAGTGCGACCTCATCCAGGCCGCGGGCTCGGACGCGATGCAGTCGCTGTCCAGCGTGCTGCGGATCATGCGGCAGAACGAGGAGGAGCACCACCACGACCTGCCCGGCGAATCCGGCTCGGCGGCGGAGATCGACAGCCTCGTCGCTACGTACCGGCAGTACGGGCAGTCCATCGCCGCGGATGTCCGGGTGCCGGACGGGCTGTCGCCGGATGTGTCGGCGCTGCTGTACCGGGCGGCGGAGGAGTCGCTGAGCAATACGGTGCGGCATGCGCAGGGGGCACGGGTGACGGTGCGCCTCGCGGCGGCGGACGACGCCGTGGTGCTGGAGGTCGGCAATGCCGCGCCGCCGGCGCACGCCCCGTCGCTGCCCGGCACCGGCCATGGCCAGCAGCAGCTGGCGAAGGCGGTGCGGTCGGCGGGCGGCGCGATGTCGGCGGGGCCGACGGAGGGCGGGGGCTATCTGCTGCGGGTGTCGCTGCCGCGATGACCTTGCGGTCGCGCCCCGGGCGATCGCGCCTGCGGCGCTCGCCCTCAAGCGCCGGGCGGGCTTGATCGTGCGTAGGCGAGCACGGCCACTGTGGCCCCGGCCACATTCGCCCCGCCGACAGGGTGCTACTCTGCCCGTAGCACGTGATAGCCCGCCGACGTCGATCGGCGCCCGTGCCACTTCATTCGGCTCCTGGATTTCGGAGTCCTTCTGAATCGCTCTCCCAGCCGGAGCCTCTCTTTTACGCCGCGGCGCGCAGCCGCGCCGTATCCGCGTGACGCCCGCCGCACAGCGGCCCGCGTTTCCTGCCATTCCGTCCTGAAAGGACAACTCCCATGAACACCACAGAACTTGAACCAACCCATGTGTCCGGCGTCGTCGACCTCGCCGGGAGCAACGGCTTCCTCCGCACGGAGGGACTGCTCCCCGGGCCGGACGACGTGCACATCCCGCAGAATCTGATCCGCCGCCACGGCCTCCGCCGCGGCGACCTCGTCGCCGGCACCGTGAAGCCCGCGGGCGGCGGCCGTGACGGCCGCAAGGCCCCGCCGCTCGACCGCGTCGACAGCGTCAACGGCGGCTCCCCCGAAGTCGCCGCCAGGCGGCCGAAGTTCGCCGACCTCACCCCCCTCTACCCGCAGGACCGGATCCGGCTCGAGAACGGCGCCGCCGGCCTCACCAACCGGGTCATCGACCTGGTCTCGCCCGTCGGCAAGGGCCAGCGCGGCATGATCGTCGCGCCGCCGAAGACCGGCAAGACCATGATCCTGCAGTCGATCGCCGCCGCGATCGAGACCAATCACCCCGAGTGCCACCTGATGGTGGTGCTGCTGGACGAGCGGCCCGAAGAGGTGACCGACATGCGCCGCACCATCACGAGCGGCGAGGTGCTGGCCTCCACCTTCGACCGTCCCGCCAAGGACCACACCACCCTCGCCGACCTCGCGATCGAGCGCGCGAAGCGCATGGTCGAGGAGGGCAAGGACGTCGTCATCCTGCTCGACTCCCTGACCCGGCTGTGCCGCGCGTACAACAACAGCGCGCCCGGCAACGGCCGTACGCTCTCCGGCGGCGTCGACGCCGGCGCCCTGCACCACCCGAAGCGGATCTTCGGCGCCGCCCGCAACATCGAGGACGGCGGCTCGCTCACCATCCTCGCCACCGCCCTCGTCGAGACCGGCTCGCGCGCCGACGACTACTACTTCGAGGAGCTGAAGTCCACCGGCAACATGGAGCTGCGCCTCGACCGCTCCCTCGCCGACAAGCGGGTCTTCCCGGCCGTCGACGTGGACCCCTCCGGCACCCGCCGCGAGGAGATCATCACCTCCACCGAGGAGCTGGACGCCGTACGCCGGCTGCGCCGGGCGCTGTCCGAGCGCGACGGCCAGGGCACGGAGCTGCTGCTCACCCAGCTGAAGAAGACCGACTCCAACGCGGCCTTCCTGCGCCAGCTGTCCCTGACCACCGCCGCATGATCACTTGCGGGTGTACAGCCGCATCGTGATCGGCCCGAAGATGGCGATGAACACCCCGGCCCAGCCCAGCGTCCAGGCGATCTCGGTGGCCGGCCAGTCGCCGTCCATCAGGCCGCGGACCGCGTTCGTGAGGTGCGTGACCGGCGAGTTGTTGACGAAGGCCTGCAGCCAGCCCGGCATGGTCTTCGGCTCGACGAAGATATTGCTGAGGAACGTCAGCGGGAACAGGAACATCATGCTGACGCCCATGACGGACTTCTCGCTCCGCAGCAGCAGCCCGAACATCGTCCACACCCACGAGAACGCAAACGAGAACACGATCAGCAGCGCCACCCCGAGCAGCACGCCCACGAACCCGCCGTCCGGCCGGAAGCCGATGGCCAGGCCGACCGCGAGCATCACGATCGACGCGATCGTGTAGCGCAGCGCGTCGCCGAGCAGATAGCCGACCATCACCGACGGCCGCCAGATCGGCAGCGTACGGAACCGGTCGAAGACGCCCTTCTCGATATCGGTGTTGACCGAGACGCCCGTGTACATCGTGATCATCACGACGCTCATCACCAGGATGCCGGGCAGCAGGAACTGCACATACGCGTCCACGGAGCCGGCCAGCGCGCCCCCGAAGAGGTACGTGTACATCAGCACCATCATGATCGGGAAAGCCGTGACGTCGAAGAGCTGCTCCGGCACATGCTTGATCTTCAGAATCGCCCGCCACCCGAAGGTGATCGACGTGGACAGCGCGCTCGGCCGCGGCGGCCGGTCCTTCGCGACCAGCAGTTCGGCGAGCGTCTCGGTGGCGACCGGCGCCAGTTCTTCGGTGCTACGGGTCTCGGCTGCGGTACTCATGCGACGACCTCCTCGTCTGCGGTGGCCACTGCGGGCCGGTCGGTCAGCGCCAGGAACACCTCGTCCAGACTGGGCTGGCCCAGCGCGAAGTTGTCGACGGTGATACCCGCGCGGGCGAGCTCGCTCAGCACCCGGGACGCCTGCTCGGCGGCCTGCTCACCATTGCCGTCCGTGCCGACCCTGGCGGTCAGCGCCACCGGGTCCGGCTCCAGCTGCACCTGCGCGTCCAGGCAGTGCGCCAGCACCCGCTCGGCCTCCGGCCGCTGCTCGGCCTCGCGCAGCCGCAGATGCACGGACCCGGCGCCGACGGACGCCTTCAGCTCGCCCTTGGTGCCCTCGGCGATGACCTTGCCCTTGTCGATGACGGCGATACGGGAGGCGAGCTGATCGGCCTCGTCCAGGTACTGGGTGGTGAGCAGCACGGTGGTCCCCTGCGCGACCACCGCCCGCACGATGTCCCACACCTGATTGCGGCTGCGCGGGTCGAGCCCGGTCGTCGGCTCGTCGAGAAAGAGCAGATCAGGAGTCGACAGAATCGACGCCGCGATGTCGATCCGGCGCCGCATACCGCCCGAGTAGTGCTTCACCTGCTTCCCGGCCGCATCCGTCAGCCCGAAGGCCTCCAGCAGCTGCGCCGACCGCGAGCGGGCCTGCGGCTTACCGTGCCCCAGCAGGCGCCCGAGGAGGATCAGATTCTCGGTGCCGGTCAGATCCTCGTCCACCGACGCGTACTGCCCGGTGAGGCTGACCCGGCTGCGCACCGCGTCCGCCTCCCGGACCACGTCATGCCCGAAGACATGCGCCTCGCCGCCGTCAGGGCGCAGCAGCGTGGCCAGCATCTTCACCGTCGTGGTCTTCCCGGCGCCATTGGGCCCGAGCACCCCGTACACCGTGCCGCGCGGCACGGTCAGGTCCACGCCGTCCACGGCGCGGGTCTCGCCGAAGACCTTCACGAGACCGGCGGTCTCGATCGCCGGGCCTTTCGGGTCGTACGCCATGAGTCGTCCTCTCGACTGGCGGGCCATCCGGCCCCGTTCTCCTTGGGCACCACTCTCGGACCTGAAGCAAAGTTCAGGTCAAGAAGTTCCCATAGGGATGGACTCCGCTGCCAAGCATTTCTCATCGCACTGACAACGGCGGGTCGAGCGGTGACGAAATCGCGCCCGGCGGCGCTCTGGAGGTGGGGTCCCCGCCGGGGCCCCTTCGTTCGTCCTCCCGAAGGGACACACGTACGTGCACAAGCACAGACGCGCGGCGGGCACGATGCTCGCCACCGCCCTCCTGGCGCTCCCCGCCCTCTCACTCGGCACCGCGACGCCGGCCGCCGCCGCGGACACCACTACGCCGCTGGGCCTGGCTTCTTACGCCGATTTCGCCGTCGACGACGCCCACCGCCAGGTCTTCATCAGCGACCCGGAGGGCGGCACGGTCGTCGTCACCGACTACGCCGGCCAGGTCGTCAAGCGGATCACCGGTACGAGCGGCGCCCGCGGGCTCGCGGTCTCCGCGGACTCCGGCGAGGTCTACGTCGCGCTCACCGGAGCGAGCGCCATCGCCGAGATCGACACCGCCTCGCTGACCGAGACCCGCCGCTACGACACCGGCACCGGCATCCAGCCGCGGCATCTCGCGGCCGGTGCCGACGGCACGGTCTGGATGGGCTACGACCGCGACGGCAGCTTCGGCGGCCTCGGCTCCCTGACCCCGGGCACCGACCCTGCCGTCAGCCTCGACCTGACCTCCTTCTGGTACTCGGCGCCGCTGCTGGCCACCTCGAAGGCCGCGCCGGACGTCCTGATCGCGAGCAACACCGATCTGAGTCCCGCCACCCTCGGGTCGTACGACGTGAGTTCCGGCAAGCCGGTCGAGCAGGCGCTGGTCACGAACCCCGGCGACGGCGGCTGCTCGGACAACAACGACCTCGCCCTCACCCCGGACGGACAGCACGTCGTCACGGCCTGCGGATCGCCGTACAAGCACCAGGTCCTGCGCACGTCCGACCTGTCGTTCAGCGACGCGTACCCCACCGGCGCCTACCCCGGCTCGGCGGCCGTCTCCGGCTCGGGCACCGTCGCCGCGGGCCTGAGCTCGAGCGGAAGCATCCAGATCTACCGTGAGGGCGCCGACACCGCGCTGCGCACCTACGGGGTGGGATCGGGCAATCACAGCCTGGCGCGCGCCGGTCTGGCCTGGGCCCCCGAGGGCGGCACGCTCTTCGCCGTCACCGTCGGCATCTACGGCGAGAACCCCCTCCTGCACGTGCTGCAGGACGCCGACAAGGCCCCGTCAGAGCTCACCCTCCAGGCCCCGGCCACCGCGCCGGCCGGCAACCGGCTCACCGTGACCGGCACGCTCACCTCCGCCGAGGCCCTCGCCTCCGGCACCGAGGTCAAGGTCGAGCGCACGGACGCGAACGGGACGAAGACCCTCGGCAGCTACCCCGTGGCCGCCGACGGCACCTTCAAGTTCACCGACCGCCCGCGGACCGCGGGCACCGTCACCTACACCGTGACGTACGCGGGCGACGCCACCCACCTCGGCGCGACCGCCACGGCCACCGTCCAGGTGTCCTGACCCCCGGCGGGCCGCCTCCGGTTAATCCGGCGGCGGCTCGCCGTACGGCCGTGCCAGACTGCTGCATGGTCACCATGCAGGACGCACTGCTCGCGCTGAACGCCTACTGGACCGAGCGCGGCTGCCTGACCGCGCAGCCGATGAACAGCGAGGTCGGCGCGGGTACGTTGAATCCCGCGACCTTCCTGCGGGTGCAGGGTCCTGAGCCGTGGCGGGTGGCCTATACGGAGCCCAGCGTGCGGCCGGACGACAGCCGCTACGGGGAGAATCCGAACCGGCTGCAGACCCACACCCAGTACCAGGTCATCCTCAAGCCCGAGCCGGGCGACGCCCAGGAGCTCTACCTCGGCAGCCTCAAAGCCCTCGGCATCGACACCGCCGCCCACGACATCCGCTTCGTCGAGGACAACTGGGCCTCGCCCGCGCTGGGCGCCTGGGGACTTGGGTGGGAGGTATGGCTGGACGGTCTTGAGATCACCCAGTTCACCTACTTCCAGCAGGCCGGCGGGATCGCCCTCGACCCGGTGAGCGTGGAGATCACGTACGGGATCGAGCGGATCCTGATGGCGCTGCAGGGCGTCGGGCACTTCAAGGACATCGCGTACGCGGACGGGATCTCGTACGGGGAGATCTTCGGCCAGGCCGAGTACGAGATGAGCCGCTACTACCTCGACGACGCCGACATCGAGGCGAACCGCACCCTCTTCGAGACCTATGCCGGGGAGGCCCGGCGGATGCTGGCCGCGCGGCTTCCCGTCCCCGCCTATTCGTACGTGCTCAAGTGCTCGCACACCTTCAATGTCCTCGACGCCCGCGGCGCCATCTCCACCACCGAGCGGGCCCGCGCCTTCGCGCGGATGCGGCGACTGGCGCACGAGGCGGCGCAGTTGTGGGCGGAGCGGCGCACGGAGCTCGGGCATCCGCTGGGGCTCGTACAAGCGCCGGAGGCGCCCGAGCTGCGGCCCGAGGCCGTCGACGAGGTGGACGGACCGCAGACGCTGATCTTCGAGATCGGCGTCGAGGAGCTGCCTGCCGCCGAGGTCGGCCGGTCGGCGGAGGCCGTACGGGCGGCGCTGGAAACCCTGCTGGCGGGCACCCGGCTGCGGACGACCGGGCTCTACGTGAAGGCCACGCCGCGGCGCATCGTCGCGATGCTCGGCGGGGTGGAGCCGTACGAGGACGACCGGGAGGAGACGGCGCGCGGCCCGCGGGTGGCCGCCGCGTACGACGAGCAGGGCCAACCCACCGCCGCCGCCCGGGGGTTCGCCCGCGGCCAGGGCCTCGACGTCGCCGACCTCGGCCGCGCCCGCTACGGGGCGCACGAGCACGTCACCGCCACCCGCCGGGTCACCGGCCGCCCGGCGGCCACCGTCCTCGCCGAGCTGCTGCCGCAGATCGTCACCGGGCTGCGGGCGGAGAAGAACATGCGCTGGCAGGCGGCGGGACTGTCGTTCAGCCGCCCCGTGCGCTGGCTGCTCGCGCTGCTCGGCGACGACGTGGTGCCCTTCACGGCGGGCAATCTCGCCTCCGGCCGCACCACTTACCTGCACCGGACGGCCGCGCAGCCGGCCGTGGACGTGGCGACCGCGTACGAGTACTGGGCGTTCCTCGCCGAGCACGGCGTGATCGCCGACGGCGGGACGCGGCGCCGTCTCGTCGCCCGGCACGCCGTCGCCCTCGCCGAGCGGGCCGGCGGGACGGTCGACACCACGGCCGAGGCCGCGCTGGTCGAGGAGATCGCCGACCTCGTCGAGTATCCGACGGCGATCCTCGGCTCCTTCGAGCCGCGCTATCTGGAGCTTCCGGCCGCGGTCCTCACCACCGTCATGCGCAAGCACCAGCGCTATCTGCCGGTCCAGGACGCCGGCGGCGCGCTGCTGCCGCACTTCGTCGTCATCGCGAACGGCGAGTGCGACCACGATCTCGTACGGGCCGGGAACGAGGCGGTGCTGCGGGCCCGTTACGAGGACGCGGCCTTCTTCTGGCGCGCGGACCTGGAGACGCCGCTCGACGCCATGAAACAGCGGCTCCACCTCCTCACCTTCGAGGAGCGGCTCGGCTCCATGGCCGACCGCGCCGACCGCATCGCCGCCGTCGCCCGCCGCCTGAGCGGGGCCGTCGAGCTCAGCGGCGAAGAGCGCTCGACGCTCGAAAGGGCCGCCCAGCTCGCCAAGTTCGACCTCGGCTCGCAGATGGTCACCGAGCTCTCCAGCCTCGCCGGCGTCATGGCCCGCGCCTACGCCCTCCGCGCCGGCGAACCCGAACCCGTGGCCCAGGCGCTCCACGAGACGGAGCTCCCCCGCTCCGCCGCCGACGCCGTCCCCGACTCGCTCCCCGGCGCCCTGCTCGCCCTCGCCGACCGCTTCGACCTCCTCGCCGGCCTCTTCGCGCTCGGCTCCGCGCCGACCGGCAGCTCCGATCCGTACGGGCTGCGCCGCGCCGCACTCGGCGTCGTCGCGATCCTGCGCCGGCACCCGCGGCTCGCCGGGCTCACCGTCGCCGACGGGCTCGCGGCGGCCGCCGCCGAGCAGCCGGTCGCGGTGAGCGCCGAAGTCCGCGCCGAGGCCGAGCTGTTCGTACGGCGCCGCCTGGAGCAGCTGCTGCTCGAGCGCGGGCACGCCGTCGATCACGTACGGGCCGTGCTGCCGGTCGCCGCCTCGCCGGCCCGCGCCGAGAAGCTCCTCGCGGAGCTGGAGAAGCTCGCGGGCACGGAAGAGTTCGCACAGGTCGCGGCGGCCGTGCAGCGGGTCAGGCGGATCGTGCCCGCGGGCACCCCGGCCGGCTACGACCTCACCCTCTTCGCCGACCCCGCCGAGGAGGCCGTCCACCACGAACTGCAGCGCACCCGCGGCGCCCTGGCCGACACCACCGGGCCTGCCCGCTTCACCGCCGAGGCGCAGCGGCTCACCGCCGCCGTGAACCGCTTCTTCGACGAGGTGCTGGTGATGGCCGAGGACCCGGCCGTACGGGCCAACCGCCTCGGGCTGCTGGCATCCGTCCAGGCCCTCGCCGACCCGGTGCTGCGCTGGGAGCAGCTATAGCCGAAAAAGGGGCGGCCCCGCCCCCTCGCACGCCGGGGGCGGGACCTGACGTCCCGCGGCGGCACCGCCATGCAGCGCCGCAGGACGGGCTCTTGCGCCGGCGGCCTAGCCGAAGCGGCCGGAGACGTAGTCCTCGGTGGCCTGGACCGACGGGTTCGAGAAGATCCGCTCGGTGTCGTCGATCTCGATGAGCTTGCCGGGCTGGCCGACGGCCGCGAGGTTGAAGAAGGCCGTACGGTCCGAGACCCGGGCCGCCTGCTGCATGTTGTGGGTGACGATGACGATCGTGTACTTCTTCTTCAGCTCGCCGATCAGGTCCTCGATGGCGATGGTGGAGATCGGGTCCAGGGCCGAGCAGGGCTCGTCCATGAGCAGCACCTGCGGCTCCACCGCGATCGCCCGCGCGATGCACAGGCGCTGCTGCTGGCCGCCGGACAGACCCGAACCCGGGCGGTTCAGGCGGTCCTTGACCTCGTTCCAGAGGTTGGCGCCCTTCAGGGACTTCTCGACGACCGCGTCCAGCTCGGACTTCTTGTAGCGCCCGTTGAGCTTCAGGCCCGCCGCCACGTTGTCGTAAATGGACATCGTGGGGAAGGGGTTGGGGCGCTGGAAGACCATCCCGACCGTGCGGCGGACCGCGACCGGGTCCACGCCGGGGGCGTACAGGTCCTCGTCGTCCAGCATCACCTTGCCCTCGACGTGGGCCCCTGCGGCGACCTCGTGCATGCGGTTGAGGGTGCGCAGGAAGGTGGACTTGCCGCAGCCGGACGGGCCGATAAAGGCCGTGACCGACTTGGGCTCTACGGTCATCGAGATGTCCTCGATGGCCTTGAACTTGCCGTAGTAGGCGCTGAGGCTGCCGATGTCTATGCGCTTGGCCATGGCTACTTCACTTCTTTCGCTATCGCTGAGGTGCCGCGTCAGCGGCTGGCCCGGCGGCGGAGCCGGCTATCGATGCTGCGGGGCCTTCCAGCGGGCGATGCCGCGGGCCACCAGGTTGAGGATCATGACGAAGGCGATCAGCACGAGGGCGGCTGCCCACGCGCGGTCGTAGCTCGCCTCGTTGCCGTTGGCCCACTGCTCGTAGATGAACAGGGGCAGGCCCGCCTGGGCGCCGTCGAAGGGGTTGCCGTTGATCACCGGGTTGCCGAAGACCAGCAGCAGCAGCGGCGCGGACTCACCCGCGATACGGGCGATGGCCAGCATGACGCCGGTGGTGATGCCGCCGATGGACGTGGGCAGCACGACCTTCATGATGGTCTTCCACTTGGGCACGCCGAGGGCGTACGACGCCTCGCGCAGCTCGTTGGGTACGAGCTTCAGCATCTCCTCGGTGGAGCGGACCACGACCGGCATCATCAGGATGGACAGCGCCATGGCGCCGGCCAGGCCGGAGTAGCTGAACCCCAGCATCATGATCCACAGGCTGAGGATGAACAGACCCGCGACGATCGACGGGATACCCGTCATGACGTCCACGAAGAACGTGACCGCCTTGGCCAGCTTGCCCTTGCCGTACTCGACCAGATAGATCGCGGTCAGCAGGCCGATGGGGGCGGAGATCAGCGTCGCGATGCCGACCTGCTCCAGGGTGCCGAGGATCGCGTGGTATACGCCGCCGCCGGGCTGGATGGTCACCACGCCCGACATGGAGTGGGTGAGGAAGTAGGCGTCCAGGACCTTGATGCCGCGGCTGACCGTCTCCCAGATCAGCGAGGCCAGCGGGATCACGGCCAGCAGGAACGCCACCCAGACCATGGAGGTCGCGAAGCGGTCCTTGGCCTGCCGCTTGCCCTCCACGGTGGCGGATATCGCGTACGAGGCGAGCACGAACAGCAGCGCCGCGATGAGGCCCCACTGGATGCGGGAGCTGAGTCCGGCGACCGTGCCGATGCCCACGCCGACGGCTGCGGCGCCAAGGGCGATGCCGGCCGGGGCCCACTTGGGCAGCCGGGGCTGGTGGATGCCGAGCGCGTCCGTCTGCTCGGTGGCGGGAAGGGTCGTAGTAGCCGTCATGCGTTGGCCCCCGAGTACTCCTTGCGGCGGGCGATGATCAGGCGGGCCGCGCCGTTCACGATCAGCGTGATGACGAACAGCACCAGGCCGGAGGCGATCAGCGCGTCACGGCCGAAGCTGCCGGCCTCCTTGAAGGCGCTCGCGATGTTCTGCGCGAAGGTGCCGCCGCCCGGGTCGAGGATCTTCGCGGACAGCACCGCGGAGGGGGACAGCACGGTGGCGACGGCCATCGTCTCGCCGAGCGCGCGGCCGAGGCCCAGCATCGAGGCCGAGATAACGCCGCTGCGGCCGAAGGGGATGACCGCCATGCGGATGACCTCCCAGCGGGTGGCGCCGAGCGCCAGAGCCGCCTCCTCCTGCATCTTGGGCGCCTGCGCGAAGACTTCGCGGGAGACGTTGGTGATGATCGGCAGGATCATCACCGCGAGCAGGATGCCGACCGTCATCAGCGACCGCGGCGCGCCGCCCTGGTACTCCAGGAAGCCGGTCCAGCCGAAGTAGTCGTTGAGCCAGCTGTAGAAGCCGGTCAGATGCGGGACGAGGAAGAGCGCGCCCCAGAGGCCGTAGACGATCGAGGGGACCGCGGCCAGCAGGTCGATGACGTACGCGATCGGGCCGGAGAGCTTGCGCGGCGCGTAATGCGTGATGAAGAGCGCGATGCCGACCGCCACCGGGACGGCGATGACCATCGCGATGACCGACGAGACGATCGTGCCGAAGACCAGCACCGCGATGCCGAAGGACGGCGGGGTGGCGTTGGCGTTCCACTCGAAGGTCGTGAAGAAGTTGCCCTCGTTCTCGGATATCGCGTTGATCGCGCGGACCGTCAGGAAGACGGCTATCGCGGCCATGATGACGAGGAGCAGGATCCCGGCGCCGCGGGACAGGCCGCTGAAGACCTTGTCGCCGACGCGGCCGGTGGAAGTGGATTCGGAGGGCGCCGGGGGCGGCGCCACAGGGGTGTCCGTTGTTGTGCTCATCTCTTCTCCGGTCTGGTGTGGGGCGGCGGCTTGACTCGAAGCCGCCCCGGCGGCGGTGCACCGGACGGGGCGGCCGGGCCCCGGTGGCCAGAAGGTCACCGGGGCCGGCCGTACCGGGTCAGGACAGGGAGTTCACCGTCGAGCGGACCTTGGTGGCGACCTCGGCGGGCAGCGGCGCGTAGCCGAGCTTCACGAGGGACGACTGGCCCTGCTCACTGGCGGCGTAGGCGAGGAAGGACTTGGTGGCCTTCAGCGTCTCCGCCTTGTTGCCCTTGTCGCAGGCGATCTCGTAGGTGAGGAGCGTGATCGGGTACGCGCTCGCCGCCTTGGTGGTGTAGTCGAGCTCCATGGCGAGGTCGTTGCCCTTGCCGGTCACCTTGGCCGCGGCGATCGCCTTGGAGGCGTTGTCCGTGCTGGCCTCGACCGGCTCGCCGGCACCCGTGTCGATCTTCGCCGTGGGGATCTCGTTGCCGGTGGCGTACGACAGCTCGACGTAAGAGATGCTGCCCGCAGTCTGCTTGACCTGGGAGGCGACGCCGGAGGAGCCGTCGGCGGCCTGGCCGGACTGGTTCGGCCACTTCTTGTCCGGCTCGTACTTCCAGGACTTCGGCGCGGCGGCCTGCAGGTACTTGGTGAGGTTGTCGGTGGTGCCCGACTCGTCCGAGCGGTGGAACGCCTGGATCTTGGAGCCCGGGAGCTTCGCCTCCGGGTTCAGCTTCTTGATGGCGGCGTCGTTCCACTTGGTGATCTTGCCGTCGAAGATCTTGGCGAGGGTGTCCGCGTCCAGGACGAGGTCGTCCACGCCCTCGACGTTGTACGTGATCGCGATCGGGCCGCCGAGCATCGGCAGGTTCACGCCCTGGCCGCCCTTGCAGATCTTCTTGGAGGCGGCGACCTCCTCCGGCTTCATGGCGGAGTCGGAGCCGGCGAAGGAGACCTTGCCGGAGTTGAACGCCTCGATGCCGGCGCCGGAGCCGTTGGCCTGGTAGTTGATCGTCACGCCGGAGCAGGCGGCCGAGTAGTCCTTCGACCACTGGTCGATGGCGTTCTTCTGGGCCGTGGAGCCGGCCGCGAGGAGCTGGCCCTCGCCGGCGCACTTGATCTTGCTCGCGGCGCCGGCATTGCCCTTGTCGCCGCCACCACCCGCGTTGTCGTCCGAGCCGCACGCCGTGAGGACCAGGGCGCCGGACACGGCGACGGCGCCAAGGGTTACGGCGCGGAGCCGGTTCTTGCGCTGCAGCTTCACTTTCTGTGTTCCTTCCTGAGGCCGCCACCCGTTGGCGGCGTGCGTAGCGTCGGTGGGCTCGGCATTCACTTGCCGGTCACCGTGGCCGAAATTAGGGACGGCCGATGAAGTGGCCGATGGGGGAAGGTGAACGACGGGCGAACTCCCGCCGTCCATGCGGTGCCTCGCGCCCAACGATCTGCTGGATCGGGCGTGTTAGTCGTGACATGGCACCTCCTGTCCGTTTTCTTCCATGTGTCTGTGGGGGGTGTCCTGCGGGGGGCCTGCGGGGGTCAGAGGGCCGGCGGCACGAAGCGGTAGCCGACGTTGCGGACCGTGAGGATGACCCCGGGATGGTGCGGGTCGTCGCCGATACGGTCGCGGAGCCGCCGTATATGAACGGCGATGGTGTTGGACTTGGGCGCGCTGGTGCCCCACAGCTCGGCGCTGATCTGGTCGCGGGTGACGACCTTCTCCGCGTTCGCCACGAGCAGGTGCAGCAGCTTGAACTCCCGCAGCGGCAGCTGCACAAGCCGCCCGCGCACCCGCGCCTCGAAGGTGGCCGGATTGATCGTGTACGGGCCCGAGCTGACCTCGGCCTCCATGGGCGCCGGCGCCTGCGCGGCGCCGCCGAGCAGCTTCAGCACCTCGTACGGGCGGTACGGGCGGGCCACGCAGGCGCTGGCGCCCGCGGTCAGCGCCGCCACCGCCTCCTCGGCGTCGTCGGGCCCCACGCCGATGACGACCGGCGTCGCGCACCGCCGCCGTACCACCTCGACCACCTGCGGCCCCGGCACCAGCGGCAGTTTGGCGCTCACCAGCACCGCCTCGGGGGCCTGCAGCCCGGTCTGCAGCAGCGCCTCGGCACCGTCGGCGCAGAACACCACCTTGATCTGGTGGCCTGCGAGGTGTTCGGCGAGGTCGTGGGCTATCTGCTCGTCGGGGTCGGCGAGCACGAGTATCCGGTCGCCCTTGCCGCGCTGCGCGGGCAGCGCCGCGTGCAGCGGGGCAACGGCCTGCTGATCAGCCACCATCAGGAGTCCTTCATCTTCGCGAGCCCCGACTTCAGCTCGGCCGCCTGCTTCTTGCTGAGGGGCAGATAGTGCGCGGCCTTCGCGGCGGCGGCGTGGTGGCGCAGATAGAACTCCACGAACTGCCGTACCTCGTCGCGCTTCAGCGACTTGTCGGACGTATAGATGTAAAGCGGGCGGGAGAGCGCGGCATACGTGCCGTTCTGCACCGTCCTGGTGCTCGGCGAGACGCAGCCGTCGCCGGAGTCGACCGCGAGCGCTCTGAGGGTGTCGCGGTGCTGCTCGTAGTACGTGTACGGCAGATAGCCCAGGCCGACCTTGTCGCCGCCGAGCGCCTTGGCGACCTGGCCGCCGGTGTCGGAGATGTCGTAGTCGGCGCGGGAGGCCTTCTCCTCGCCGTTGATGGTCTCGGTGAAGAAGTCGAAGGTGCCGTGCTCGGTGCCGGGGCCGAAGAGGTGCAGCGGCTTGTCGGGGAGTTCGGAGTCGATCTGGTTCCAGCGCTTGATCTCGGAGCCCGGCTCCCAGATGCGCTTGAGGTTCTTCACCGAGATGCAGTCGATCCAGTCGACGGAGCGGGGCACCGCCACGGTCACCGCGTCGTTGGCGACGGGGTACTCCTGGAACTTCACGTTCCAGGTGGCGCACGACCGCTTCTCCGCGTCCTTGATCGGGCGGGAGGCGTCGGAGATGTCCGTACGGCCGCGGCAGAAGCGCTCGAAGCCTGCACCGGTGCCGTTCTCGGAGATCTGCACCCGCGTGCCGTCCTGCTCTTTGGCGTAGAGCTTCCGCGCGGCCTTGGTGAGCGGGGCGACGGTGGTGGAGCCGTCGACGACGACGTCCGCGGCCGGCTTCTCGTCACCGGGCGCCGCGGCGGCGGCTGCCTCTTCGGCACCATCGCCCGTAGAGTCGTCGCTGCCGCAGCCGGCCAGCGCCGCGGCGGCCAGCAGCACCACCGCCGCCACCGCACGGGCGCGGGGCGCGGTTCGCGCCTGGGAGGGGAGCACGTTCACGGCCGTAAGTCCTCGACTCGGGGGATCCGACGGGACTTTGGCCCCGCCTCCGCCTATCGAAGAACCGCCCGGCGGACACCACGGGGTGACGGTGGTTAACGCAAGGTGAACTTCGCAGAGCTACTGCGTGATGCCGTTATCGGCCCGTTATGAAGCTGGGGCACGCGTGAACTGCGGCTCTTTTGTGGCGTTTTCTCCGCTTGGGGCCCGCCGGGTCGATCACGACCGGGAACACTGTGCGGATGAACTCGCCCTCCCCACCAGCCCAGGAACGGGCGCTGAGCCACGTCAAGGAGCTGGCGTCCGGCCCCCCATTGGACCGCACACTGCGGGTGACCCTCAACTTCCACCCGGACCGTCTGCTGCACGGCAAGCCGGTCCTGGACGCCCTGGCCGAGGACGGCGTCTACCGCTCCCAGTTCGTCACCGGAACCAGCAACGGCGGGCTGACCGCGTACCCCGGCGGCGACCGCTGGCGCTGGGAGAGCCGGATCTTCAACGCGGCGTACGACGACGCTCCCGCTCATGAGCGGCCGGTCTACGGCGCCTTGAACTTCCGGCGCAAGCCGGCCGGCGGGGCGCCGCGGTTCGGGTCCGCGCACTTCCGCCTGTCCGCCGATACGTTGCCGCGGACCACGTTCTGCTACCCGGACAGCTTCCTCGAACCCTCCGACTTCGGCGTAGCGGCCCGTATGAGCCTCATCGACCTCGCCCTCGCCGACCGCCAGGACGACCTCGACGACTACATCGAGGCCCAGGTGCACGGCCCGGTGCGACCGGCCCGCGACGCGGAGGCCCTGGTCCTGGACCCCTGCTACCGGGGCACCCCCGTCGAGACCGCAGCCCTGCGCCTAGGCTGCCCCGTCGAATGGCACACCGGCTTCCGCCTCACCGTCCCGGAACTACGCCGCCACCCCGCCTACCGCGGCCAGGAATTCGTCGACCTGGGCACACGCCTCGCAGTCGACGGAGCCCTCGACCCCGCCATCCTCGGCACCGCCTCCCGCACCGGCCACCACGACCCGCAGGCGCTCAAGAAGGTGTGGCACTACCTGGCGCGCTACGGGGCGCCCGGAGCGGACGCCGGTCAGCCGGAGCGCTCAGCGGGCACTCACCAACCCGTCGGACCTCAGCGCATGTAGTCCTTCAGCTTCTCTGTATCGAGAACGATGCCGACCGGCTCGGGGATCGAGACGCTCTCGCCAAAGAGGGCGGAGTGGATATCGCGGTAGCGAGCACTCTTCGCATCCGGGTTGGTGAAAACGGTCACCGTACCCTCGTCGCGGTCGATGAGGAGATACACCGGGATACCCGCTGCGGCGTAGGCTGCCGGCTTCTCCTTCCTGTCACGACGGTCAGTGTCGCGGTCGTGGGAGGTGACCTCCACCGTCATCAGGACCCCATCAGGCTCTGCCCACTCACCCTGGCCCGCGAAGTGTTCGGCGGGTACGAGCGCGGCGTCGGGACGCGCGCGCCCTTCGCGGTAGCGCTCTACCTTGAGCCCTTGCTCGGGTGCCAGATCCAGCTCTGGGCGAGACTGCATGCACCTCCTGAGCAACCAGCTGAAGATGGAGGTGTGATCTCCGTCAGGCACGCGCTTTTCCTCGATCCGGCCGCCGATGAACTCCAGCCTGACGGCGCCCTCGGTTCCGGTCGCCACGTGTCGAGCGATGATCTCGAACATCTCGACCGTCACCTCGGTCGCGTCCGTGCGCTCTGCCATAACCGTCATGGTGCACCCCCTTATGTGCTGCGGCCAGTGTGCACAGCGGCGAGCCGCACGGAAGCATGTCCGGTCGGTGATCACTCCTGTGAGTGATCACCTCACAGTCACACTTCTCTGACGAAGCGTCAGCACACCTCTGGGAACCTCCGCCCGCCCCCGCTACCCTCC
>NZ_JAAKZV010000008.1 GCF_011044975.1 Streptomyces coryli | reverse complement strand
GTCCAGGGCCCGCCCAGCCGCCCCGCTCCGGCTCCCCGAACCGCGTCCGCGCCCGCCTGGCCCGCCTCGGCGTGCAGCGGCAGAGCGCGTACAACCCGGTGCTCGAGCCGCTGCTGCGCATCGTCCGCGGCAACGACCCCAAGAGCGACCCGAGCGCCCTGCGCGCCATCGAGCGCGCCTACCAGGTCGCCGAGCGCTGGCACCGCGGGCAGAAGCGCAAGAGCGGCGACCCGTACATCACCCACCCGCTCGCCGTCACCACCATCCTGGCCGAGCTCGGCATGGACCCGGCCACGCTGATCGCGGGCCTCCTCCACGACACCGTCGAGGACACCGAGTACGGCCTCGAGGACCTGCGCCGCGACTTCGGCGAGCAGGTCGCCCTCCTCGTCGACGGCGTCACCAAGCTCGACAAGGTGAAGTTCGGCGAGGCCGCCCAGGCCGAGACCGTCCGCAAGATGGTCGTCGCCATGGCCAAGGACCCCCGCGTCCTGGTCATCAAGCTCGCCGACCGGCTGCACAACATGCGCACCATGCGCTATCTGCGCCGCGAGAAGCAGGAGCAGAAGGCCCGGGAGACGCTGGAGATCTACGCTCCGCTCGCCCACCGGCTCGGCATGAACACCATCAAGTGGGAGCTGGAGGACCTCGCCTTCGCGATCCTCTACCCCAAGATGTACGACGAGATCGTCCGGCTCGTCGCCGAGCGGGCGCCCAAGCGCGACGAGTACCTGGCCGTCGTCACCGACGAGGTGCAGCAGGACCTGCGCGCCGCCCGCATCAAGGCCACCGTCACCGGGCGGCCGAAGCACTACTACAGCGTCTACCAGAAGATGATCGTCCGCGGCCGGGACTTCGCGGAGATCTACGACCTGGTCGGCATCCGCGTTCTCGTCGACACGGTCCGCGACTGCTACGCCGCACTCGGCACGATTCACGCGCGATGGAATCCGGTCCCCGGCCGGTTCAAGGACTACATCGCGATGCCGAAGTTCAACATGTACCAGTCGCTGCACACGACGGTGATCGGCCCCGGCGGCAAGCCCGTTGAGCTGCAGATCCGCACCTTCGACATGCACCGGCGGGCGGAATACGGCATCGCCGCCCACTGGAAGTACAAGCAGCAGACGGTCGCGGGCGAGTCCAAGGTGCGCAGCGACGCGCCCAAGCGCGGCGCCAAGGCCGGCGAGGACCATGTCAACGACATGGCGTGGCTGCGGCAGTTGCTCGACTGGCAGAAGGAGACGGAGGACCCGGGCGAGTTCCTGGAGGCGCTGCGCTTCGACCTGTCGCGCAACGAGACCTTCGTCTTCACGCCGAAGGGCGACGTCATAGCGCTTCCGGCAGGCGCCACCCCCGTCGACTTCGCGTACGCCGTGCACACCGAGGTCGGCCACCGGACCATAGGAGCACGGGTCAACGGCCGCCTCGTACCGCTGGAGTCGACGCTCGACAACGGCGACACGGTCGAGGTCTTCACCTCCAAGGCGCAGGGCGCAGGCCCCTCCCGGGACTGGCTGAACTTCGTCAAGTCGCCGCGGGCGCGCAACAAGATCCGCGCCTGGTTCTCCAAGGAGCGCCGCGACGAGGCGATCGAGCAGGGCAAGGACGCCATCGCGCGGGCCATGCGCAAGCAGAACCTGCCGATCCAGCGCATCCTCACCGGCGACTCGCTCGTCACCATCGCGCACGAGATGCGCTACCCCGACATCTCCGCGCTGTACGCGGCGATCGGCGAGAGCCACGTATCGGCGCAGCACGTCGTACAGAAGCTGGTGCAGGCGCTCGGCGGCGAGGACGCGGCCACCGAGGACATCGAGGAGACCGCCCCGCCGCTGCACGGCCGCGGCGCGAAGAAACGTCGCGCCGCGAACGACCCGGGCGTGATCGTCAAGGGCGTCGACGACGTGTGGGTGAAGCTCTCCCGGTGCTGTACGCCGGTGCCGGGCGACCCGATCATCGGCTTCGTCACCCGCGGCAGCGGGGTCTCCGTGCACCGCAAGGACTGCGTCAACGTCGAGGCGCTGTCGCAGCAGCCGGAGCGGATCGTCGAGGTCGAGTGGGCGCCGACGCAGTCCTCGGTCTTCCTGGTCGCGATCCAGGTCGAGGCGCTGGACCGGTCGCGGCTGCTGTCGGACGTCACCCGGGTGCTGTCCGACCAGCACGTCAACATCCTGTCGGCGGCGGTGCAGACCTCCCGCGACCGGGTGGCCACCTCGCGCTTCACCTTCGAGATGGGCGACCCGAAGCACCTCGGGCATGTGCTGAAGGCGGTACGGAAGGTCGAGGGCGTGTACGACGTGTACCGGGTGACGTCGGCCCGTAACAACTGACCCCGAACAACGGAGAAAGCCCCGCCCGAAGGCGGGGCTTTCTCATGCGGGTCTTCAGCCGCCGAACTCCTGCAGGCCCTTCAGCGCCTGGTCGAGCAGCGCCTGGCGGCCCTGGAGCTCCTGCTCCAGCTTCGCGGCCTTGGCCTCGTTACCGGACGCACGGGCCGCGTCGATCTGCTTGTGCAGCTTGTCGACCGCGTCCTGGAGCTGCCCGGCGAGCCCGGTCGCGCGCGCCCGCGCCTCCGGGTTGGTACGCCGCCACTCGGCCTCCTCGGCCTCCTGGATGGCGCGCTCCACCGCGTGCATCCGCCCCTCGATCTTGGGGCGGGCGTCGCGCGGCACGTGGCCGATGGCCTCCCAGCGCTCGTTGATCGAGCGGAAGGAGGAGCGGGCGCCCTTCAGGTCCGTCACCGGGAGCAGCTTCTCCGCCTCGGCGACCAGCTCCTCCTTGCGGGTGAGGTTCTCGCGCTGCTCGACGTCGCGCTCGGCGAAGACCTCGGAGCGGGCCTGGAAGAAGACGTCCTGCGCGCCACGGAAGCGCGCCCACAGGTCGTCCTCGTGCTCGCGCTGCGCACGCCCCGCGGCCTTCCAGTCGGCCATCAGCTCGCGATAGCGGGCCGCGGTCGGGCCCCACTCGCGCGAGTCGGACAGCGCCTCGGCCTCCTGGACCAGCTTCTCCTTGCGCTGCCTGGCCTCCTCGCGCTGCGCGTCCAGCGCGGCGAAGTGGGCCTTGCGGCGCTTGGAGAACGCCGAGCGGGCGTGGCTGAAGCGGTGCCACAGCTCGTCGTCGCTCTTGCGGTCGAGGCGGGGCAGGCCCTTCCACGTGTCGACGAGGGCGCGCAGGCGTTCGCCGGCGGCGCGCCACTGCTCGCTCTGCGCCAGCTCCTCGGCCTCGGCGACCAGCGCCTCCTTGGCCCCGCGCGCCTCCTCGGTGGCCCGCGCCTTCGCCGCCTTGCGCTCCTCGCGGCGCGCATCCACGTCGCTGACGAGCTTGTCGAGCCGCTTGCCGAGCGCGTCCAGGTCGCCGACGGCGTGCGCGTCGGTGACCTGCTCCCGCAGGTGCTCGATGGCGGTCATCGCGTCCTTGGCGGACAGGTCCGTGGTCTGCACCCGGCGCTCGAGGAGGCCGATCTCGACGACCAGACCGTCGTACTTCCGCTTGAAATAGGCCAGGGCTTCCTCAGGACTCCCGGCCTGCCAAGAACCGACAACCCGCTCGCCGTCGGCAGTACGCACGTACACGGTCCCCGTCTCGTCGACGCGGCCCCAAGGGTCGCTGGTCACAGCGCCTCCTCACATGACGCCGGGCGGGCGGGCTCACCCGCGGCATCTTCCACAGTTTCGCCTCCTCGCCCACCGCGGGGAGGAGGGGCCTTCGGCCGTGCCGGCCGGTCTTTTCCGGTCGGTGCGCGGAAAGACGTCGGCGCTGGCACCCTACTAAACGCCAACATAGGCGACCGGCGCCCCGGCTGTCCGCATCCCGGGAGTCAGTTCTTCGAGACGGTTGCCTTGTTGATCACCACGGTCGCGTTGGGCGCCGTGTTCTGCGTCTGCGGGTCCATCGGGGCCACGCCCGCCTTGGCGATCTTCTCGAGCACCTTCATGCCCGCCTTGTCCACTTTGCCGAAGGGCGTGTAGTACGGCGGGAGCTGGCTGTCCTTGTAGACGAGGAAGAACTGGCTGCCGCCGCTGTTCTTGCCCTGCTTCGTCTGCGGGTTGTACATGTTCGCCATCGCGACCGTGCCCGCCGGGTACTTGCCGCCCTTGAGGTCCTTCGACTTCAGGTTCTCGTCCGGGATGGTGTAGCCGGGCCCGCCCTGCCCGGTGCCCTTGGGGTCACCGCACTGCACGACGAAGATGCCCTGGTTGGTCATCCGGTGGCACTTGGTGTGGTCGAAGTACTTCTGGCCGGCCAGGAAGTCGAAGGAGTTGACCGTGCGCGGGGCGTTCTCCGCGTCCAGGTCGATGCCGATGTCACCGCAGGTGGTCTGCAGCTTCATGGAGTACGAGGCCGACTTGTCGATCGCGACCTTCGGCTCCTTCTTCCACGTCTTGGTGGCCGGCTTGCCCGCCGCGGGCTTGTCGCACGGGTCCGGCGCCTTGCTGGTGGGCGGCGTGGACGGCTCGTCGGCGGCGTCGTTCTTCTTGCCGCTGTCGCCGTCGAAGGCACCCGCCACCCAGGCCATCCCCGAGCTCGCGAGGACGACGGCCAGCACCGCCGCGATGATCGCGTTGCGCTTGCGGGCCTTGCCCCGGGCCTCCTGGCGCCGCTGCTGCTGTCGCTCGTACTTCTCCCGGGCGATCTGCCGCCGCCGCGCGTCCTTGCTGGCCACCGGTCCTGTCCTCTCCCTGTACGTCGACTAACCGCGTGCGTGTGACGCGTACGGTATATCGGTTCGCGGCTCTGTTGGGCCCGCCGGTACTCTCTGAGGTGCAACGACTGCCTCTCGAACCCCGACCGAAGGACGATTGTGCTGATTGCCGGGTTCCCCGCCGGGGCCTGGGGGACGAATTGTTATCTCGTCGCCCCCGCCGCGGGCGAGGAGTGCGTGATCATCGACCCCGGGCACCAGGCCGCAGAAGGTGTCGCCGAGACGGTCGCCAAGCACCGCCTGAAGCCGGTCGCGGTCGTCCTCACCCACGGGCACATCGACCACGTGGCCTCGGTGGTCCCGGTCTGCGGCGCGCACGACGTGCCCGCCTGGATCCACCCCGACGACCGCTACATGCTGAAGGACCCGGAGAAGGCCATCGGGATGGCGTTCGGGCAGCAGCTGATGGGCGAGCTGACCGTGGGCGAGCCGGACGACCTGAAGGAGCTCTCGGACGGCGCCAAGCTGGAGCTCGCGGGCCTGCAGCTGACCGTCGCGCACGCGCCCGGGCATACCAAGGGGTCGGTGACGTTCCGGATGCCCGAGCGGGAGGACATCCCGCCGGTGTTCTTCTCGGGCGACCTGCTCTTCGCCGGCTCCATCGGACGTACGGACCTGCCCGGCGGCGACTCCGACGAGATCATGCGGTCGCTGTCCCGCGTCTGCCTGCCGCTGGACGACGAGACGGTCGTCCTGTCGGGACACGGCCCCCAGACCACCATCGGCCGCGAGCGCGCCACGAACCCGTTCCTGCGCGAGGCCGCCGCCGGCCTTTCCGAGGGTGGCCCCACCGCCACCCCGCGACGAGGAATCTGACGAGAAAGCTTCAAGTGAGCACCTTCCAGGCCCCCAAGGGCACCTATGACCTGCTGCCGCCGCGCTCCGCGCTCTTCCTGCGCGTACGCGAGGCCATGGCGGCCCCCGCGAAGCTGGCCGGCTACGGCTATGTGGAGACCCCCGGCTTCGAGAACGTGGAGCTGTTCTCCCGCGGCGTCGGCGAATCCACCGACATCGTGACCAAGGAGATGTACACCCTCACCACCAAGGGCGGCGACCAGCTCGCGCTGCGCCCCGAGGGCACCGCCTCCGTGCTGCGCGCCGCCCTGGAGGCCAACCTCCACAAGGGCGGCAACCTGCCGGTCAAGCTCTGGTACTCCGGCTCGTACTACCGCTACGAGCGCGCCCAGAAGGGCCGTTACCGCCACTTCTCCCAGGTCGGCGCCGAGGCGATCGGCGCCGAGGACCCGCTGCTCGACGCCGAGCTGATCACGCTCGCCGCGCAGTCCTTCAAGGACCTGGGTCTGACCGGCGTACGCCTCCTGCTCAACTCGCTCGGCGACAAGGAGTGCCGCCCGGCCTACCGCGCCGCGCTGCAGGACTTCCTGCGCGGGCTCGACCTCGACGAGGCCACCCGCGAGCGGATCGACATCAACCCGCTGCGGGTGCTGGACGACAAGCGCGAGTCGGTGCAGAAGCAGCTGGTCGGCGCCCCGATGATGCGCGACCACCTGTGCGAGGCGTGCCGTACGTACCACGAGGAGGTGCGCGCGCAGCTCAAGGAGGCGGGCGTCGCCTTCGAGGACGACCCGAAGCTGGTCCGCGGGCTCGACTACTACACCCGCACCACCTTCGAGTTCGTCCACGACGGCCTCGGCTCGCAGTCCGCGGTCGGCGGCGGCGGCCGGTACGACGGCCTCTCCGAGATGATCGGCGGCCCGGCGCTGCCGTCCGTCGGCTGGGCGCTCGGCGTGGACCGTACGGTGCTGGCGGTCGAGGAGGAGGGCATCGACCTCGGCCTCCCGGCGACCACGTCCGTGTACGCGGTGCCGGTCGGCGACGAGGCACGCAAGCTGCTCTTCCGCCTCGCCGGCGAGCTGCGCGCGGCCGGGATCGCCACCGACTTCGCGTACGGCGGCAAGGGCATGAAGAACGCCATGAAGTCCGCCAACCGCTCCGGCGCCCGCTTCACGCTGGTCGCCGGCGACCGGGACCTCGCCGAGGGCGTGGTGCAGCTGAAGGACATGGAGAGCGGCGAGCAGACGGCGCTGGCGCCGGACGCGGTGGTGGCCGAACTGCGCTCGCGGATCGGCTGACCTTACGTCGCTCGAACACGCGGGTGGCCACTCTGGTATCCATAGGGCCACCCGCGTGCCGTATCGGCCCAACTGCGGCACGGGCTGCGGCACAATGAGCGGCGCACGAAGGCACCCACGACCACCCGACGGAACCGGAACAGGCGACATGACGACGATGGCAGCTGACTCCACCCGCACCCCCAGGGAACAGGAAGAGTCCCGCTCGCAACTCGTAGGCGCCGGCCGTGCGTTCGCCTGGCTGCTGATCATCGGTGGCGCCCTCGGGGTGATGTCTTCGGCGATCATCACGCATGACAAGGAAAAGCTGCTCGCGGACCCGGGCTACCGGCCGCCGTGCAGCTTCAGCCCCATCTTCTCCTGTGGCGACATCATGGAGAGCTGGCAGGCCTCGTTCTTCGGTTTCCCGAACCCGTGGATCGGCTGGGTCACGTACTCGATGCTCGTCGCCATCGGGGTCTCGCTGCTGGCCGGCGGTCGGTTCGCGCGCTGGTGGTGGGTCGGGCTGTGGGCCGGCACCCTCTTCGGCGCCGCCTTTGTGACCTTCCTGCAGTACACCTCGCTGTACGAGGTCCAGAAGCTGTGCATCTGGTGCATGATCGCGTGGGTCGTCACCATCGCGCTCTTCTGGTACACCACCGTGCACAACATCAAGACCGGCGTCTTCCCCGTCTCCGAGGGTGTGCGCAAGAACGTGACGGAGTTCCACTGGGTCGTCCCCGTCCTCTGGTACGCGGCGATCTTCATGGCCATGTACGCGAAGTGGGGCAGCAAGCTCTGGGCCTGACGCCGGGCCCGGCTGTCAGAGGCGTGAATTAGGGTCGGGAGCGTGGAAGAGCCCGACCTGTTCACCGCCGCCGCCGAGGAACGCCAGGCCAAAGAGCCCGCCGGCAGCCCCCTGGCGGTCCGTATGCGCCCGCGCACCCTCGACGAGGTCGTGGGCCAGCAGCATCTGCTCAAGCCCGGCTCGCCGCTGCGCCGGCTGGTCGGCGAGGGCGGGGGAGGACCGGCCGGATCGTCGTCGGTGCTGCTCTGGGGCCCGCCCGGCACCGGAAAGACCACCCTCGCGTACGTCGTCAGCCAGGCCACCAAGAAGCGCTTCGTGGAGCTCTCCGCGATCACCGCGGGCGTGAAGGAAGTCCGGGCCGTCATCGAGGGCGCCCGCCGCGCCTCCGGGATGCACGGCCAGGACACGGTCCTCTTCCTCGACGAGATCCACCGCTTCAGCAAGGCCCAGCAGGACTCCCTGCTCCCGGCGGTGGAGAACCGCTGGGTCACCCTGATCGCGGCCACGACCGAGAACCCGTACTTCTCGATCATCTCCCCGCTGCTCTCCCGCTCCCTCCTGCTGACCCTCGAGTCGCTCACCGACGACGACATCCGCGGCCTGCTCCACCGCGCGCTGAGCGAGGAGCGCGGGCTCGCGGGCGCGGTGACGCTCGGCGAGGACGCCGAGGCGCATCTGCTGCGCATCGCCGGCGGCGACGCCCGCCGGGCGCTCACTGCCCTGGAGGCGGGCGCGGGCGCGGCGCTCGACAAGGGCGAGGACGAGGTCACCCTCCAGACGCTGGAGGAGGCGGTCGACCGCGCCGCGGTGAAGTACGACCGCGACGGCGATCAGCATTACGACGTGACCAGCGCGCTGATCAAGTCCATCCGCGGCTCGGACGCGGATGCGGCGCTGCACTATCTGGCGCGCCAGATCGAGGCGGGGGAGGACCCGCGCTTCATCGCCCGGCGGCTGATGATCTCGGCGAGCGAGGACATCGGCATGGCCGACTCGACGGCCCTGCAGACGGCGGTCGCAGCTGCTCAGGCGGTGGCCATGGTCGGCTTCCCGGAGGCGGCCCTGATCCTCGCCCACGCGACGGTGGCGCTGGCGCTGGCCCCGAAGTCCAATGCGGTGACGATGGCCATCGGCGCCGCGCAGGCGGACGTCCGCGCGGGCAAGACCGGGCCCGTACCGGCGCATCTGCGGGACGGGCACTACAAAGGGGCGGAGAAGCTCGGGCACGGGAAGGGTTATGTGTATCCGCACGACGTCCCGGGTGCCATCGCCGCGCAGCAGTACGCGCCGGACGAGCTGCACGGCAAGCACTATTACGAGCCGACGCGCTACGGCGCGGAGGCGCGGTACACCGACATCGTGGAGATGGTGCGGTCGCGCTTGAAGGGTGAGGGCGGCTAGCGGCCGTTACGCTCCTGATCATGGCGCGGTCCGGCTCCAAGGTCACCAGTTACGTCCTGCTGATCGTGCTGGCCGCGGTCATCGGCGCGCTGTGGTGGTTCCGCCCGCAGGGCGACGATCCGCGCGAGGCGTTACCGACCACGCCCGCCGACAGCCCCGCTGCCTCCCGTAGCCCTGGCCCGACTGCGCCGGCCACGCCGAAAGCCGAGCCGCCCGCCTTCCCGCCCTCCGCCGCGAAGGCGCGCACTCAGCTCGCGGACCTCAAGGTCGCCTGGGGCAAGAACTGGGAGTCCTACCAGCGCTCCGAATTCGGTCCCTTCACGCCGCGCACCGACGACCGCTGCGACACCCGCGACTACGTGCTCATCCGCGACCTCAAGAAGCTGCGCCGCGGTGACCGCAACCCGTGCGTGATCCTCTACGGCGTGCTGCACGACCCGTACACCGGAAAAGAGCACCCCTACACGTACCGCAAGGCCTCCCAGGTCGAGATCGACCACCTCGTCCCGCTCGGCGCCGCCTGGCGCGCGGGCGCCTACGCCTGGAGCGCCGACCGGCGGATCGCCTTCGCCAACGACCTCGACGAGCTGCTCGCCGTGGACAAGCAGGCCAACCAGGACAAGGGCAGTCAGACCCCGGACAAGTGGAAGCCGCGGAAGGCGTACTGGTGCGAGTACGGTAGGCGCTGGACCGGGATCAAGGCGAAGTACAAGCTGACCGTCACCGCGCCGGAGAAGCTTGCCCTCCAGGACCTCCTCGCGAGCTGTCCTCGCTGACCGGGAATGCGCGCCCTTGTGCACTTGTTCACATGGGGGTCGCGCCAGACGCGATCAATCGCGTAAGGTTAGGCATACCTAAGCTTCAAGACCCGATCCGGAGGATCACCGCACCGTGAACCAGTCGCGCCCCAAGGTCCGCAAGTCGCGGGCGCTCGGCATCCCGCTCACCCCGAAGGCCGTCAAGTACTTCGAGGCCCGCCCGTACCCGCCGGGCGAGCACGGCCGCGGCCGCAAGTCCACCAGTGACTACAAGGTCCGGCTGCTGGAGAAGCAGCGGCTCCGCGCCCAGTACGACGTCAGCGAGCGCCAGCTGGTGCGCGCCTACGAGCGTGCCTCGAAGGTGTCGGGCAAGACCGGTGAGGCGCTGGTCGAGGAGCTGGAGCGCCGACTGGACGCGCTGGTGCTGCGTTCCGGCCTGGCCCGGACCATCTACCAGGCCCGGCAGATGGTCGTGCACGGCCACATCGCCGTCAACGGCCGCAAGGTCGACAAGCCCTCCTTCCGGGTGTCCCCGGAGGACGTGGTGCAGGTGCGCGAGCGCAGCCGCACCAAGACGCCCTTCATCATCGCCAAGGAGGGCGGCTACGCCACCGACGGCGAGACCCCGCGCTACCTCGAGGTGAACCTCGACGCGCTGGCCTTCCGCCTGGACCGGACCCCGAACCGCAAGGAGATCCCGGTCGTCTGCGACGAGCAGCTCGTCGTCGAGTACTACGCCCGCTGATCCCGGGCGCGGGCCGTACGGTCCGCTAGAGGATCAATCATCGCAGGCGCGCCGCCCCGGCAGCCGGAAACCCCGTCACAGGGTCCGCTGCCCCGGGCGGCGCGCCTGCGGTACTTCTCCGGCCGGGGCGGGTGCCTGCGGCAGGTCGTCCTGCGGCCGCGGCCCGCAGCAGGGCTGCGTCGGCACCGACGACCCCGCCAGCACACCGCTGACCGCCGCTGTCAGGCCGAGGCCGCGGCCCTCCGCCACCGCGGCCTCGTAGCGGGAGTCACCGAGCGCCTTGCGGGCATCGCCCGCCCCGGCCTCGTAAGGCTCCGAGAAATGCCGCGACCCGAAGCGCTCGGCGCCGAAAGAGCGCCAGCCCGCCTCCGCGCTGCCCTGGAGCCGCGCGGCCGCTTCCGGCGCGTCCGCGGCCGTGAGCGGCGCCAGCAGGTCCAGGACTATGGTCATCCCGACCACATCGCGGAAGCCGTGCTTGATCGCCAGCGCCCGCAGCGCGAGCTCGCGGGCCTTACCCGGGTCGCCCATCCGCCAGAGGGTGTGCGCCCATACGTAGAGGGCGTACGAGCGCGCCCACTGCTCGCCGCTGTCCTGCGCGATCTCGTCCGCCTCCTGCAGCAGCGCCACCGCGGCCTCCCCGTCGCCGGCGAAGGCCAGCGCCTGGCCGAGCTGGACCTGGGCCAGCAGCACCATGGCGTTGAGCTCGCCCATGGCGTGGAAGCGCTCGACGGCGGAGCGCAGCAGCCGCACGCCCCGCGCGATGTCGTCGGTGATCAATGCCGTCGCGCCGAGTATCTGCTGGGTGTGCGCCAGCGCGACCTCGTCGCCGCAGCTCTCCGCCAGCCGCTCGGCCTCGTGCAGCAGCCCCAGCGCGGCCACCGGGTCGCCGCCGCCGACCGCGGCATGGCCCGCCACCCATAGCGCCTTGCAGCGCGGCTCGGGCTGGCCGCCGTCGAGGGCGAGCGCCCGGTCCAGCCACATCCGGCCCTCGGAGAGCCGGCCGCAGCAGATCCAGTAGAACCAGAGGGTGGCCGCCAGATACTGCCCCACGTGCGCTTCCTCGGGGGACTCCAGGCAGTACTCCAGCGCGAGCCGCACATTCGGCAGCTCGTCCTCGATCCGGCGCGCCACCTCGAGCTGCCGCGGGCCGAACCAGTCCAGCTCGCACCAGGTGGCCAGGCCCAGATACCAGTCGCGGTGCCGGCGGCGCAGCGCGTCGGCGTCGTCCATCTCGCGCAGCCACTGCGCGCCGTAGTCGCGGACGGTGTCGAGCATCCGGTAGCGCACCCGGCCGCCGGACTCCTCCCGTACCACGATCGACTGGTCCACCAGCTCGGTCAGGACGGTGAGCACGTCGTCGGCGTGCAGGCCGTCGCCGGAGCAGAGGTATTCGACGGCGTCGAGGTCGAAGTCGCCGGCGAAGACCGAGAGCCGCGACCACAGCAGCCGCTCCTCGGGCGAGCAGAGCTCGTGGCTCCAGCCGATCGCCGTACGCAGCGTCTGGTGGCGGGGCAGGGCGCTGCGGCTGCCGCCGGTGAGCAGCCGGAAGCGGTCGTCGAGGCGGTGCAGGATCTGCTCCACCGACAGCACCCGCAGCCGGCTCGCGGCCAGCTCGAGGGCGAGCGGGATGCCGTCGAGGCGGCGGCACAGCTCGGCGATGTCGGCGGCGCGCACGCCGTCGCCCGGGAAGCCGCGCTGCACGGCGGCGGCGCGCTCGGTGAAGAGCGCGACGGCGTCCGATACGGGCCCGGCCTCCGGGCCGGCGGCGATCTCCGCGGGCAGCGGCGCGAGCGGGAACAGCTGCTCGCCCTCGACATCCAGCGACCGGCGGCTGGTGGCCAGCACCCGCAGCCCGGCGCAGCGCTTCAGGAGAGTGCTGACCAGACGGGCCGACTCCGCCACCAGGTGCTCGCAGCTGTCGAGGATCAGCAGTGCGTTGCGGTCCGCGAGATGGCGCTCGAGCGCGGCCTGCGGGGAGCCGCTGCCGGTGACACCCAGCGCCTCGGCGACGGTGTGCCACAGCAGATGGCCGTCGCGCAGCGCGGACAGCTCGATCAGCCACACCCCGTCGGCGAAGCGATCCTGCAGTCCGGCGCCGACGCGGAGCGCGAGCCGGGACTTGCCGACGCCGCCGACGCCCGTCACGGTGACGAGGCGGGCGGCGGCCAGCTGACCTTCCACGTCGGCGAGTTCACCGGCGCGGCCGATGAAACGGTTGAGCTCCGCCGGTAGGTTGCCCGTTGTGGGCGGGCGTGCTGGGCTGCCGCCGGAGCGGGATGTGCGTCGCATAGAACACGGAGCGTACTCGTAGGTAAGCGGAACGTACAATCGGTCCGGGCAACTCCCGGGCGGCGCAGCCCTCGTGAAGCGGCATGTGCGCAGGGCTGTCAGTGGGGCGCGATAGGGTCGGACCCGTTCTCACAGCGCGTAATCACGGCGTCATCGTCGTGCGCGGCAGAATCGTCCTAAGGAGCGGTGCAGCGTGTCCGGTGCAGAGGTGGCCGCCATTCTCGTGGCCGTCTTCTGGGCAATCCTGGTGTCCTTCCTCGCCGTGGTGCTGGTGCAGCTCGCGCGGGTGCTCCGGCGGGCCACGGCCCTGGTCGGACAGGTCACCGAGCAGGCCGTGCCGCTGCTGGCCGAGGCCGCGGACACGGTCCGCTCGGCGGGCAGTCAGCTCGCCAAGGTCGACGCGATCACCTCGGACGTCCAGGAAGTCACGTCGAACGCCTCCGCGCTGTCCACCACGGTCTCCACGGCCTTCGGCGGCCCCCTGGTGAAGGTGGCCGCTTTTGGGTACGGCGTGCGCCGGGCCCTCGGCCGTACGAAGGGGGAGCAGGACGTCGTCGCGTCCCGCACGGTGCCCGCTCCCCGCAGCGCCAACTCGCGCGCGCGACGGAGAAAGGGCTGAGTAGCATTGTTCCGCCGGACCTTCTGGTTCACCGCCGGTGCCGCCACCGGCGTCTGGGCCACGCTCAAGACCCAGCATGTGCTGCGCAGCCTCTCCCCGGAGAGCATCGCCGCCACCGCCGCGAACCGGGCGATCGCCACCGGCCGCCGCGCCGTGGTCTTCGCTAAGGACGTGCGCGCGGCCATGGCCGAGCGCGAGGACCAGCTCAATGACGCCCTGGGTCTGACCTCGCAGCAGGAGGCGGCAGAATTGCCCGGGCAGCGCGTCAAGCTCCTGCTGCAGCAGAAGACCGCCGCAGTGACGCACCACCGCAGTATCGATCGGAAAGAGGACCACTGATGGAGTCGGCTGAAATCCGCCGCCGCTGGCTGCGCTTCTTCGAGGAGCGCGGGCACACCGTCGTGCCGTCGGCGTCGCTGATCGCGGACGACCCGACGCTGCTGCTGGTCCCCGCGGGCATGGTCCCCTTCAAGCCGTACTTCCTCGGCCAGGCCACCCCGCCCGCCCCGCGCGTGACCTCGATCCAGAAGTGCATCCGCACCCCCGACATCGAAGAGGTCGGCAGGACCACGCGGCATGGCACCTTCTTCCAGATGTGCGGCAACTTCTCGTTCGGCGACTACTTCAAGGAAGGCGCCATCAAGTTCGCCTGGGAGTTGCTGACCAGCTCCCTGGACCAGGGCGGTTACGGGCTTGACCCGGAGCGGCTGTGGGCCACGGCGTACCACGACGACGACGAGGCCGCCCGCATCTGGCACGAGGTCATCGGGATGCCGAAGGAGCGCATCCAGCGCCGCGGCATGGCCGACAACTTCTGGTCGATGGGCGTTCCCGGCCCCTGCGGCCCGTGCTCGGAGATCTATTACGACCGCGGCCCGGAGTTCGGCGAGGAGGGCGGTCCGGTCGTCGACGAGGACCGCTATGTGGAGATCTGGAACCTGGTCTTCATGCAGTTCGAGCGGGGCGCGGGGGAGAGCAAGGACGACTTCCCGATCCTCGGCGACCTGCCGTCGAAGAACATCGACACCGGCCTCGGCTTCGAGCGCCTCGCCATGGTCCTCCAGGGCGTCAACAACCTGTACGAGATCGACACCTCCCGTGCGGTGATCGACAAGGCCACCGAGCTGACCGGCGTCGCGTACGGCGCGGCCGAGCGTTCCGACGTCTCGCTGCGCGTGGTCTCCGACCACATGCGCGCCTCGGTGATGATGATCGGCGACGGCGTCACGCCCGGCAATGAGGGCCGCGGCTATGTGCTGCGCCGCATCATGCGCCGCGCCATCCGCAATATGCGCCTGCTGGGCGCGACCGGCCCGGTCGCCAACGACCTGGTGGACGTCGTCATCAAGACGATGGGCCAGCAGTACCCGGAGCTGGAGACCGACCGCAAGCGCATCGAGACGGTGGCCCTCGCCGAGGAGGCCGCCTTCCTCAAGACGCTCAAGTCGGGCACCAACATCCTCGACACCGCGGTCACCGAGACCAAGGCCGCCGGCTCGAATGTCCTGCCCGGCGACAAGGCGTTCCTGCTCCACGACACGTGGGGCTTCCCCATCGACCTCACCCTCGAGATGGCCCAGGAGCAGGGCCTGTCCGTGGACGAGGACGGCTTCCGCCGCCTGATGAAGGAGCAGCGGGAGCGCGCCAAGGCCGACGCCAAGGCCAAGAAGACCGGCCACGCCGACCTGTCCGCCTACCGCGAGGTGGCCGACAACGCCGGCCCGACCGACTTCACCGGCTACGGCGAGACCGAAGGCGAGTCGACGGTCCTCGGCATCCTCGTGGACGGCGTCTCCTCGCCGGCCGCCTCCGAGGGCGACGAGGTCGAGATCGTCCTGGACCGCACCCCCTTCTATGCGGAGGGCGGCGGCCAGCTCGCCGACATGGGCAAGATCCGGCTGGGCAGCGGCGCCGTCGTCGAGGTCCGCGACGTTCAGCAGCCGGTCCCGGGCGTCTCCGTACACAAGGGCGTCGTCCAGGTCGGCGAGGTGACGGTGGGCTCGTCCGCGTATGCCGCCATCGACATCACCCGCCGCCGCGCCATCGCCCGCGCCCACAGCGCCACCCACCTCACCCACCAGGCGCTGCGCGACGCGCTCGGCCCGACCGCCGCACAGGCCGGCTCGGAGAACTCCCCGGGCCGCTTCCGCTTCGACTTCGGCTCGCCGGCCGCCGTGCCCGGTACGGTCCTCACCGACGTCGAGCAGAAGATCAACGAGGTGCTGGCCCGCGAGCTCGACGTGCACGCCGAGGTCATGTCGATGGACGAGGCGAAGAAGCAGGGCGCCATCGCCGAGTTCGGCGAGAAGTACGGCGACCGGGTCCGCGTCGTCACCATCGGCGACTTCTCCAAGGAGCTGTGCGGCGGCACCCACGTGCACAACACCGCGCAGCTCGGCCTGGTGAAGCTGCTCGGCGAGTCCTCCATCGGCTCCGGCGTGCGCCGCGTCGAGGCGCTGGTCGGCGTCGACGCGTACAACTTCCTGGCGAAGGAGCACACCGTCGTCGCCCAGCTGACCGAGCTGCTCAAGGGCCGCCCGGACGAGCTGCCGGAGAAGATCTCCGGGATGCTCACCAAGCTGAAGGACGCCGAGAAGGAGATCGAGCGCTTCCGCGCCGAGAAGGTGCTGCAGGCCGCCGGCGGCCTGGTCGAGCAGGCCAAGGACGTCCGCGGCACCGCCTTCGTCGCCGCCCAGGTGCCGGACGGCACCAGCGCCGACGACCTGCGCAAGCTGGTCCTCGACGTGCGCGGCCGCATCCAGGGCGGCCGCCCGGCCGTGGTCGCGCTGTTCGCGGTGGCGGGCGGCCGCCCGCTGACGGTGATCGCCACCAACGACGCCGCCCGCGACAAGGGCCTCAAGGCCGGCGACCTGGTCCGTACGGCCGCCAAGACCCTCGGCGGCGGAGGCGGCGGCAAGCCGGATGTCGCCCAGGGCGGCGGCCAGAAGCCCGAGGCCATCGACGAGGCGATCGCCGCCGTCGAGCGCGCCGTGGGCGACGCCGCCTGATGGACGAGAGCACGTTCCGGCGCGGCCGCCGCATCGCGGTCGATGTCGGGGACGCCCGGATCGGAGTCGCTTCATGCGACCCCGACGGGGTACTCGCCTCGCCCGTGGAGACGGTGCCGGGCCGTGACGTGCCCGCGGCACACCGGCGGCTCGCCGCCATCGTCGCGGAGTACGAGCCCATCGAAGTCGTCGTCGGACTGCCCCGTTCGCTGAACGGGCAGGAGGGACCGGCGGCGGCGAAGGTGCGCGGCTTCGCGCAGCAGCTCGCCCGTGCGGTGCAGCCCGTGCCCGTACGCCTGGTGGACGAACGGATGTCGACCGTGACGGCGGCTCAGGGGCTGCGCGCCTCCGGGGTGTCGGTGAAGAAGGGCCGTTCGGTCGTCGACCAAGCGGCGGCAGTTGTCATCCTTCAGAGCGCGCTTGACTCCGAACGGGCGTCTGGGAATGCTCCTGGCGAGAGCGTCGAGCCGATTGTCTGATCGCGATACGGTAACGTTCCGCGCGGAAATGGCATCCGTCATATAAGCGCACCGACAGCCCTCGCGGCTTAGGGGATCGATGACTGAGTATGGCCGGGGCTCGGGCTCCGAACCGTGGCACCCCGAGGACCCCCTGTTCGGTACAGGGCAGCACTGGGGTGCGACCCACCCCGGGCACGGACAGGCTCCCTACGGTGGCGGGCAGCAGTACCAGCAGCCTGCCCAGGCCCAGTGGGGCGGCCACCCGCAGCAGGGCGGCTACCCCTATGGCGGACAGCAGCAGCCCGGGTACGACCCCGGATACGGCGTCGGCCATCCTCCCCAGCAGCCCAGTTGGGACACCACGGGCGGCCTGCCCGCCGTGGACCCCTACGCGCACCCGCCGCAGCCGGCCGCCGAGCCGGACTACTACGGCTCGCCGGACGCGTACCCCCCGCCGCGCCCCCGCCCGCGCGGGCAGGAGCGGCGCCGCCCGGAGCCGGGCCGCCGGCCGCCGGAGCGCGAGCACTCCTTCTTCGCCGAGGACGACGACGTCCTCGGCGACGACGACCCGACCCCTCGCAGACGGCGCGGCGGACCGCCGCCAGGTGGCCCCGGCGGCCCACGAGGCCGGGGGCCCCGCGGCCCGCGCGGCCGCGGCCCTGCCGAAACGAAACGCCGCAACGGCGCCGCCTGCCTCATCGTCGCGCTCGTGCTGCTCGGACTGGTCGGCGGCATCGGCTACTTCGGCTACAGCTTCGTGAGCGACAAGTTCGCCTCCGCGCCCGACTTCGAGGGCAGCGGGCACGGCATGGTCGAGGTCGAGGTCCCCGAGGGCGCGAGCATCACCGACATCGGTAACAAGCTCAAGACGGCAGGCGTCGTCAAGAGCGTCGACGGCTTCGTCCAGGCGGCCGGTGACAACGACAAGGCCAGCAGCATCCAGCCCGGCGTCTACACGCTGAAGAAGGAGATGTCGGCGGCCGCGGCCATCGAGATGATGACCGACCCGAAGACCTTCAACGCCCTGATCATTCCGGAGGGTTGGCGGGCCACCCGGGTCTACGAGAAGATCGACAGCCACCTCGGCCTGGCCGAGGGCACCACGAAGAAGGCTGCGGAGAAGGGCGACCTCGGCCTGCCCAGCTGGGCCAAGGGCAACCCGGAGGGCTTCCTCTACCCGTCCCGCTACAGCGCGTCGAAGGGCACCAAGCCGGAGACCGTGCTCAAGCAGATGGTCAAGCGCGCCAACGCCGAGTACACCCGCGACAACATCGTCAACGGTGCGAAGAAGCTGAACCGGACCCCGTACGAGATCCTCACCATTGCCAGCCTCGTCCAGGCGGAGGGCGGCAACAAGGAGGAGTTCGAGAAGGTCGCCACGGTCATCTACAACCGGCTCAAGCCCGGCAATACGGAGACCAACGGCAAGCTCGACATGGACTCCACCATCAACTACGCCAAGGGCCAGTCGAACCTGGACATCAGCACCAAGGACACCCAGTTCGACTCGCCGTACAACACCTATCTGCACGCCGGTCTGCCGCCCGGCCCGATCGACAACCCGAGCCCGGAGGCGATCAAGGCCGCGCTGAACCCGGCGAAGGGTGACTGGATGTACTTCGTGACCGTCCGGCCCGGCGTCACGAAGTTCACCGCGAGCAAGGCGGAGCACGACAAGAACGTGGCGGAGTTCAACCGCTACCAGCGGGAGCACAGCGACTGATGCCGCAGCCGAGTCAGCGGCGGGCGGCGGTCCTCGGATCGCCGATCGCCCACTCCCTCTCGCCCGTCCTGCACCGCGCGGCCTATGCGGCGCTCGGCCTGGACGGCTGGACGTACGACCGCTTCGAGGTCGACGAGGACGCCCTGCCCGGCTTCCTCGCCGAGCTGGACGCGGGGGAGTGGGCGGGGCTGTCGCTGACCATGCCGCTCAAGCGCGCGGTGATGCCGCTGCTGGACGAGGTGAGTGCCACCGCGCGCTCGGTGGAGGCGGTCAACACCGTCGTCTTCCAGCCAGACGGGCAGAAGACCGGCGACAACACCGACATCCCCGGGATGCGCGCGGCCCTGCGCGAGCGCGGCGTCGACAAGGTCCCGGCGGCCGCGATCCTCGGCGCGGGTGCCACCGCGTCGTCGGCGCTGGCGGCGCTCGGCGAGCTGTGCAGCGGCGAGGTCACGGCGTATGTGCGCAGTGAGGCGCGGGCGGCGGAGATGCGCGAGTGGGGCGAGCGGCTCGGCGTGCCGGTCCGTATCGCGCCCTGGACGGTCGCGGCGGAGGCGCTCGGCGCGCCGCTGGTCGTCGCGACGACGCCGGCCGGCGTGACCGACGAGCTCGCGGCGGCCGTCCCCGAGAGCCCGGCGACGCTCTTCGACGTCCTTTACGACCCGTGGCCGACCCCGCTCGCCGGCGCCTGGGCCGCCCGCGGCGGGGCGGTGGTCGGCGGGCTCGACCTGCTGGTGCACCAGGCGGTGCTGCAGGTGGAGCAGATGACCGGCCGCAGCCCGGCGCCGCTCGCGGCGATGCGGGCGGCGGGCGAAGCGGCGCTGCGGGGGCGCTAGCGGCCGTCCACAAGGTGGACCACTTCCCGGACCGTGCTCCCGGTCATGGGAGGATCGAACCCGGCAGATTCGGCCGGAGGCCGCATGCAGGCCATTCGGGAAGAGGGAGCACCGTTGAGCAGGTTGCGCTGGCTGACCGCAGGGGAGTCGCACGGCCCCGCACTCGTCGCGACGCTGGAGGGGCTGCCCGCGGGCGTGCCCGTCACCACCGAGATGGTCGCGGACCATCTGGCGCGGCGGCGTCTTGGCTATGGCCGCGGCGCGCGGATGAAGTTCGAGCGCGACGAGATCACCTTCCTCGGCGGCGTACGGCACGGGCTCACGATGGGATCGCCGGTCGCGATCATGGTGGGCAACACCGAGTGGCCGAAGTGGGAGAAGGTCATGGCGGCGGATCCGGTGGATCCCGCCGAGCTGGCCGCCTTGGCCCGTAACGCGCCGCTGACCCGCCCGCGCCCCGGCCATGCCGACCTGGCCGGCATGCAGAAGTACGGCTTTGACGAGGCCCGGCCGGTCCTGGAGCGCGCCTCCGCGCGCGAGACCGCGGCCCGGGTGGCGCTCGGCGCGGTGGCCCGGTCGTATCTGAAGGAGACGGTCGGGATCGAGATCGTCTCGCACGTCGTGGAGCTGGGCGCGGCCAAGGCGCCGTACGGCGTCGTGCCGGAGCCCAGTGACGTCGAGAAGCTCGACGCCGATCCGGTGCGGTGCCTGGACGAGGGTGCGTCGAAGGCGATGGTCGCCGAGATCGACCAGGCGCATAAGGACGGCGACACCCTCGGCGGCGTCGTCGAGGTGTGCGCGTACGGCGTCCCGGTCGGACTCGGCAGCCATGTGCACTGGGACCGGCGGCTCGACTCCCGCCTCGCCGCCGCCCTCATGGGCATCCAGGCGATCAAGGGTGTCGAGCTCGGCGACGGCTTCGAGCTGGCCCGGGTGCCGGGGTCCAAGGCGCATGACGAGATCGTCGGCACCGAGGACGGCATCCGCCGCTCCACCGGGCGCTCCGGCGGTACGGAGGGCGGGCTGAGCACCGGCGAGCTGCTGCGGGTGCGGGCCGCGATGAAGCCGATCGCGACCGTGCCGAAGGCGCTGGCCACCGTCGATGTGACCACCGGCGAGGCGACCAAGGCGCACCACCAGCGGTCCGACGTGTGCGCCGTCCCGGCGGCCGGCATCGTCGCCGAGGCGATGGTGGCGCTGGTGCTGGCGGACGCCGTCGCGGAGAAGTTCGGCGGCGACTCGGTCGGCGAGACCGCGCGCAACGCCACCTCGTACCTCGAGAACCTGCAGATCCGATGACGGGCACCCGTCCCGCCGTCGTCCTCGTCGGGCCGCCCGGCGCCGGGAAGTCGACGGTCGGCGCGCTGCTCGCCGAGCGGCTGGGCGTCGGCCTGCGCGACACCGACGTCGACATCGAGGCGAAGGCCGGGAAGCCGATCCCGGAGATCTTCTACGACGAAGGCGAGCCGTACTTCCGCGAGCTGGAGCGAGCCGCCGTCCGGGCCGCGCTGGCCGAGCACGACGGCGTGCTGTCCCTCGGCGGCGGCGCCGTCATGGACGACGCCACGCGGGAGCTGCTCGCCGGGCACCCGGTCGTATTCCTGGAGGTCGAGCTCGCGGACGCGGTCAAGCGCGTCGGCCTCGACGCCCCCCGGCCGCTGCTCGCGGTCAACCCGCGGCAGGCCTGGCGGCAGTTGATGGAGAAGCGCCGCCCGCTGTACACCGAGGTCGCCCGCGTCACCATCAGCACCGCCGACCGCAGCCCGGACGAGGTCGTCGAGGCCGTACTGGAAGCATTGGAGCTCCGCACCGCATGACTGAAGAGACCGTCACCCGCGTCCACGTCGGTGGGACCGCGGGCACCGATCCGTACGACGTGCTGATCGGCCGGCAGCTGCTCGGCGAGCTGCCCGGGCTGATCGGGACGGACGCCAAGCGGGTGGCCGTCATCCATCCCGAGGCGCTGGAGGCCACGGGGGAGGCGCTGCGCGCCGAGCTCGCGGACAGCGGGTACGAGGCCGTCGCCATCCAGGTGCCCAACGCGGAGGAGGCCAAGACGGCCGAGGTCGCGGCGTATTGCTGGAAGGCGCTCGGGCAGTCCGGCTTCACGCGGACGGATGTGATCGTCGGCGTCGGGGGCGGGGCGACCACCGATGTCGCCGGGTTCGTCGCCGCCAGCTGGCTGCGCGGGGTGCGGTGGATCGCCGTGCCGACGACCGTGCTGGGCATGGTGGACGCCGCGGTCGGCGGGAAGACCGGGATCAACACCGCCGAGGGCAAGAACCTGGTGGGCGCATTCCACCCCCCGGCGGGCGTGCTCTGCGATCTGGCCGCGCTCGAATCGCTCGGCGTGCACGACTACGTCTCCGGCATGGCCGAGGTCATCAAGGCGGGCTTCATCGCCGACCCGAAGATCCTCGACCTGGTGGAGGCGGACCCGGAGGGCGCCCGTACGCCGTCGGGGCCGCACACGGCCGAGCTGCTGGAGCGTTCCATCCGGGTCAAGGCCGAGGTGGTGTCGGCCGATCTGAAGGAGTCCGGGCTCCGCGAGATCCTGAATTACGGGCACACCCTGGCGCACGCGATCGAGAAGAACGAGCGGTACAACTGGCGGCACGGCGCGGCCGTTTCGGTCGGCATGGTCTTCGCCGCCGAGCTGGGGCGGATCGCAGGGCGGCTGGACGACGCCACGGCGGACCGGCACCGGAAGATCCTCGAGTCGGTGGGGCTGCCGGTGACGTACCGCGGTGATCAGTGGCCGAAGCTGGTGGAGACGATGAAGGTCGACAAGAAGTCGCGCGGCGACCGGCTGCGGTTCATCGTGCTCGACGGGCTGGCGAAGCCGACCGTGCTCGAGGGTCCCGACCCGGCGATGCTGCTGGCCGCGCACGCGGAGATCGCCGCGTGAGCGCCCGGAAGGTCTACGTACTCAACGGGCCGAACCTCGGGCGGCTCGGGTCGCGGGAGCCGGATGTGTACGGCGCGACGTCGTACGCCGGACTCGTCGAGCAGTGCACGGTGCTGGGCAAGGAGCTCGGCTTCGATGTCGACGTCCGGGAGACGAACGACGAGGGCGAGATGATCCGCTGGCTGCACGAAGCCGCGGACGGCTCGATCCCCGTCGTCATCAACCCCGGTGCCTTCACGCACTATTCGTACGGCATGCGCGACGCCGCGTCCCAGCGCACGGCGCCGCTCATCGAGGTGCACATCTCCAACCCGCACGCGCGGGAGCAGTTCCGGCACACCTCGGTGATCGCGGAGGTGGCGTCGGGGACGATCGCGGGCTTCGGCCTCGGGTCGTACCGGCTGGCGCTGCGGGCGCTGGCGGAGGAGCTCTAGGGGTCAGGGCAGCGGGTCGGTCCGCAGGATCGAGTACGTCACGCCGTCCCGCCACGCGCCGTCGCGGAAGCAGGCGGCGCGGGTGACGCCCTCGCGACTGAAGCCGGCCTTCTCCAGCGCCCTCTGCTCGGCCAGGTTCTTCACGTCGGTCTCGGCCTCGATGCGGTGCACGGTCGTGTTCGCGAAGAGGTAGCGGACGAGGAGCCGGTGCGCCTCGGTGCCGTAGCCGAAGCCGCGCGCCTCGGGGAACATGCCGATGCCCAGCACCCAGCTGTGGCCGCTCGGGGGCAGGGGCCGGCGGCGGTAGTTGACGAAGCCCAGGCGCTCCTCGCCGCGGACGACCATGAGGATGCTGTAGTCGTCGCCGAGCAGCCGGTTCTCCTTCCAACGCTCGGTCATCCGCAGCCCGCTCGTCCAGCCGAACCAGGAGAACTCGCCGCACTGCTCGGGGTCGTTGATGTGCTCCTGGATGAGAGACACATCTTCTTCGCGGGCGGGACGCAGGGCTATCTCTGAGGTCATCGCGCCATCATGCACTACAGGTTCGGCGGCGGGGCACCCCGTGACCGGCCGAAACGTTGTCACTGAAGCGCCGGAACCGGGTACGGTTCCTGTCGCGCGCTAACCGCTGCACGGCCGGGTCGGCCGGGCGCTGTCCAGAAGAAGAGGGAGCGGATGCACCATCAGCCTCACGGGGCTCCTCATCCGCCCCACCGGCCGGGTCACCCCGGCGGGCCGGCTCCGCGGCCACCGGCGTCCCCGGCGCCGCCGCCGGTCGACAGCGTCGAGTCGACCGGTCATATACGGCTGCCGGCGGGCGGGCTCGTACCGCTGCCGTCGCCGCCGCCCGGGCCGCAGCCGGTAGGGGCGCCGCCGCCGACCGTGGCGGTGCTGCTGATCGGGCCCGCGGGGGCGGGGAAGACCACCGTGGCCCGGTACTGGGCGGACACCCGGCGGTCGCCGACGGCGCATATCAGCCTGGATGACGTACGGGAGTGGGTCAGGGCCGGATTCTCCGACCCGCGGGCCGGGTGGACGGACCAGTCCGAGGCGCAATACCGCCTGGCCCGGCGGACCTGTGGCTTCGCCGCGCGGAACTATCTGGCGAACGGGATCTCCTGCATCCTCGACGACGCGGTCTTCCCGGACCGGCCGGTGGTGGGTCTCGGCGGCTGGAAGCGGCATGTCGGACCCGGGCTGCTGCCGGTGGTGCTGCTGCCGGGCCTGGACGTCGTGCTGGAGCGCAATGCGGCGCGGTCGGGGACCCGGCGGCTGGCCGATGAGGAGGTGGCGCGGATCCATGGCCGGATGGCCGGGTGGTACGGATCGGGGCTGCCGATCCTCGACAACTCGCACCAGGATGTCGTCACGACGGCGCGGATGCTGGATGACGTGGTCGCGCGGAGCCTGATGAGTCCGCCGCGCTGGTAAGCGGGCATCCCCGCCCGTACGGACGCACTCACCAAGCACCCATCGCACGGCGCAAATACGCTCAAAACATGTCAGACGTCCACGCCGCCCGCCGCGGGCGCCTACGCGCCCATTGCTCCGGAACCGGCAGCGACGCCGCCCTGGTCTCCCGGCCGGCGAACATCCACTACCTGGCGGGGGTCGCGCCGCCGGGGGCCGTCCTGCTCGTCGGGCCCGCCGAGGACATCCTCATCCGGCCGCGTGATCTGCCCGAGGAGGGCGGTGCGCGGGCCGACGACGATCTGCGGGTGCACGCCCTCGACGCTCCGGACGGCGACCCGGCCGTCGCGGCGGCGGACCTCGCGGGGGCGGCGGGGGCCGGCGCGATGGCGGTCGAGGAGCACCACCTGACGGTGGCGCGGCACCGGGCGCTCGCGTCCGTGGCGCCGCGGCTGCGGCTCGCGGATCTCGGTCGCACGGTCGAGGAGCTGCGGCTGGTCAAGGACGACGAGGAGATCGCCTGCCTGCGGATCGCGGCGGAGATCGCGGACCAGGCGCTGGGCGAGCTGCTGGAGTCGATCCTGGTCGGGCGTACCGAGCGGCATCTGGCGCTGGAGCTGGAGCGGCGGCTGGTCGATCACGGGGCGCAGGGACCGGCGTTCCCGACGGCGGTCGGGACCGGGCCGCATTCCGGGCGGGCCGGGCATGTGCCCACGGACCGGCGGGTGGAGGAGGGCGACTTCCTGACCGTCTGCCTCGGGGCCCGGTATCGCGGATACCGGTGCGAGATCGGGCGGACCTTCGTCATCGGGGCGGCTCCCGATGACTGGCAGATCGAGCTGTACGACATGGTTTTCGCGGCGCAGCGGGCCGGGCGGGAGGCGCTGGCGCCCGGCGCCGAGTACCGCGAGGTGGACCACGCGGCGCGGCAGGTGCTGGACGCCGCGGGGCACGGTGAGGCGCTCGGACCATGGACCGGACACGGTGTCGGGCTCGAAATCGACGAGGACCCGAAACTGTCGCCTGCGGCCATGGGTAAACTGGACGCTTGTGTGCCGGTCACCGTCGAGCCAGGGGTTCATCTACCCGGGCGGGGCGGAGTCCGGATCGATGACACGCTCGTCGTCCGCCCACCGGCGGACGGCGGACCGGAGCTACTCACCATCACGACCAAGGAGCTGCTCGCCCTCTGATTCAAGGGGGTCGATCGAGCGTGCCTTGGCCGTCCGATCAGCAGTCCAGGAGATTTCGAGACGTGGCCAGCACGAACGACCTGAAGAACGGCATGGTGCTTAAGCTCGACGGGGGCCAGCTCTGGTCCGTTGTCGAGTTCCAGCACGTCAAGCCCGGCAAGGGGCCGGCCTTCGTCCGGACGAAGCTGAAGAATGTGCTCTCGGGGAAGATCGTCGACAAGACCTTCAACGCCGGTACGAAGGTTGAGACCGCCACTGTCGACCGTCGCGACATGCAGTTCTCGTACATGGACGGCGACTACTTCGTCTTCATGGACATGCAGACGTACGACCAGCTGCACGTCGACCGCAAGGTCGTCGGGGACGCCGCGAACTACCTCATCGAGGGCTTCGAGGCCACGGTGGCGCAGCACGAGGGCGAGGTGCTCTACATCGAGCTGCCGGCCGCCGTCGAGCTGAACATCAAGCACACCGAGCCGGGTGTGCAGGGCGACCGTTCCACCGGCGGCTCCAAGCCGGCCGAGCTGGAGACGGGCTACGAGATCCAGGTGCCGCTCTTCATCACCACCGGTGAGAAGATCAAGGTCGACACCCGCTCCGGTGAGTACCTCGGCCGGGTGAACAGCTAACCGTGGCCGCTCGCACCAACGCGCGCAAGCGCGCATTCCAGGTCCTCTTCGAGGCAGATCAGCGCGATGCCGATGTCGCCGATGTGCTGGGGGACTGGAAGCGGCACGCCGCGTCCGACACCCGGCAGCCGCCGGTCAGCGAGTACACGGCGGATCTCGTCGAGGGATACGCGCGGTATGCGCGGCGCATCGACGAGCTGCTCTCCCAGTACTCGGTGGACTGGACGCTCGACCGGATGCCGGTCGTGGACCGCAATATCCTGCGGCTCGGCGCGTACGAGCTGCTCTGGCACGACGACACCCCGGATGCCGTGGTGATCGACGAGGCGGTGCAGCTGGCGAAGGAGTTCTCCACGGACGACTCGCCTGCCTTCATCAACGGCCTGCTGGGCCGGCTGAAGGACCTGAAGCCGTCGCTGCGCCGCGACTGACCTGCGGTCGGCTCGGGCCCCGTTCTCCTGCACCGGGAGGGCGGGGCCTTTTCGTGCCCACGCAGAAACGCCGCCGGGCGGCAGGTCCCTTCACGGGGAGCCTGCCGCCCGGCGGCGTTACGTTTCTGCGGGAGGCGTCGACGCCGTCAGGCGTCCTCGTGGGCGACCGCGCGGCGCGCGTCCGCGTCCAGGACGCCCCAGCCGATCAGCTGCTCCGTGAGGACCGAGGGGGACTGGTCGTAAATGACGGCGAGGGTGCGGAGGTCGTCCTGGCGGATCGAGAGCACCTTGCCGTTATAGTCGCCTCGCTGCGACTGGATCGTGGCCGCATAGCGCTGCAGGGGGCCGGCCTTCTCCGGCGGCACGTGGGCGAGCCGCTCCAGGTCCAGCACCAGCTTCGGCGGGGGCTCGGCGGCGCCGCCGGGGGCGGAGCCGGGCAGCAGCTCCTGGACGGGCACACCGTAGAAGTCAGCGAGCTCTGCGAGGCGCTGCACGGTCACGGCGCGGTCGCCACGCTCGTAAGAACCGACCACAACGGCCTTCCAGCGGCCCTGCGACTTCTCCTCGACGCCGTGAAGGGAGAGGCCCTGCTGGGTGCGGATGGCGCGGAGCTTGGCCCCGAGCTGTTTGGCGTATTCGCTGGACATATGGCTCCCCGGACTTAAGGCTCGTAACTCACTGTGAGGTTACGCAGCGTAACCTGCGTCCGTCAAGCGGAAGATTACGCCCCTGGTCGGGGCTCCGCCCCCGGTGGGAAGCCGCCGATCGCCGCTGGTACCGTAGTGGGGACCTGATGTCCTTTAATGCCCGTCCCGTGAGGCGGGGAAGGAGATCCTTTTCATGGACGCTTCAGCAGGTCCGGCACGCCCCGTACTCGAGGCTCCGGACATCGCGCGGGTGCTCACCCGCATCGCCCACGAGATCGTCGAGCGCGCCAAGGGCGCCGACGACGTGGTGCTTCTCGGCATTCCGACCCGCGGGGTCTTCCTCGCCCGGCGGCTGGCGGACAAGCTCGAGCAGATTACGGGTGGCAAGACGCCGGCCGGGTCGCTCGACATCACCATGTACCGCGATGACCTGCGGCAGGGCCCGGCCCGCGCGCTCGGTCATACGGACATCCCGGCCGATGGCATCGACGGCAAGCTCGTCGTCCTGGTCGACGACGTGCTCTTCTCCGGCCGTACGATCCGCGCCGCCCTCGACGCGCTGAACGACCTGGGCCGGCCGCGCGCCGTCCAGCTCGCCGTGCTCGTCGACCGCGGCCACCGCGAGCTGCCGATCCGCGCCGACTACGTCGGCAAGAACCTCCCCACCTCGCTGCGCGAGACGGTCAAGGTCCAGCTCACCGAGGGCGACGGCCGGGACGCCGTCCTGCTCGGTGACAAGCCGACCGCCCCGGCAGGCGAGCAGTAGCCCATTCGGGTCCGGCCTCCACCTCGGAGGTCCTTCCCGCAGGCATGCCCGCCGCTCGAAGACATAAGCCGCAAACTGGAGTGCATACCCAGATGAAGCGCCATCTCATCTCGACCTCTGACCTCAGCCGGGACGACGCCATCCTCATCCTCGACACCGCCGAGGAAATGGCCCGGGTCGCCGACCGCCCCATCAAGAAGCTGCCGACCCTGCGCGGCCGCACCGTGGTGAACCTCTTCTTCGAGGACTCCACCCGCACCCGCATCTCCTTCGAGGCCGCCGCCAAGCGGCTGTCGGCGGACGTCATCAACTTCTCCGCCAAGGGCTCCTCCGTCTCCAAGGGCGAGTCCCTCAAGGACACCGCCCTGACCCTGCAGGCCATGGGCGCGGACGCGGTGGTCGTGCGCCACCACGCCTCCGGCGCCCCGCACCGCCTCGCCGGCTCCGGCTGGCTCGACGGCAGCGTGATCAACGCGGGCGACGGGACGCACGAGCACCCGACGCAGGCGCTGCTGGACGCCTTCACCATGCGCCGCCACCTGGCCGGTGCCGCGGACGGCGGCCCGACCATGCACCAGGGCCCCGGCGACGGCACCGGGCGCGACCTGGCCGGGCGCAAGATCACCATCGTCGGCGATGTCCTGCACAGCCGCGTCGCCCGCTCCAACGTCCACCTGCTGCACACCCTGGGCGCCGAGGTGACCCTGGTCGCCCCGCCAACCCTGCTGCCGATCGGCGTCGAGAGCTGGCCGTGCGAGGTCTCGTACGACCTCGACGCCGTCATCCCGAAGTCCGACGCCGTGATGATGCTGCGGGTGCAGCGCGAGCGGATGAACGCCGCGTTCTTCCCGACCGAGCGGGAGTACGCGCGCCGCTACGGCCTCGACGGCGACCGCATGGCCCGTATGCAGGAGCACGCGCTCGTCATGCACCCCGGGCCGATGAACCGCGGCATGGAGATCTCCGCCGAGGTCGCCGACTCCCACCGTTCGACCATCGTGGAGCAGGTCGCCAACGGCGTCTCGATCCGCATGGCCGTGATGTACCTGCTGCTCGGCGGGAACGAACCCGCCGTCGCCGCCGCCAATCCCACCCGCACCGAGGAGACCCCCAAGTGAGCACGAGCAAGATCCTTATTCGCGGCGCGAAGGTGCTGGGGGGCGACGTCCAGGACGTCCTCATCGAGGGCGAGCGCATCGCAGAGGTGGGTACGGGGCTGAGCGCCGACGGCGCCCAGGTGATCGAGGCGGACGGCCAGATTCTGCTGCCGGGCCTCGTCGACCTGCACACCCATCTCCGCGAGCCCGGCCGCGAGGACTCCGAGACCGTCCTCACCGGCACCCGCGCCGCGGCCAAGGGCGGCTTCACCGCCGTGCACGCCATGGCCAACACCTTCCCGGTCGCCGACACCGCCGGCGTCGTCGAGCAGGTCTGGCGGCTCGGCAAGGAGTCCGGCTACTGCGACGTGCAGCCGGTCGGCGCCGTCACCGTCGGGCTGGAGGGCAAGCAGCTCGCCGAGCTCGGCGCCATGCACGACTCCGCCGCCGGCGTCGTGGTCTTCTCCGACGACGGCAAGTGCGTCGACGACGCCGTGATCATGCGCCGGGCGCTCGAGTACGTGAAGGCCTTCGACGGCGTCATCGCGCAGCACGCGCAGGAGCCGCGGCTGACCGAGGGCGCCCAGATGAACGAGGGCATCGTCTCCGCCGAGCTGGGGCTCGGCGGCTGGCCGGCCGTCGCCGAGGAGTCGATCATCTCCCGCGATGTGCTGCTCGCCGCCCACGTCGGCTCGCGCGTGCACATCTGCCATCTGTCCACGGCCGGTTCGGTGGAGATCGTCCGCTGGGCGAAGTCCAAGGGCTGGAACGTCACCGCCGAGGTCACTCCGCACCACCTGCTGCTGACCGACGAGCTGGTCCGCTCGTACAACCCGGTCTACAAGGTCAACCCGCCGCTGCGTACGGAGAAGGACGTCATGGCGCTGCGCGAGGCGCTCGCCGACGGCACCATCGACTGCGTCGCCACCGACCACGCCCCGCACCCGCACGAGGACAAGGACTGCGAGTGGGGCGCGGCGGCCATGGGCATGGTCGGCCTGGAGACCGCCCTCTCCGTCGTGCAGCAGACGATGGTCGAGACCGGGATGCTGGACTGGGCCGCGGTCGCCGACCGGATGTCCTTCCGGCCCGCCGAGATCGGGCGGCTGGGCGGCCACGGGCGGCCGGTCGCCGCCGGTGAGCCCGCCAATATCGTCCTCGTCGATCCGGCCTACCGTGGAAACGTGGACCCCACCGGCTTCGCCTCCCGCAGCCGCAACACCCCGTACGAGGGCCGCGAGCTGCCGGGTCGCGTCACGCACACGTTCCTGCGCGGCCACGCCACCGTCTCCGGCGGTGAGCTGGCGTGACCCCGCTGATCCTGCTCGCCGACGAGCGGAAGTCCCAGGAGGTCACCGACTGGGCGTCCCGCATCGGCTGGGTCGTGGGGCTGCTGCTCTTCATCGCGCTCTGCTACTGGCTGATGCGGCAGGGCTGGACCTGGCGGAAGGTGCTCCAGTCGGACGTGCCGGAGCTGACGGCCATCCCCGATGACCCGGGCCCGGCGAAGCTCACGATGGCCGGCCGCTACCACGGCTCCACCACCGCCGGGCAGTGGCTCGACCGGATCGTCGCGCACGGCCTGGGCGTCCGCAGCCGCGCCGAGCTCACCCTTTCGGAGCAAGGGCTCGCGGTCGTACGGCCCGGGGCCACCGACTTCTTCATCCCGGCCGGACAGCTGCGCGAGGCCCGGCTCGACAAGGGCATCGCCGGCAAGGTCCTCACCGAGGGCGGCCTGCTGGTGATCACCTGGGAGCACGGCGGCAAGGAGTACGACTCCGGCTTCCGCTCCGACCACGCGGCCGAGCACCCCGAGTGGGTCGCGGCCGTAAATGCTGCATCTTCGAACGACAAGCAAGACACGAGGGAAGGCGCACGATGACGACCCCGAAGGCACCCGCGGTGCTCGTCCTGGAGGACGGCCGCACCTTCCGCGGCCGGGCGTACGGCGCGGTGGGGGAGACCGTCGGCGAGGCCGTCTTCTCCACCGGCATGACCGGCTACCAGGAGACCCTGACGGACCCGTCGTACAAGGGGCAGGTGGTCGTCATGACCGCCCCGCACGTCGGCAACACCGGCGTGAACGACGAGGACCCGGAGTCCGGGCAGATCTGGGTGGCGGGTTATGTGGTCCGCGACCCCGCCCGCAAGCCCTCCAACTGGCGCGCCCAGCGCTCCCTCGACGAGGAGCTCGCCAAGCAGGGCATCGTCGGCATCAGCGGCATCGACACCCGCGCGCTGACCCGGCACCTGCGCGAGCGCGGCGCCATGCGCGTCGGCATCTTCTCCGGCGAGGCCCTCGCCGACGACGCCGCGCTGCTCCAGCGCGTCCAGGCCGCCCCGCAGATGAAGGGCGCCAGCCTGTACGAGCAGGTGGCCACCACCGAGCCGTACGTGGTCCCCGCCATCGGCGAGAAGCGCTTCACCGTCGCCGCCGTCGACCTCGGTATCAAGGGCATGACCCCGCACCGCATGGCCGAGCGCGGCATCGAGGTGCACGTGCTGCCGGGCAGCGCCACGGTCGAGGACATCTACGCGGTGAACCCCGACGGCGTCTTCTTCTCCAACGGCCCCGGCGACCCCGCCACCGCCGACCACCCGGTCTCGCTGGTCAAGGGCGTGCTGGAGCGCAAGACCCCGCTCTTCGGCATCTGCTTCGGCAACCAGCTCTTCGGCCGCGCGCTCGGCCAGGGCACCTTCAAGCTCAAGTACGGCCACCGCGGCATCAACCAGCCGGTCCAGGACCGTACGACCGGCAAGGTCGAGGTCACGGCGCACAACCACGGCTTCGCCGTGGACGCCCCGCTCGACGGCCCCTTCGACACCCCCTACGGCCGCGCCGAGGTCACGCACGTCTGCCTCAACGACGACGTCGTCGAGGGGCTGCAGCTGCTCGACCAGCCGGCCTTCAGCGTCCAGTACCACCCCGAGGCGGCCGCGGGCCCGCACGACGCCGCGTACCTGTTCGACCGCTTCGTAGAGCTCATGGAGGGCCAGCGTGCCTAAGCGCACCGATATCCAGTCCGTCCTGGTCATCGGCTCCGGCCCGATCGTCATCGGCCAGGCAGCCGAGTTCGACTACTCCGGCACCCAGGCCTGCCGCGTGCTCAAGGCCGAGGGCCTGCGGGTCATCCTCGTCAACTCCAACCCGGCGACGATCATGACTGACCCGGAGATCGCCGACGCGACCTATGTCGAGCCGATCACCCCGGAGTTCGTCGAGAAGATCATCGCCAAGGAGCGCCCGGACGCGCTGCTGCCGACCCTCGGCGGCCAGACGGCCCTGAACACGGCCATCTCCATGCACGAGCAGGGCGTCCTCGAGAAGTACGGCGTCGAGCTCATCGGCGCCAACGTCGAGGCCATCAACAAGGGCGAGGACCGCGACCTCTTCAAGGACGTCGTCGAGGAGGTCCGCAAGAAGATCGGGCACGGCGAGTCCGCCCGCTCCTACATCTGCCACTCCATGGACGACGTCCTCAAGGGCGTCGAGGAGCTCGGCGGCTACCCGGTCGTGGTCCGCCCCTCCTTCACCATGGGCGGCGCGGGCTCCGGCTTCGCGCACGATGAGGAGGAGCTGCGCCGCATCGCCGGGCAGGGTCTGACTTTGTCTCCCACCACCGAGGTGCTCCTGGAGGAGTCCATCCTCGGCTGGAAGGAGTACGAGCTGGAGCTGATGCGCGACAAGAACGACAACGTCGTGGTCGTCTGCTCCATCGAGAACTTCGACCCGATGGGCGTGCACACCGGCGACTCGATCACGGTCGCGCCGGCGATGACGCTGACCGACCGGGAGTACCAGATCCTGCGGGACGTCGGCATCGCGATCATCCGCGAGGTCGGCGTCGACACCGGCGGCTGCAACATCCAGTTCGCGGTCAACCCCGAGGACGGCCGGGTCATCGTCATCGAGATGAACCCGCGCGTCTCCCGCTCGTCCGCCCTCGCCTCCAAGGCCACCGGCTTCCCGATCGCCAAGATCGCCGCGAAGCTCGCCGTGGGCTACACCCTGGACGAGATCCCGAACGACATCACCGAGGAGACCCCGGCGTCCTTCGAGCCGACCCTCGACTACGTCGTGGTGAAGGTGCCGCGCTTCGCCTTCGAGAAGTTCCCGAGCGCCGACGCCACCCTCACCACCACGATGAAGTCGGTCGGCGAGGCCATGGCCCTGGGCCGTAACTTCACCGAGGCGCTGCAGAAGGCGATGCGCTCGATCGAGAAGAAGGGCAGCCAGTTCGCCTTCACCGGCGAGCCCGGCGACAAGGCCGAGCTGCTGGAGGTCGCAAAGACTCCGACCGACGGCCGCCTGAACACGGTCATGCAGGCCATCCGCGCCGGCGCCACCGCCGAGGAGGTCTTCGACGCCACCAAGATCGACCCGTGGTTCGTCGACCAGCTCTTCCTCATCAAGGAGGTCGCCGACGAGATCGCGGAGGCCGACAAGCTCGGCCCGGACCTGCTGGCCCACGCCAAGCGGCACGGCTTCTCCGACGCCCAGATCGGGGAGATCCGCGGCTTGCGGGAGGACGTCGTACGCGAGGTCCGGCACGCGCTCGGCATCCGGCCGGTCTACAAGACGGTCGACACGTGCGCGGCGGAGTTCGCGGCCAAGACGCCGTACTTCTACTCCTCTTACGACGAGGAGACCGAGGTCGCGGCCCGCGAGAAGCCGGCCGTCATCATCCTCGGCTCGGGACCCAACCGCATCGGCCAGGGCATCGAGTTCGACTACTCCTGCGTGCACGCCTCCTTCGCGCTCAGCGACGCGGGCTACGAGACCGTCATGGTCAACTGCAACCCGGAGACGGTCTCCACCGACTACGACACCTCCGACCGGCTGTACTTCGAGCCGCTCACCCTCGAGGACGTCCTGGAGATCGTGCACGCCGAGCAGCAGGCGGGCCCGGTGGCAGGGGTCATCGTCCAGCTCGGCGGCCAGACCCCGCTGGGCCTGGCGAAGGCGCTCAAGGAGAACGGCGTCCCGATCGTCGGCACGTCACCCGAGGCCATCGACCTCGCCGAGGAGCGCGGCGCCTTCGGCCGCGTCCTCACCGAGGCCGGGCTGCCGGCGCCGAAGTACGGCACCGCGTACTCCTTCGACGAGGCCAAGGACATCGCGTCCGGCATCGGCTACCCGGTCATGGTCCGTCCGTCGTACGTCCTCGGCGGCCGCGGCATGGAGATCGTCTACGACGAGCCGTCGCTGGCCGGCTACCTGGAGCGGCACGCGGGCCTGATCTCCGAGCACCCGGTCCTGATCGACCGCTTCCTCGATGACACCATCGAGATCGACGTGGACGCGCTCTACGACGGCGAGGAGCTCTACCTCGGCGGCGTCATGGAGCACATCGAGGAGGCCGGCATCCACTCCGGCGACTCGGCGTGCGCGCTGCCGCCGATCACGCTCGGCGGCTACGACATCAAGCGGCTGCGGGCTTCAACCGAGGCCATCGCGAAGGGCGTCGGGGTCCGCGGACTGATCAACATCCAGTTCGCGCTGGCCGGCGACATCCTCTACGTCCTGGAGGCCAACCCGCGCGCCTCCCGCACCGTCCCCTTCACCTCGAAGGCCACCGCGGTACCGCTGGCCAAGGCCGCCGCCCGCATCTCCCTCGGCGCCACCGTCGCCGAGCTGCGCGCGGAGGGCATGCTCCCGGCCGAGGGCGACGGCGGCACGCTGCCGCTGGACGCGCCGATCTCCGTCAAGGAGGCCGTGCTGCCCTGGTCCCGCTTCCGCGACATCCACGGCCGCGGGGTGGACACCATCCTCGGCCCGGAGATGCGCTCCACCGGCGAGGTCATGGGCATCGACGAGGTCTTCGGCTCGGCGTACGCCAAGTCGCAGGCCGCGGCCTATGGCGCGCTGCCGACCAAGGGCAAGGCGTTCATCTCGGTCGCCAACCGTGACAAGCGCTCGATGATCTTCCCGGCCCGCGAGCTGGTCCAGCACGGCTTCGAGCTGCTGGCCACCTCCGGCACCGCCGAGGTCCTCAAGCGCAACGGCATCCACGCCACCGTGGTCCGTAAGAAGTCCGAGGGCACCGGGCCGAACGGCGAGCCGACAATCGTCCAGCTCATCCACGACGGTGAGGTCGACCTGATCGTCAACACCCCGTTCGGTACGGGTGGCCGCCTCGACGGCTACGACATCCGCACCGCCTCCGTCGCCCGCGGCGTCCCGTGCCTGACCACGGTGCAGGCCCTCGCCGCCGCCGTACAGGGAATCGAGGCGCTCACCCGGGGCGAGGTCGGCGTCCGGTCCCTGCAGGACCACGCGGAGCACCTGAACGCCGCCCGCGCCACCAAGTAGCCGCCTTTACGGGCCCCGCCGGCCATCCACGCCGGCGGGGCCCGTACCGGAAGAAGGACCGCATGTACCCCCTCCTCTTCAAGTACGGCTTCAAGCGGATGGACCCGGAGAAGGCCCACCACCTGGCCTTCAACGCCATCCGCACCGCGGCCGCCACCCCGGCGGTGCGCGGCGGCGTGCGGCTGACCGCCGCCCCGAAGCACCCGTCGCTGCGGATCAAGGCGCTCGGGCTCGACCTCCCCGGCCCCTTCGGCCTGGCCGCCGGCTTCGACAAGAACGCCGTCGGCATCGACGGGCTGACCATGCTGGGCTTCGACTTCGTCGAGATCGGCACCGTCACCGGGCAGCCGCAGCCCGGCAATGAGAAGAAGCGCCTCTTCCGGCTGCCGGCCGACCGCGCGCTGATCAACCGCATGGGCTTCAACAACGACGGCTCGGCCGCCGTGGCCGCCCGCCTGGCCCGCCGCACGGCCGGGCAGCGCACCCCGTACCGCCCGAACGCGATCGTCGGCGTCAACATCGGCAAGACAAAGGTGGTCCCCGAAACGGAGGCAATCGCGGACTACGTCACCTCCACCGAGCGCCTCGCCGGGCACGCCGACTACCTCGTCGTGAACGTCTCCTCCCCGAACACCCCTGGCCTGCGCAACCTCCAGGCCGTCGAGCACCTCCGCCCGCTGCTGACGGCTGTCCGCGAGGCCGCGGACCGTACGACATCGCGCCGCGTTCCGCTGCTGGTGAAGATCGCTCCCGACCTCGCCGACGAGGACGTGGACGAGGTCGCAGACCTCGCGGTCGAGCTCGGCCTCGACGGCATCATCGCGACGAACACCACCATCTCCCGCGAGGGCCTGCAGACCCCCGCCGGCGAGGTCGAGGCCTGCGGCGCCGGCGGCCTGTCCGGGGCGCCGCTGAAGGCGCGCTCGCTGGAGGTCCTGCGGCGGCTGTACGGGCGCGTGGGCGACCGCGGCGTGACCCTCATCGGCGCCGGCGGCATCGAGACCGCCGCGGACGCCTGGGAGCGCATCCTCGCCGGCGCCACGCTCGTCCAGGGCTACAGCGCCTTCATCTACGAGGGCCCGCTGTGGCCCCGCAAGCTCCACCGCGGCCTTGCCGAGCTGCTGGCCGACTCCCCGTACGCCACCCTCGCCGACGCTGTCGGCGCCGACGTGAGGACGGACGCATGAGCGCCATCGAGCCCTTCGGCACCCGCCTGCGGGCCGCCATGGACACCCGCGGCCCGCTGTGCGTGGGCATCGACCCGCATGCCTCGCTCCTGACCGCGTGGGGCCTGAACGACGACGTGGCGGGCCTGGAGCGGTTCACCCACACCGTCGTCGAGGCGCTCGCCGACCGTACGGCCGTGCTCAAGCCGCAGTCCGCCTTCTTCGAGCGCTTCGGCTCCCGCGGCATCGCCGTCCTGGAGCGCGCCGTCGCCGACGCCCGCGCCGCCGGGGCGCTGGTGCTGATGGACGCCAAGCGCGGTGACATCGGCTCCACCATGGGCGCGTACGCGGCCGCCTTCCTGGACAAGGACAGCCCGCTGTTCTCGGACGCGCTGACCGTGAGCCCGTATCTCGGCTTCGGCTCGCTGCGCCCGGCGCTGGACGCCGCGCACGTCTCCGGGGCGGGCGTCTTCGTCCTCGGCCTCACCTCCAACCCGGAGGGCGCCGAGGTGCAGCGCGCCACGGCGGCGGACGGCCGCGTCCTCGCCCAGGTGATGCTCGACCACATCGCCGCCGAGAACCGCGGCGCGGACCCGCTCGGCTCCGTGGGCGCGGTCGTCGGCGCGACGCTCGGCGACGCGGGCGTCGACCTCGCCGTCAACGGACCCCTCCTCGCCCCCGGCATCGGTGCCCAGGGCGCGACTCCCGCGGACCTTCCCGGGGTCTTCGGAGCCGCGCTCCGAAATGTGCTCCCCAGCGTCAGTCGCGGGGTGCTGAGCCATGGCCCGGACGTAAACGGCCTGCGTGCGGCTGCCGCACGTCTGGCCGACGAGGTACGGGATGCGTATGGACAAAGCGGTCAATAAGCGTACGAATTGCCAAGCAATCTCAGTCTGACCAGGACTTTTCCGCTGTTCTCGCTGACTCGAGCGGACTCGGCCGCTAGTCTCCGTTTTCAGAGCGCGTGCACCAGCGCGTTGCTCGTTGCTCCGCAGGTGCGGGGCGACTAGGTTCCACACCGGTCCGTATCCGACAAGTTCGACATCCGAGGTGACGTAGGCGTGGCTCTTCCGCCCCTTACCCCTGAACAGCGCGCAGCCGCGCTCGAGAAGGCCGCCGCGGCTCGCCGGGAGCGCGCCGAGGTCAAGAATCGACTGAAGCACTCCGGCGCCTCCCTGCACGAGGTCATCAAGCAGGGCCAGGAGAACGATGTCATCGGCAAGATGAAGGTCTCCGCCCTGCTGGAGTCGCTCCCGGGCGTGGGCAAGGTCCGCGCCAAGCAGATCATGGAGCGGCTCGGCATCTCCGAGAGCCGCCGGGTGCGTGGCCTTGGCTCCAACCAGATTGCGTCGCTCGAGCGTGAGTTCGGCGGCGCCAGCGCCTGATTCCCGTGCCAGTTGTCAATGGCACTCCTGGGAACCGGGATAATCGCTGCATGAGTGAACGTCCGCGGCTGACCGTGCTCTCCGGCCCCTCCGGGGTCGGCAAGAGCACGGTCGTCGCTCATATGCGCAAGGTCCACCCCGAGGTCTGGCTCTCCGTCTCGGCGACCACCCGCCATCCGCGGCCGGGTGAGAAGCACGGCGTGCAGTACTACTTCGTCTCCGACGAGGAGTTCGACAAGCTGGTCGCCAATGGCGATCTGCTCGAGTGGGCGGAGTTCTCCGGGAACCGCTACGGCACCCCGCGCAAGGCGGTGCAGGAGCGGCTGGAGAACGGTGAGCCGGTACTGCTGGAGATCGACCTGCAGGGCGCCCGGCTGGTCCGCCAGTCGATGCCCGACGCGCAGCTGGTCTTCCTGGCCCCGCCCAGCTGGGACGAGCTGGTCCGACGGCTGACCGGGCGCGGCACCGAGCCGCCCGAGGTGATCGAGCGGCGGCTCGAGGCCGCGAAGACCGAGCTGGCGGCGGAGAGTGAGTTCGACTCCACGCTTGTCAATACCTCCGTCGAGGATGTTGCGCGCGAGCTGCTAGCCTTGATGCAGGTTTCAGACTGATCATGATCATTTACGGAAGGCCTGAGAGTTGTCCTCTCCTATGAACGCGCCCGAGGGCATCATTAACCCGCCCATCGACGAGCTGCTCGAGGCCACCGACTCGAAGTACAGCCTGGTGATCTACGCCGCCAAGCGTGCGCGCCAGATCAACGCGTACTACTCGCAGCTCGGCGAGGGTCTGCTTGAGTACGTCGGCCCGCTCGTCGACACCCACGTGCACGAGAAGCCGCTCTCGATCGCCCTGCGCGAGATCAACGCCGGCCTGCTCACCTCCGAGGCCGTGGAGGCCCCGGCGACCTGAGCAGTACGCCGCACAGAACGTTTTCCCGGGCCCGGCAGCGCACCTGCCGGGCCCGTGGTGTGTGATGGGGGAGTACAGAATCGTTTGACCGGAAGGGTGGGGACCCAGACGTGACCCAGACAGCCAAGCCGAAGGTCGTGCTCGGGGTGAGCGGCGGCATCGCTGCCTACAAGGCGTGCGAGCTGCTGCGCAGACTCACCGAGTCCGGCCACGACGTGCAGGTGGTGCCCACCGCGTCCGCCCTGCACTTCGTCGGCGAGGCCACCTGGTCCGCGCTCTCCGGCAAGCCGGCCGCCACCGAGGTGTGGGAGAACGTCCACGAGGTCCCGCACGTCCGCATCGGCCGCTCCGCCGACCTGGTGATCGTCGCCCCCGCCACCGCCGACATGCTCGCCAAGGCCGCCCTCGGCCTCGCCGACGACCTGCTGACGAACACCCTGCTCACGGCCACCTGCCCGGTCGTCTTCGCCCCGGCGATGCACACCGAGATGTGGGAGCACCCCGCCACCCAGACCAATGTGGCCATCCTCCGCTCCCGCGGTGCCATCGTCATCGAGCCCGCGGTCGGCCGCCTCACCGGCGTGGACACCGGCAAGGGCCGGCTCCCGGAGCCGGAGGAGATCTTCGAGGTCGCCCGCCGGGTGCTGGCCCGCGGCGCCTCAGGCCTGGCCCAGGACCTCATCGGCCGCCGCATCGTGATCAGCGCCGGCGGCACCCGCGAGCCGCTCGACCCGGTCCGCTACCTCGGCAACCGCTCCACCGGCAAGCAGGGCTTCGCCCTCGCCCGTACCGCCCTCGCCCGCGGCGCCCAGGTCACCCTGGTCGCCGCCAACACCGATCTGCCGGTCCCGGCCGGCGCGGACGTCGTCCGGGTCGGGACCGCGCTGCAGCTGCGCGAGGCGATGGTGAAGGCGGCCGCGGACGCCGACGCCGTGGTGATGGCGGCGGCGGTGGCCGATTTCCGCCCGGCCGTATACCGCGCCGGGAAGATCAAGAAGAAGGACGGCCAGGAGCCGGACCCGGTCCGGCTGACCCGTAATCCCGACATCCTCGCCGAGATCTCCGCCGAGCGGGCCCGCGAGGGCCAGGTGGTCGTCGGCTTCGCCGCCGAGACCGACGACGTGCTGGCGAACGGCCGCGCCAAGCTGGCCCGCAAGCGCTGTGACCTGCTGGTCGTCAATGAGGTCGGGGAGAAGAAGACCTTCGGCTCGGCGGACAACGAGGCCGTCGTCCTCGGCGCCGACGGCTCCGAGACGCCGGTCCCGTACGGGCCCAAGGAGTCCCTCGCGGACACCGTCTGGGACCTGGTGGCCACCCGGCTGCAGCGCGGCCCGGAAGCCGACACTCCAGCGCAGAACGGTCGATGAATATCGCGTGAACCGGAAGATCCCCAGGTCACACGCCATCCACAGATCGAGACGTGGTTGTGGCCACGGGGATTCCGGCAGATAAACTGTGCCCGGATCGGCCTCGGGGGAGCTCTCCCGGGATACGGTCCACTATTGATAGCCAGCAGCCGCTGCAACCCAGGGAGCGATGTGTCCCGCCGTCTTTTCACTTCGGAGTCCGTGACCGAAGGTCACCCCGACAAGATCGCTGACCAGATCAGCGACACCATCCTCGACGCCCTCCTGCAGCAGGACCCCGCGTCCCGCGTCGCGGTCGAGACGCTGATCACCACCGGTCAGGTGCATGTGGCCGGAGAGGTCACGACGACGGCGTATGCCGACATCGCCACCCTCGTGCGCTCGAAGATCCTCGAGATCGGCTACGACTCGTCGAAGAAGGGCTTCGACGGCGCCTCCTGTGGCGTCTCGGTGTCCATCGGCTCGCAGTCCCCCGACATCGCGCAGGGCGTCGACACGGCGTACGAGAAGCGCGTCGAGGGCGACGAGGACGAGCTCGACAAGCAGGGCGCGGGCGACCAGGGCCTGATGTTCGGTTACGCGACCGACGAGACGCCGTCGCTGATGCCGCTGCCGATCCACCTGGCGCACCGGCTGTCCAAGCGGCTGTCGGAGGTCCGGAAGAACGGGACCATCCCCTACCTGCGCCCCGACGGCAAGACCCAGGTCACCATCGAGTACAACGGCGACAAGGCGGTCCGCCTGGACACCGTCGTCGTCTCGTCCCAGCACGCCTCGGACATCGACCTGGACTCGCTGCTCGCCCCCGACATCCGCGAGTTCGTGGTGGAGCCGGAGCTGGCCGCGCTGCTCGAGGACGGCATCAAGCTCGACACCGAGGGCTACCGGCTGCTGGTCAACCCCACCGGCCGCTTCGAGGTCGGCGGCCCGATGGGCGACGCGGGCCTGACCGGCCGGAAGATCATCATCGACACGTACGGCGGCATGGCCCGGCACGGCGGCGGCGCCTTCTCCGGCAAGGACCCGTCCAAGGTCGACCGCTCCGCGGCGTACGCGATGCGCTGGGTCGCCAAGAACGTCGTCGCGGCCGGCCTCGCCGCCCGCTGCGAGGTCCAGGTCGCCTACGCGATCGGCAAGGCCGAGCCGGTCGGCCTCTTCGTCGAGACCTTCGGCACCGCCACGGTGGAGCCGGAGAAGATCGAGCAGGCCATCTCCGAGGTCTTCGACCTCCGCCCGGCCGCGATCATCCGCGACCTGCACCTGCTGCGCCCGATCTACTCCGAGACCGCGGCTTACGGCCACTTCGGCCGCGAGCACCCGGACTTCACCTGGGAGAAGACGGACCGCACGGACGCGCTGCGGAAGGCTTCCGGCCTGTAGTCCGCAGAGCTTCGTACGCACCGGGCGCCCCGGTACCTGCCTCGAACAGGTGCCGGGGCGCCCGCGTGCGCGGACTGTCACTCCCATCCGGTAGAACGGATACGTGAGCAGCGCAGACGACGAGCCCGACACCTCCCCACCGGGAGGCGAGCAGCTTGCGCTGATTCGCGAGACCGTGCGGGAGGCCAAGAAGCCGCGGGCCAAGCCGCGGACGTGGCGGGGGGCGCCGCTGGCCGCGGAGTTGCCCGTGGCGCGGGTGCTGGTCGACAAGGGGCTGACGCACCTCGACCGGTATTTCGACTATGCGGTGCCCGCCGACATGGACGCCGAGGCGCAGCCCGGGGTGCGGGTGCGGGTGCGGTTCGGGGCGCGGGTCGTCAAGGGGCGGCGTGAAGGCGGGGAGCTGCACGACGGGTTCATCGTCGAGCGGCTTGCCGAGAGCGATTACGGGGGGCCGCTGGCGCGGCTCGCGCAGGTGCTGTCGCCCGAGGTGGTGCTGGGTCCCGAACTGCTCGGTCTGTGCCGGGCCGTTGCCGATCGCTATGCCGGGTCGCTTGCCGATGTGGTGCAGCTGGCCGTGCCGCCGCGGCGGGCCAAGGCGGAGGGCGAGGAGAGCCCGGCGCCGCCCGCGCTGCCGCCGGCGCCCGAGGACCCGGTCGGGCCCTGGGGGCGGTACGGGGACGGGGCGTCCTTTCTGCAGGCGCTGGCGCGGGGGGATGCGCCGCGGGCCGTCTGGGACGCACTTCCCGGGCCGCATTGGCCGGATGAGATCGCGCGGGCCGTCGCCGCCACGCTGGCTTCGGGGCGCGGGGCGCTCGTCGTCGTACCGGACGGGCGGGCCGCTGCCCGGGTGGACTCCGCGCTGAAGGCGCTGGTGGGGGAGGGGCAGCATGTGCTGCTCGCCGCCGAGAGCGGGCCCGAGGAGCGGTATCGGCGGTGGCTGTCCATCAATCGCGGGGCCGTGCGGGCGGTGGTCGGCACCCGGGCGGCGATGTTCGCGCCGGTGCGGCGGCTGGGGCTCGTAGCGATCTGGGACGACGGGGACGGCAGCCACAGCGAGCAGCATGCGCCGCAGCCGCATGCGCGCGAGGTGCTGCTGCTGCGGGCGGCGCATGAGAAGTGCGGCTTTCTGCTGGGCGCGCATTCGCGGACCGTGGAGGCGGCGCAGCTGGTGGAGACCGGGTGGGCGCGGCCGGTCGAGGCGGCGCGTGACGTGGTGCGGGCGGCCGCTCCTGTCGTACGGACCGTGGGGGAGAACGATCAGGCGCGGGACGCGGCGGCGCGGGCCGCGCGGCTGCCGACGGTGGCGTGGCAGGCGGTCCGCGAAGGGCTCAAGCTCGGTCCGGTGCTGGTGCAGGTGCCGCGCCGGGGGTATGCGCCGCGGCTGGCGTGCGAGCGGTGCCGGACGCCGGCGAGGTGCCGCAAGTGCGCGGGCCCGCTGGAGAGTCCGGGGAGCGGTGAGGCGCTGCGGTGCGGGTGGTGCGGTGACACCGTCGCGGATTACTCGTGCGTGGAGTGCGGTTCGACGCGGCTGCGGGCGCAGATCGTCGGCGCGCGGCGGACCGCTGAGGAGTTGGGCCGGGCCTTTCCCGAGGTGCCGGTGCGGACGTCCGGGCGGGAGCATGTGCTGGAGCGGGTCGCCGGCGAGCCGGCGCTCGTGGTGAGCACGCCGGGGGCCGAGCCCGTGGCCGAGGGCGGCTATGCGGCGGCCCTGCTGCTGGACGGCTGGGCGCTGCTCTCGCGCCCCGACCTGCGCGCCGGGGAGGAGGCGCTGCGGCGCTGGCTGGACGCGGCCGCGCTGGTCCGCGGGCAGGCCGAGGGGGGCACGGTCGTGATCGTCGCCGATCCGGCGCAGCGGCCGGTGCAGGCGCTGGTGCGCTGGGACCCGGCGGGCTTCGCGGCCCGCGAGCTCGCGGAGCGGGCGGAGCTGGGCTTCCCGCCGGTGTCGCGCATGATCGCGGTGGCCGGACCGGCCGCGGCGGTACGGGAGTTCGTGCCGGCGGTGCAGCTGCCGGAGGAGGCGGATGTGCTGGGTCCGGTGCCGGTGGCGCCGCCGGGACCGCCCGGCGGGCGGCGGGGGCCCAGGCCCGTAACGGACGGTGCGGACGGCTGGGAGCGGGTGCTGCTGCGGGTGCCGCCCGGGCGGGGGGCCGCGCTGGCGGCGGCGGTGAAGACGGCGGTCGCGGCGCGGATGGCCAGGGGGGATCAGGCGCCGGTGCGGGTGCGGGTGGATCCGGCGGATATCGGCTGAGTCGGCGGGTATCGGCTGAGTCGGCGGGTATCGGCTGATCCGGCGGATGTCGGCTGATCCGGCGGATGTCGGCTGACCCGGCGGATGTCGGCTGACCCGGCGGATGTCGGCTTACGCCGCCGAGAGCGGCTAAGAGCCTGTGATGAGGCTCCCGCCGGTGCGGCGAGGGCTTCATCACAGGCTCTTAGCCTGCGGGTTGGCCAACCGGGTCGTGTGTGGTGGCGCTCAGTACTTCTGCGCTGCGCCGACCTCGCTGCGGTCGTGCAGCGGGGAGGGGGCCGGGCCGCGGTCGCCGCGGTCGTGCAGGGGAGAGGGGGCCGGGCTGCGCTCGCCCCGGTCGTGCAGCGGGGACGGTGCCGTGGCGCCCTCGCTCGGAGCCGGACGCGCTGCGGGTACGACCGGCAGCGCCCGCGGCGCGGCGGTGCCCGGAGCGGGCGTCACATGCGCTGCGGTCTCGGCGCTCTGCTGCGCCGTGCCGCGGCGGGCGCCGTACCGGCGGTGCACTGCCTGCTTGGTGACCCCCAGCGCGGAGCCCACCGCGTCCCAGGAGAAGCCGAGGGAACGGTCGAAGTCCACGGCGGCTGTCACCAGCGTCTCCACGCTGTCCCGCAGCTCCTGCGCGAGCCGCACTGTGGGCGCGGGCGCCCGGCCGTAAACGACGAAGCCCGTGGACGGGCCCGTGCGCCGCGGCCTGTAGACATTGCCGAGCTGGGCGGTCAGGGTGCGCAGCGCATCCACCTGTCGGCGGACCCGCTCGATATCCCTCACCAGGAGCTGCAGGCTGGCCCGTGCCTGGGCGTCGTGCGTTGCGTGGTCGGCCATGAAAGAGCCTCTCGAACCGGCGTCGAAGTCGTAGCGGGGACAACCCGGCGGCGGCCTCGTCCCGAGCCGTACGCGTCGCGCTGTCCCCGAATCCGTCAATCTCACTAGACAACGCGGCAGTGCGCACACGGTCACGCTTCGGGGGCGTGCGGACAGTTGTCCGCAGCGCGTTGACGTCATGCGTACGCCCCTGCGTACGCGCCTTAGACTGGCCCCGCTCCGCCGCACGTCCCCCGAAAGGTGACACGCCCCTGATGAGGCTCGTCTTCGCCGGCACGCCCGAGGTTGCCGTACCCGCCCTCGACGCCCTGATCGCCTCGCCGCGGCACGAGGTCGTCGCCGTGGTCACCCGACCCGACGCGCCCGCGGGGCGCGGGCGGCGGATGGTGGCGAGCCCGGTGGCCGAGCGGGCGGCGGAAGAGGGCATCGAGGTGCTCAAGCCGGGGCGGCCGCGGGAGGAGGACTTCCTCGCCCGGCTGCGCGAGATCGCCCCGGACTGCTGCCCGGTGGTGGCGTACGGGGCGCTGCTGCCGAAGGTCGCGCTCGACATCCCGGCGCACGGATGGGTGAACCTGCACTTCTCGCTGCTGCCCGCGTGGCGCGGCGCCGCTCCCGTGCAGCACTCGATCCTCGCCGGGGACGAGATGACCGGGGCCTCCACCTTCCAGATCGAGGAGGGGCTCGACTCCGGTCCGGTGTACGGGGTGGTGACGGAGGCGATCCGGCCGACGGACACCAGCGGCGACCTGCTGACCAGGCTCGCCTTCGCCGGGTCCGGGCTGCTGGCCGCGACGATGGACGGCATCGAGGACGGCACGCTGCAGGCGCGGCCGCAGCCGGACGAGGGCGTGACGCTCGCACCGAAGATCGAGGTGGCGGACGCGCAGATCGACTGGACGGCGCCGGCGCTGCGGGTGGACCGGGTGGTGCGCGGGTGCGCGCCCGCGCCGGGGGCGTGGACGGTGTTCCGGGGCGAGCGGCTCAAGGTGCGGTCGGTGGTGCCCGATGCCGAGCGGGACGGGCTGGCGCCCGGGGAGCTCGCCGTGGGGAAGAAGTCGGTGCATGTGGGCACCGGATCGCACGCCGTTGAGCTGCAGTGGGTGCAGGCGCAGGGGAAGCGGCCGATGCTGGCGGCGGACGTAGGCTGGCAGGGGTAATTCCTGCTGATTCCGGAGCACCTTTCACGTGAGCGATCGTCCGCGCGCCAACCGCAGTCCCGCCAAGCAGTACCGGAGGCCGAAGAAGGATCCGGTGCGGATCCTCGCCTTCGACGCGCTGCGGGCGGTGGACGAGCGGGACGCGTACGCGAATCTGGTGCTGCCGCCGCTGCTCGCCAAGGCGCGGGAGCGCGGGGACTTCGACGGGCGGGACGCCGCGCTGGCGACCGAGCTGGTCTACGGGACGCTGCGGCATCAGGGCACGTACGACCGGATCGTCGCGGCCTGCATCGACCGGCCGCTGCGCGAGGTCGATCCGCCGGTGCTGGATGTGCTGAGCCTGGGGGCGCATCAGCTGCTGGGGACGCGGATTCCCACCCATGCCGCGGTGTCGGCTACCGTCGAGCTGGCGCGGGTGGTGCTCGGCGACGGGCGGGCGAAGTTCGTCAACGCCGTGCTGCGGCGGATCGCCGCCAAGGACCTCGAGACCTGGCTCGAAGACGTCGCGCCGCCGTACGACGAGGACCCGGAGGATCACCTCGCCGCCGTGCACTCGCACCCCCGGTGGATCGTCTCCGCGCTGTGGGACGCGCTCGGCGGCGGGCGCGCGGGCATCGAGAAGCTGCTGGCGGCGGACAACGAGCGGCCCGAGGTGACGCTCGTGGCGCGTCCTGGGCGGTCCACCGTCGAGGAGCTGACCACCGAGGAGACGGAGCCGGGGCGCTGGTCGCCGTACGCCGTCCGGCTCGCCGAGGGCGGTGAGCCGGGCGCCCTGGACGCGGTGCGCGACGGGCGCGCGGGAGTGCAGGACGAGGGCAGCCAGCTGGTCGCCCTCGCCCTGGCCAACGCGCCGCTGGACGGGCCCGACGAGCGCTGGCTCGACGGCTGTGCCGGTCCCGGCGGCAAGGCGGCGCTGCTGGCGGCGCTGGCCGCGCAGCGCGGCGCCGCGCTGCTCGCCGCCGAGAAGCAGCCGCACCGGGCGCGGCTGGTCGCGCGGGCGCTGGCCGGCAACCCCGGCCCGTACGAGGTCATTACGGCCGATGGCACCCGGCCCGCCTGGCAGCCGGGCAGCTTCGACCGCGTCCTGGTGGACGTGCCGTGCACCGGTCTCGGCGCGCTGCGGCGGCGGCCCGAGGCACGGTGGCGGCGCCGCCCGGAGGACCTCGACGGCTTCGCGTCGCTGCAGCGCGCGCTGCTCACCGAGGCGCTGCGGTCGGTACGGCCCGGCGGCGTCGTCGGATACGCCACCTGCTCGCCGCATCTGGCCGAGACCCGGGCCGTCGTCGACGACGTCCTGAAGGCGGGCGGCAGCAAGGCCGCCCCGCCCGCCGAACTCATCGACGCCCGGCCGCTGATGCCGGGTGTGCCCGAGCTCGGGGACGGGCCTGATGTTCAGTTGTGGCCGCATCTGCACGGCACGGACGCGATGTACCTCGCCGTGCTGCGCCGGGTCGGCTAGCCCGCGCGGGAGGTCTCCCGGGCCTCCTCCGCCGGCTGCTCCTCCTCTCGCTTGGACAGTTCGCTCGGCCACCAGCTGCGCTTGCCCAGATCCAGGAACAGGGCCGTGACCAGCATCGAGCGGACGATGAAGGTGTCCAGGAGGACGCCCACCGCCACCGCGAAGCCGATCTCCGCGAACGACACCATCGGGATCGTGGCGAACGCCGCGAAGGTGCCCGCCAGCACCAGGCCGGCCGAGGTGATCACGCCACCGGTGGCCGCCAGGCCCGTGAGGGCGCCCTGGGCGGTGCCCTTGCGGATCGCCTCCTCGCGTATTCGGGTGGCCAGGAAGATGTTGTAGTCGATGCCCAGCGCCACCAGGAACACGAAGACCAGGAGTGGGAAGGCCGTGTCCTCTCCCGCGAAGCCGAAGACATGGCGGAAGAAGAGCGCGGAGATGCCCAGCGCGGCCGCGAACGACAACACCACTGTGGCCATCAGCATCAGCGGCGCGACCACCGCCCGCAGCAGGATCAGCAGAATGATGAACACCGCCACCAGAACCAGCGGGATGATCACCCGGTCGTCACGGGCGACTGCCGTGTCCATATCGACGATCGCCGCCGTCGTGCCGCCCACCCGCGCATCCGCGCCGGTGACTTCGTCCAGCTCACCCCGCAGCCGGTCGACCGTGTCCTTCGCGGCGGTGCCGCTCGGGTTGTCGGCGAGGGTGGCCTCCAGATAGACGCGGCCGTTGTGCACCGGGTCCATGCCGCGCGGCGTGGCCACCGGTTCGTCCGCCACGCCCCGGGTGCCGGCCACGGCCGCCTTCACCTGGTCGGCGGAATCCGCCTTCGCGGTGATCACCAGGGGATCGCCGCCACCCGCCGGGAAGTACCGCGCCTGCACCTCGGCGCCCTTGATCGAATCGGGGCGGCTGGTGAACGAGTCCTCATAGCTCAGCCCGGACGCCTTCAGCTGCATCAGCCCCAGCGACAGGGCCGCCAGCCCCAGCGCCCCCACGACCCACACCGTCCGCGGGCGGTGCGAGATGCGGTTGCCCGTACGGGCCCAGAAGCCGCGCGCCGTCGGCTCGGCCGAGCCGAAGTCCGGCCGCACCGGCCAGAAGATCCACCGGCCGACGATCACCAGCAGCGCCGGGAAGAGCGTCATCAGCGCGAGCACCGCCACGCCGACGCCGATCGCCAGCACCGGGCCGAGGCTCGCCGTGGAGCTCATGTCGGCGGCCATCAGCACCATCATCGCCGCCACCACCGTGGCACCCGAGGCGAGCACCGCAGGGCCCGCGCGGTGCAGGGCCAGGGCCATCGCCTCATGCCGGTCCTCGTGCCGGCGCAGCTCCTCGCGATAGCGCGCGACGAGCAGCAGCGCATAGTCGGTCCCGGCCCCGAAGACCAGGACCGTGAGGATGCCCGCGCTCTGCCCGTTCACCGTCAGGCCCGCGTGCTCCGCGAGCAGATAGACGATCGCCTGCGACGCGGTGAGCGCCACCACCACCGATATCAGTGGCACGAAGAGCAGCGTGGGGCTGCGGTACGTCAGCAGCAGCATGATGATGACCACGCTCATCGCGGCGATCAGCAGCGTGGAGTCGATGCCTTCGAAGCCCTCGGCGAAGTCGGCGTTGGCCCCACCGGGTCCGGTGACATGGACGGTCAGCCCGCCCTCGCTCTCGCCGACCTTCTCCTTGATGTCGTCCACCGCCGGGACGATCCGCTTCCAGGCGTCCTCACCCGTGGTCATCGGCACGATGACCTGCGCCGCCCGCGGGGTGCCGCGTTTCTCGTACTGCGGGTCGGGCGTTTCCTTGCCGCGCAGGCCGTTCTCGCTCAGCGTGCGCAGCCCGGCCAGGTCCTCCTCGATGCGCGACCGGTCGGCGTCCGTGAGACCCGCCTCGCGGGCATACACGATCACGGTCGGCATCTGCTCGGGACGGAACTCCTCCGACTCCCGCAGCACCTGCGTGGACTCGGCTTCCTTGGGCAGCCAGTTGACCGTCTGATTGTCCTGTGCGTCCGTCAGCTTCTGCGCCAGCGGACCGAGCGCGAAGAGCACCCCCACCCATAAGACCAGCATCAGCCATTTCGAGCGGCGGCCGCATACAAGCCACGCGACCCCCCGCCCCTTACCGTCCGACATAAGCGCCCCCAAAATCGCTTACGGACCTTCGTATGGGGCGAAAGCATGGCATGGGGGACTGACAATCCGCCTCCGCCTGACGGCCCGGAAAGCGGATGATCACGTACCGGACGGGTACCGCCGCCGCATCACCCCCTGTCACATGGCAGGCTTGAGGTCATGGCCGCCCAGATCAGCCCCAGCATCCTGTCCGCCGACTTCGCCCGCCTCGCCGAGGAGGCCAAGGCGGTGGAAGGCGCCGACTGGCTGCACGTCGACGTCATGGACAACCACTTCGTCCCGAACCTCACCCTCGGGGTACCGGTCGTAGAGTCCCTGCGCAAAGCGACGGACACGCCGCTGGACTGCCATCTGATGATCGAGGACCCCGACCGCTGGGCCCCGGCCTACGTCGACGCGGGCGCCGGTTCTGTCACCTTCCACGTCGAGGCGGCAGCCGCGCCCGTACGGCTCGCGCGCGAGATCCGCGCCAAGGGCGCCCGCGCCTCGATGGCGCTCAAGCCCGCCACCCCCATCGAGCCGTACGAGGATCTGCTCCCCGAGCTCGACATGCTGCTGGTGATGACCGTGGAGCCGGGTTTCGGTGGTCAGGCCTTCCTGGACATCATGCTGCCGAAGATCCGCCGCACCCGGGAGCTGATCGGCAAGCACGGCCTGGAGATGTGGCTGCAGGTGGACGGCGGCGTCTCCGCCGACACGATCGAGCGATGCGCGGAGGCGGGCGCCGACGTCTTCGTCGCGGGCTCCGCGGTCTACGGCAAGGAGGACCCGGCGGCGGCCGTCCAGGGGCTGCGGCGGCAGGCCGAGGAGGCCACCGCCGCCGCTTCTTGGGCCTGTGGACACTGAGCATTCATACTCACGCACGCAAAAGCCGAGGCCAGGGGCTGAACGCCGGGCCCCGCTTCTGACAGGATGAACGGCGACGGCAAGCGCTCGCGCGGATCGAGGCCGGGCGCGACAGCTTCAGTCGTCGAAAACGGTAAGGAGATCGCGGTGTCGACGGGCCGGACAGCTGCGCGGATGGGACCCGCGGAGCTGGTGCAGGCGGCGGCCATGGCTCGCCGCTTCTACCTCGAGGGCAAGTCCAAGATTCAGATCGCGGAGGAGTTCGGGGTCAGCCGCTTCAAGGTGGCGCGGGTGCTGGAGACCGCGCTCGAGCGGGACCTGGTGCGCATCGAGATCCGGGTCCCCGCCGAGCTCGACGCCGAACGCTCCGACGCGCTGCGGGCGCGGTACGGGCTGCGGCACGCGGTGGTGGTGGAGTCGCCGGCCGATGGCGCGGTGACGGATCACCACGATCCGGAGAACCTCGGCGCCGTAGCCGCTGACCTGCTCGGCGAGCTGGTCACCGAGGGCGATGTGCTGGGGCTCGCGTGGGGGCGCTCCACGATCAATATGGCCACGGCGCTGCGGAGGCTGCCGCCGTGCACGGTGGTGCAGCTGACCGGCGTGTACGACGCGGGCACCGCGGAGCGGGGGTCCGTGGAGGCGGTGCGGCGGGCGGCCGAGGTCGCCGGGGGCGAGGCGCACCCGATCTATGCGCCGATGCTGCTGCCCGATGTGGCCACGGCCAATGCGCTGCGCAGCCAGACCGGGGTCGCCCGGGCCTTCGAGTACTTCGACAAGGTCACGGTCGCGGCGGTGTCCATCGGCTCGTGGGAGCCGGGGATCTCCACCGTGCACGACATGCTCAGCGAGGAGGAGCGGGAGCATTACGCGTCGCTCGGCGCCGCGGCTGAGATGTCGGCGCACCTCTTCGACGCCGAGGGGCGGCGGATCGGCCGCGACCTCGGCGAGCGCTGCATCACGGTCGAGGCCGACCGGCTGCGGCGCATCCCCGAGGTCGTCGCGATCGCCGGTGGGCGGCGGAAGGCCGGGGCGATCGGTGCGGTGCTGCGCTCGGGTCTGGTGACCTCGCTGGTCACGGACACCGCCGCCGCGGACTTCCTGCTCCACGAGACGCATGCGGGGCCGCGGCCGGCCCTCGAGCGGGCGGATCCGGACGAGCTCTGAGGCTGCGGCCGAATCGACGCTCCGCGTCGATGTCCTCAAGCGCCGGACGGGCTGGGATGCGTCACCGCCGCCGACCCGCCCCCTCGCCGTACCGGCTCCGCCGCTGCCAGCCACCGACCGTCCGGCAGCCGCTCCAGCGCCGCCGCCGCGCCGATTTCCGGCGTTGACGTGAACGCATGCCCCAGCGCCTCCAGGCGCTCCCGCTCCGGCAGCGCCAGGAAGCCCGGCTCTGCCTGGGTGACCGCCGCGTTGCGCTGGCTTGCCCGTGGGGCGGCCAGGGCCTCCGGCAGGGACAGGTCGCGGTCGATGCGGCCCAGCAGGATCTGCAGCACCGTCGTGATGATCGTCGCCCCGCCCGGCGAACCCGCCGCCAGCAGCGGCTTGCCGTCCTGCACCGCGATCGTCGGTGCCATCGACGAGCGCGGGCGCTTGCCGGGCCCCGGCAGGTTCGGGTCGGGGACGCCCGGGGTCACCGGGATGAAGTTGAAGTCCGTCAGCTCGTTGTTGAGCAGGAAGCCGCGGCCCGGGACGGTGACGCCGCTGCCGCCGGTGGACTCGATGGTGAGGGTGTACGCCACCACGTTGCCCCATTTGTCGGAGGCGGTGAGGCTCGTCGTGCTCAGGCCCTCGCGGTTCTCGGGCACCGCCTTGCCGGAGGCCTCGCAGCCGTCCCCGGGGTTACGGGGGTCGCCCGGGGCCAGCGGGCTGGTCAGGGCCTTGTCCGGGGAGATGAGGCAGGCCCGGGAGTCCGCGTACCGCTGCGACAGCAGCTCGCGCGTCGGGACGTCCTCGAAGCGCGGGTCGCCGACCCAGCGGTTGCGGTCGGCGAAGGCGATCCGCGAAGCCTCCAGGAAGCGGTGCAGATACTGCGTCCCGGACAGGTCCCGGACATCCGTGGACTCCAGGATGTTCAGCGCCTCGCCGACCGTCGTGCCGCCGGAGGACGACGGCGCCATGCCGTAGACGTCCAGGCCCCGGTAGTCCAGGTGGGACGGGCGCTGCTCCAGCGCGCGGTAGCGGCGCAGGTCGTCCGCGGTCAGCTGCCCCTTCCGTACGGCCAGGTCCGAGGCCGGGTCGACGGGCGGCTTGCGGACGGTGCGTACGACGTCCTCGCCCAGCTCGCCCGCGTAGAGCGCCCGGGTGCCCTTCCTCGCCAGCTCGCGATACGTGTCCGCCAGGTCCGGGTTCCGCAGGGTGCTGCCCACCACCGGCAGTTCGCCGCCGGGCAGGAACAGCTCGCGGCTGGCGGGGAAGGCGCGGAAGCGCTTCTCGTTGGACGCGGTCTGCTGCCGGAAGGTCTCGTCCACGGTGAAGCCGCGGTCGGCCAGCCGCTCGGCCGGCTTCAGCGCCGCGCCGAGGCGCAGCGTGCCCCAGCGGCGCAGGGCGTTCTCCCAGGTGGCGGGCGTGCCCGGGGTGCCGACGGACAGGCCGCTGGTCACTGCCTCGGCGAACGGGATCGGCTTGCCGTCCTCGAGGAAGTAGTCCGCGCCGGCCGTCCGCGGGGCCGTTTCGCGGCCGTCGAGCGTACGGACCTTGCCGCTGCGCGCGTCGTAGAAGACGAGGTAGCCGCCGCCTCCGACGCCAGCCGAATACGGCTCGGTGACGCCGAGCGCGGCGGCGGTGGCGACGGCGGCGTCCACCGCGTTGCCGCCCTTGCGCAGCACCTCGATGCCGGCCGCCGTGGCGTCCGCGTCGACGCTGGACACCGCCCCGCCGTGGCCGACCGCGGTCGGGGTCTTGGCGGGCGGGTCCGCGGCGTACGCCGCCGGTGGTGCCGATACGGCGAGGGTGGCGAGCGCTGCGGTGAGGGCCACGGGACCGGAGAGGCGGACGGTCAGTCGCATGGCATCCGATCCTGACAGCAAACGCTCCAATGCCCAAGGGGGCCTAATGGCCCGCGAGTTGGGTCAGCCGCCGTTGCTGGAGAAGTGCTGGTAGTCCGGGTGGTGCCAGCGGCCGCCCCACAGCCAGCCCTGCGCGCGCATCGCCGACCAGACGGCGTCGCCGTACTTGATCATGCCCGGCTTGTCCTGGCCGCGGTCGAGGTAGCCGCGGGAGGCGGGCGGGTGGATGACGCCGTTCGCGTCCACGTACGGGTTCTCCAGCGGGTTGATGTCCACCGCGTTGCCGTACGAGTGCTGCGACATGCGACCGGGGACGCCGGTGACCTGGCGGCAGTTGAAGGCCGAGGTGTTGTCGTCGGCCATGGCCTTCTCGTCGCTGCCGCCGTACTCGGACGCCGGGCGCATCTTGCGGATCGGGAAGCGGGCGTCGAAGGCCGCCTCGAAGACCGCGGTGACCGGCTTCACCATGTCGTCGCGCACCACCATGGTGCCGCGGTGGACCTTGCCGTCGAAGCCCCAGTGGTTCATCTCGATCTTCCGCAGCCGGTCGGGCGGCACCGGGCAGCCGTCGTGGTGCGAGGCGCCGAGCTGGGCGGCGGTCACGCGGGAGACCTTGGCCTCGACGCCGTCGGGGTCCGGGTCGGCGGCGGCCGCGGCGGGCGTGGCGAGGCCGAGGGCGAGCAGGGCGGCGGCGGAGGCGGTGAGCGCAGTGAATGGCACCTTGAGTACCTAACCGCTCGTGACCGCGATCACCGCCTGTGACCTGCAGATTCACACGTAAAGCCGCATGCCCGCCCCGAGCCGTCGGCGCGGGGCGGGCATCCGGACCCGGTGGGTGGCTCAGCCCGTGCTGCCCTCGCCGTGGCCGCCGTGCGGGCCGCCGTGGTCGAACTTCAGGGCCTCGGGCGGCATGACGACGAAGGGCCGCATCATGCCCATGTCCTCGTGCTCCAGGAAGTGGCAGTGGTACATGAAGCGGCCGTACGCGCCGTCGAACTTCCCCATGACGCGCAGCATTTGCGGCCCCGGCACCAGGAAGACGTCCTTGTAGCCGCGCTCATTGGGCGCCAGCGGGACGTCCCTCGTATACGCGACCGGCTTGCTGGTGCCACCCGCCGCCGGGTCGAACCCGGACGCGTCGTACCCGTCGCGGCCCAGCAGCTGGAAGTCCGCCAGGTGGACGTGCATCGGGTGGCGGACCGGCGACAGGTTCAGGAAGCTCCACTGCTCGTGGCTGCCCTCGGCGATGGTGAAGCCGAGCCCGTCGTTGAAGGTGCGGGCGGTGCGCCGGTACGTCTTGGTGACGCCATCCCTGCCGGTGACCTGGATGACGCCCTCGGCCGGGAAGGCGATCCCGCTCGGGTCCTCGACCTCCGCCATCTCCCAGATCTCCGGGTGCCCGCCGGCGCCCTTGGTGGCGGGCGGGGTGAGGACGATCAGCCGGTGGCCGTGCCCGACGTCGTGCGTCAGCGGCCGGAACGAGCCGGAGAGCACCTCCGGCAGCTCGAAGCCGTCGGTCTCGCCGCTCTCGTAGACCCGGAACTCCATGACCGCCGGATAGCGCACGTCGCCCACCGGGTCGGGCACCCCCGGCGGCTGGTTGCGGCCCTTGTTGACCAGGCGCAGCTTGCGGCCCGCCAGGCCGCGGAAGTCCACCAGCAGGTCGAAGCGCTCGGCCGGCGCCGCGGTCAGCGTGGGCAGCGCGCCGGCGAAGTCCACCGGGACCGGGCGCGGCAGCAGGCCGCCGTCGCTGCCGATCTGGTGGACGATGCCCGGGACCGGGTTGTTGTCCTCGTCGACCAGGACGAGATCGTAGACGCGCGCGTTCGAGGCGTTGACCAGCCGGAAGCGGTACCAGCCGTCGGCCACGTGCGCGTACGGCCAGATCCGGCCGTTGACCGTGGTGTACGGGCCGGTGAACGGCAGCGAGACCGGCTTGCCCGTCTCCTGGTTCGCCGGGTCCACGATCACCGTCTTGTGCAGCAGCCGGCCGTTGAGCCGCCCGTCCTCGTCGGTGTCGAGGTTGCGGTCGGCGAGCAGCAGCGGGATCTCCCGCTCGCCGCACGGCAGGCCGAGCGACTCCTCCTCGTCGTCGCGGACCAGGTAGGTGCCGTACAGGCCCGCCATCACATTCCAGCGCGTGATGTTCATGGCGTGGTCGTGGTACCACCACTGCACCGCCTGGTGCTCGTTCGGGTACTCCGCCAGCTGCGCGTCCCCGTAGCCGACCGCGTTGTCCGCCCAGCCGTCGTTGCCGCCGCCGGTCTGCGCGCCGTGCAGGTGGGTCACCGACCACGGCGGCAGGGCGGCGACGTCCTTGTTGGGCTCGACGCCCTCGCGGCCCGGCTCGGTGCTCGCCGGCGGCGCGCCCTGCGGGCGCCGCGGCACCTCCACCGACGTGACCGGGTATTCGCCGTCCGCCGGGATCCGGTTGGTCCAGGCGATGCGGACCCGCTGCCCCCGCCACACCTCGATGGTCGGGCCCGGAACTTGGCCCTCGTACCCCCACATCAGGGTCGGCGGCAGCTGCGGGTGCAGGCGCACCCAGGCCGGGCGCAGGGCGATCTCCGTCTCCTTGAGCGCGTCGTCCGACTGCGGCCGCACGACCGGCGGGACGGGCAGCTTGGCCACGTACGGCGTGAGCTCGCCGGTGGCGAGCGGCTGCGCCGCTTCCGTCTGCCCGGTGATCCTTTCGATGATGTCGGTCAAGACCGAACACCCCCCGTGTTCTGGTTTCTTTTCCCCTTGCGCAGAAGACTCCCGGCGCCCTGATCAAAGTTGCAGGAACGCGGCAATCCGGACGGGGAGGTTTGGCAACGGCTGGTTCAGCCGTGAAGGTTCACATCGCGTTCATGACAACGTCCGTATGCCTTCGTCCGCCGTCCTTAGCTTCTCCGGCGACCCCATCCCTAATGAGGAGCAACGTGAGCATTCTCGCTTTCAGCACCCTGACTGCGATGACCACCGCCCTGGCCCTGACGGCCGGCCCCGCCGCCCCGGTGTCCGTCACCGCGTCCGTCGAGACGCCCGCGGTGTACGACGACGAGGCGGGCGGCAACGCCGACGCCGACGACCCGGCGGTGTGGGTGGATCCGGACAACCCCGGCCGCAGCATCGTCATCGGCACGCTGAAGGAGGCGGGTCTCGACGTCCACCGGCTCGGCGGCGGCCGGCTGCAGCACATAGCCGCCCCCGAGGCCCCGGGTGCGGACGCCGCGCCCGGGCGCTTCAACAACGTCGACATCGTCTACGGATTCGAACTCGGCGGAAAGGAGACCGACCTGGCCGTCGTCAGCGACCGCGGCCGCGACCGTATCCGCGCCTACGCCATCGATCCGGCGGCCGTCGCGGCCGGGAAGCCGCCGCTGAAGGACGTCACCGATCCCGCCGTGGCGCCCGTGTTCGCCGCCGACGAGGCGCAGGTGGACGAGCAGCGCACCGCGTACGGGCTGACCGTCCTCGGCGACGGCGACGGCGGCGCCCACGTGGCCGTATCGCAGCGCGAGGAGACGAAGCTGCGGCTGCTGCGGCTCAAGGACCGCGGCGGGCGCGTCGGTTACGCGGCCGAGGACTCCGTCGATCTGCCGGCCGGCTTCCGGCTCCCGAACGGCAAGAGCTGGACGCCGTGCGCGGATCCGGGCGAGCGGCCGCAGGTCGAGGGCATGGCCTTCGATCAGGAGGAGGGTGTGCTGTATGCCGCGCAGGAGGCCGTCGGCCTGTGGCGGATCGATCTCGACGACGCGGAGTTCGAGCGGCCCGCGCTGGTCGACAAGGTGCGCGAGTACGGCGTTCCGTGGACGTACGACGCCACGGCGGAGGAGTGCGTCCTCGACAGCGGGAACGACCCCGGCTACGGCGGTGAGCACCTGAGTGCGGACGCGGAGGGTGTGACCGTCTATCACGCGGCGGACGGCGCCGGGTATGTGCTCGCGTCCAGCCAGGGTGACGACGCCTTCGCCGTGTACCGGCGCGAGGGCCGTAACGGCTACGTCGGCTCCTTCGAGGTCGCCGACGGCGCCACCGACGGGGTGCAGCACTCCGACGGGTCCACCGTGGTCAACGTCCCGGTGGGCAGCCGCTTCCCCAAGGGGCTGCTGGTCACCCATGACGGCGAGGCCACGCCCGCCGACGGCGACCGGGCCGGCACGAACTTCAAGTTCGTCCGGTGGGATGCCGTGGCGGGCGCGTTCCCCGAGCCGCTGACGGTCGACACCGAGTCGTTCGACCCGCGCGACGTGGACTGACGTAAGGACCGAGCCGTCCTCGGTCAGCCGGCGAGCGCCCCCATCGGATCCCAGGCGGGCAGCACGATCGGCGGCTGATCGAGGGCGGCGGCCAGCTCGGGCGGCAGCGCGGAGCGGCGGACGGCGACCTCGAAGACGTGCTCGCCGAACCACGAGTCGTTCATGGTCCAGAAGCCCTTGTCGGCCTTCTCGTCGCCCCAGCTGTTCTCGACCCGCCAGCGGCGCGGGGCGCCGTCGACGACGTCGACGCCGGTGAAGAGCATGGCGTGCGTCATCAGGGTCTCGTGGTGAATGAGCCGGTCGGCCTTGTCCATCTCGAACGACGCGTCGTAGACCGACTCGTAGTCGAAGAGCTCGGCGTCCCAGATGCCGAGGTCGCCGCGCATCATCTGGGCCACGTCGCAGCCGAACCAGACCGGCTCGCCGCCGACGATGGCGTCCATGCTGAGCTGCTTCAGCACGTCCATCCCGGCGTTGAGGTAGACGACCGGCGGCGCCTCGATGACGTTGCCGAGGTATTCGACGGTGAAGGTGCGCCCGACCGGGCTGGACGGCCGCGGGTCGTGGACCAGGCAGACGTAGTCCTGCAGCGGTATCTGCACGTACGCCTCGGCGAATTCGGCCGGCGTCATCCAGCCGTCGCGGTGGAAGTCCTGGTCCTTGTCCCGCCACTGCCACAGGAACCGCTCCGGCGGCGTGCCGAGGTGGATGCTCAGCACCCGGTGGATCGCGGCCAGCACCTCCCGCTTGTGCTTGCGCTGCGCGTCGGCGCCGTCGTCGGCCAGCCGGCGCAGGTCGCGCGCGCCCTGGCGGAGCAGGCTCATCAGGGCCCGGTTCATCGGCCCGGTCGCCGAGGAGCTGTTCGTCTCGGGCATCGCCGACTTCGGTACGAGGCCGTGCTTGGCGACCAGCGCCACGAACATGTTCCACTGCCCGCCGTCGCTGATCGGGTCCGAGAGCAGGTGCGCCACCGTACGGTCGTCGGCGTCGCGCCCCGAGGTCTCGATGATCCCCTCGAGGAAGTGGTTGGCGCGCTCGAACTTGTCCCACCAGTGCAGATAGTTCTGGGAGAACTCGAAGTCCTTGACGCCGAGCTTCTCCGCGGCGCCGACGCGCAGCAGGTTGAGCCCCGCGAAGAGCCAGCAGCGGCCGCTCTTCTTCTGGTTGGTGGCCTTCCAGTCGTCCAGGTGGTGGGAGACGGAGTGGTCGACCGAGGTGACGATCCGCCGGTCCAGGGCGATGTCGTCCACCGATGTCTGGGTGACGGCGTTCTGCATGAGGCGGTTCGCCGGGCGTGCGGTGAATTCCCGCTCGAAGGTCTCGAGTTGTTCTTTTGTCAGGCTGCGGTCCATGGCCTCACCGTCGCACGGGCGTTCTGGGCGGTCAACGGAGTACTCCGGCCGAGACGTAGACAGAATGTCCTGACAAACAATTGACACCGCGGAACCGCCGGATGAAGCTCTTGGTATGCAGATCACGACACCCGGCGCCCCCGCACCCATCGCCCGGCGCATCGCCGGCGCGCCGATCTCCTGGGGCGTCTGCGAAGTCCCCGGCTGGGGCCATCAGCTGGCGCCGGACGTGGTGCTGCGCCAGATGCGGGACATCGGGCTCGCGGCCACCGAGTTCGGCCCCGAGGGCTTTCTGCCCGACGCGCCCGAGGACAAGGCGGCGACCCTGGGGGAGTACGGGCTGCGCGCCGTCGGCCAGTTCGTGCCGGCCGTCCTGCACGACCCAGGGCATGACCCGCTGCCGGAGGTGGAGAGCGCGATGACCGGCCTGGTGGCAGCCGGCGCGGCGACCGTCATCGTCGCCGCCGCCACCGGCGCCGACGGCTACGACGACCGCCCGGAGCTGGACGCGGCCGGCTGGGACGTGCTGCTCGCCAACCTCGACCGGATCGCGAAGGCGGCCGCCGAGGCCGGCCTCACGGCGACCCTCCACCCGCACGTCGGCACCATGGTCGAGACCGCCGAGGAGACCCGGCGGGTCCTCGACGGCAGCGGCATCGGGCTGTGCCTGGACACCGGGCACCTGCTGGTGGGCGGCGCGGACCCGGTGGCGCTGGCCGCCGCCGCGCCCGGCCGGATCGCGCACGTCCATCTCAAGGACGTGCGGCAGGACTTCGTCGACCGGGTCCGCAGCGGCGCGCTGACCTATACCCGCGCCGTCGCCGACGGCATGTACGCGCCGCTGGGCGCGGGCGACATCGACATCGCCGCGATCGTCGGCGGCCTCGAGGCGCACGGCTACAGCGGCTGGTACGTGCTGGAGCAGGACGCCGTCCTGACCGCGCCGCCCGGCCAGAACGGCGCGCCCGACCCGCTCGACGACATCCGGGCCTCGCTGGAGTTCCTGCACTCCCTCGCCCGCTCCACGCCCGCATGAAGGACGCCGCGGAGCTCACCGCGCTGCGCGCCCGCGAGCCAGGACTCATCGGCCGCGGCTGGCAGAAGCGCTCCCGCCGCCCGCTGACCGGCGACGACGACCGGCTGCTCATCATCGCCGCCGACCACCCGGGCCGCGGCGCGCTCGGCGTACGCGGCGACGCCGGCGCCATGGCCAGCCGCACCGAGCTGCTCGACCGGCTGGCCACCGCGCTGTCCCGGCCCGGCGTCGACGGGGTGCTCGGCACCGCCGATCTGCTCGACGACCTGCTGCTGATGGGCGCGCTCGACGACCGGGTGGCGATCGGCTCGATGAACCGCGGCGGCCTGCAGGGCGCGGTCTTCGAGCTCGACGACCGCTTCACCGCGTACACCCCGCAGGCCATCGCCGCGCAGGGCCTGGAGGGCGGCAAGGCGCTGACCCGGATCTGCCTCGACGATCCGGGGACGGCGGCCACCCTGGAAGCCGCCGCGGCCGCGGTCACCAGCCTCGCCGAGTACGGCCTGATGGCGCTGCTGGAGCCCTTCATGTCGGTGCACGACGCGGACGGCGTACGCAATCTCCTCGACCCCGACAGCGTTACCAAGTCCATCCAGATCGCCGCCGCCCTCGGCGCCACCAGCGCGTATACCTGGCTCAAGCTCCCGGTCGTGGACGATCTGGAACGGGTCCTGGACGCCACCACGCTCCCCACCCTGCTGCTCGGCGGCGATCCGCGGGGCGACCCGCACGACACGTACGCCGCGTGGGCGGACGCCCTGCGCCTCCCGGCGGTCCACGGCCTCGTGGTCGGGCGCGCGCTCCTCTATCCGCCGGACGGCGACGTGGCCGCGGCGGTCGATATCGCGGCGGGACTGGTCCATCGCGGCGGCGGGGACATCACATCCCGCGCATCCGGTTGATCTCGGCGGTCTGCTGGGCGATGACATCATTCGCCATCTCCTCGACCAGTACGTTGTTGCCCTGTGCGAGCACATCGGTGGCCATCGTCACGGCGCCGTCGTGATGCGTGATCATCAGCTTGAGGAAGAGCTTGTCGAAGGCCTTGCCCTTGGCCGCGCGCAGGGACTTGAGCTGGGCCTCGGTCGCCATGCCCGGCATCGGGCCGTGCTCGTCATGGCCGCCGGCCGCCTTGTCGCCGTCGTTCTGCTTCAGCCACCCCCGCATCGTACCGATCTCCGGCTCCTGCGCTGCCGCGATCCGCTTCGCGAGCCGCTTCAGCTGCGTCGATTCGGCCCGCTTCGGGGCGGCTTTGGTCATCGTAAGCGCCTGGGTGTGGTGCTCGATCATCATCCGGACGTAGGCGAAGTCAGCCGAGTTGGGCGTGTCGTCGTCCCCCTTCTTCGCCGCGTCCTTGGCGGAGAGGGTCTCGGCCGCCTCGCCGGGCTTGCCGGGGGCGATCACCGAAGGCCCGTCCTTGGGAGCGGCCTTGTCGTCCCCGTCCGAGCTGCAGCCCGCCAGGACCAGGGCGGCGACGGAAAGGGCGGCCGTGAAGCCGAGGGTGCGGGAGCGCGGCGATCTGAGGCGGGTCGGCACAACGGCCTCCTGTCGTACGTGGGTTGCTAGCGACCGTTCCTAGCACGCTTCCGAGCGCCGGTGATCAAAAACTTGCATTACAAGTGCGTTGCCATCTGTTGGGATGTGCATGGCAAGCACGATACTGCGGGTGTCCATGAACCGTTCGAGTGCGAACGGCGATTAGGGAGGACGCAGTGTCTTTGAGCAACGAACCCCGGGTGCGGCGCAGACGCCTCGGAGTGATGGTGGCCGCTGCAGGACTCGTGGCCACCCTCCTGACAGCCGGCCCGGCCGCGGCGACACCCGACCCCGGTGACAACCCGAAGCCGGACAAGGACGTCTCGAGCAGCACGACCGCAGAGGTCAAGAAGCAGATCGCGGACGGCGAGATACCCCCGCCGAACGAGATCGTGCACTCGGACAACATCGAACATCTCACCAACATCCCCAAGGACGCCCTCGGCGGGACCAATTCGGACCTCGCCTTCCAGGGCAAGTACGCCTTCGCGGGCAACTACGACGGCTTCCGGGTCTTCGACATCAGCAACCCGAAGGCACCCAAGACCGTCGCCCAGGTCCTGTGCCCGGGCTCGCAGAATGACATCTCGGTCTCCGGGAACCTGCTCTTCCTGTCCACCGACTCGTCCCGCAGCGACGACTCGTGCGCCAGCACCACACAGCCGGCGACCGAGAAGGCCTCGTGGGAGGGCATGAAGGTCTTCGACATCAGCGACAAGGCGAACCCGAAGTACGTCGCCGCCGTCGAGTCCGCCTGCGGCTCGCACACCCACTCGCTGGTGCCCGAGCGCAAGAACGTCTACATCTACGTCTCCTCCTACTCACCGAACGCGACCTTCCCCGACTGCCAGCCGCCGCACGACGGCATCTCGGTCATCAAGGTCCCGCGCAAGGCGCCAGAGAAGGCCGCGGTCGTGAACTTCCCGGTGCTCTTCCCGGGCGAGGGACCCGACGGCGGCGGCAACCCCGGCGCTCCCACCAACCCGGGCGTCTCCAAGACCACCGGCTGCCACGACATCACCGTGCTGCCCTCCAAGGACCTCGCGGCGGGCGCCTGCATGGGCGACGGCATCCTGATGGACATCGAGGACCCGGAAAACCCGAAGGTCATCGACCAGGTCCAGGACAACGTCAACTTCGCGTTCTGGCACTCGGCGACCTTCAACCAGAAGGCCAACAAGGTCGTCTTCACCGATGAGCTGGGCGGCGGCGGCGCGGCCACCTGCAACGAGGCCATCGGCCCGAACCGCGGCGCCGACGGCATCTACGACATCACCGGCAAGGGCGACGACCGCAAGCTGGTCTTCCGCTCCTACTTCAAGATCGACCGCCACCAGGCGGACACCGAGAACTGCGTCGCCCACAACGGCTCGCTGATCCCGGTCAAGGGCAAGGACCTCATGGTCCAGGCCTGGTATCAGGGCGGCGTCTCGGTCTGGGACTTCACCGACTCCACCAAGCCGAAGGAGATCGCCTACTTCGAGCGCGGCCCGATCTCCGCGGACACCATGGTGGGCGGCGGCTCCTGGTCGGCGTACTACTACAACGGCTACATCTACTCCAACGACATGGCCAAGGGCTTCGATGTGCTGAAGATCAACGACAGGCGCACCGATCCTGCGAAGCGCGTCCGGCTGAACGAGCTCAACGTTCAGACGCAGCCGGATTACTTCGACTGAGCTGAGCGGCCCGGCCTGCCCCGCTCGTGCGATCGCACCAGCGGGGCAGGTCGTGACCTGGAGCTTTGTCCGTCAAGCCGCATGGCGTCCGGCATGGGACACTGAAGTACGTGCGTTTCCTCAATGACTCGAAGCCGCCGTACGACCTTACGTACGACGATGTATTCATGGTGCCGAGCCGCTCCGCGGTCGGCTCCCGCCAGGGCGTGGATCTGTCCACCCCGGACGGGACCGGCACCACCATTCCGCTGGTCGTCGCGAATATGACGGCCATCGCCGGACGCCGTATGGCCGAAACCGTGGCCCGCCGCGGCGGCCTCGTCGTCATCCCGCAGGACATCCCCCTCGATGTGGTCACCGAGGTCGTGTCGTGGGTCAAGCAGCGCCACCACGTGCTCGACACCCCGATCGTCCTCGACCCGCACAGCACCGTGGCCGACGCGCTGCAGCTGCTGCCCAAGCGCGCCCACGGCGCCGGTGTGGTCGTCCAGGACGGCAAGCCCGTCGGGATCGTGACCGAGAGCGACCTGAGCGGCGTCGACCGCTTCACGCAGCTCTCCGAGGTCATGTCCCGCGAGCTGCTGCTGCTCGACGCCGACGTGGACCCGCGCGAGGCCTTCAACCGCCTCGACGCCGCCCACCGCAAGCTCGCGCCCGCCGTGGACAAGGACGGCCGCCTGGTCGGCATCCTCTCCCGCAAGGGCGCCCTGCGCGCCACGCTCTACACGCCCGCCATCGACGCGGGCGGCAAGCTGCGGATCGCCGCCGCCGTCGGCATCAACGGCGACGTGGCGGGCCGCGCGAAGGTGCTGCTGGACGCCGGCGTCGACACCCTCGTCGTGGATACCGCCCACGGCCACCAGGAGTCGATGATCGCCGCGCTGAAGGCCGTGCGCGCCCTGGACCCGCAGGTGCCGATCGTGGCCGGCAACGTCGTCGCCGCCGCCGGCGTCCGCGACCTCATCGAGGCCGGCGCCGACATCGTCAAGGTGGGCGTCGGCCCCGGCGCCATGTGCACCACGCGCATGATGACCGGCGTCGGCCGCCCGCAGTTCTCCGCGGTGCTGGAGTGCGCCGAGGAGGCCCGTAAGCACGGCAAGCACGTGTGGGCCGACGGTGGCGTACGGCACCCGCGCGATGTCGCGATGGCGCTGGCCGCCGGCGCGTCGAACGTCATGATCGGCTCGTGGTTCGCCGGGACCTACGAGTCCCCTGGCGACCTGCAGCAGGCCGCCGACGGGCGCCTCTACAAGGAGTCGTTCGGCATGGCCTCGGCCCGCGCGGTGCGCAACCGTACCTCGGAGGAGTCCGCCTACGACCGCGCCCGCAAGGCGCTCTTCGAGGAGGGCATCTCCACCTCGCGGATGTTCCTCGACCCGGCCCGTCCGGGTGTCGAGGACCTGATCGACTCGATCATCGCGGGCGTCCGCTCGTCCTTCACGTATGCGGGCGCGGGCAGCATCGACGAGTTCGTCGAGAAGTCCGTCGTCGGCGTCCAGTCCGCCGCGGGCTACGCCGAGGGCAAGCCGCTGCACGCCAGCTGGCAGTAAGCCGCAGCACGACGGCCCCGGCTCCCGCCTCGGCGGGTGCCGGGGTCGTTCGTGCTTACGGGACCCGCAGCGCCGACAGCAGCCGCCGCAGCGCCCGCTGGGTCGCCGGGAGGTCCGCCGGATCGTCGGACGTCGCCAGCCACAGCGCCGCCTCGTTCATCGCGCCCGACAACAGGCGGGTGAGCGGGGCCACCGGCTGGTCGGGGAGGGTGCCGTCGGCCACCAGGGCGTGCAGCGCCTCGGCCAGATGCCGGGCCGACGACTCCTCGTCCAGCGCCCGCCATTCGCTCCAGCCCAGCACCGCCGGGCCGTCGATCATCATGATCCGCTGGACCTCGGGGTCGGTGCCCGCCGCGAGGAAGGCCGCGCAGCCCGCCGTCAGCTGGTCCCACGGCTCCGTCTCCGCCTCCGCCGCCCGCGCCACCGCGGCGCCCACCTCCTGCTGCACCTCCGCCAGCACGGCGCGGAACAGCGCCTCCTTGCTGTCGAAGTGGTGGTACAGCGCCCCCTTGGTGACCCCGGCGGCCCGGACGATCTCCATCAGCCCCACCGACCCGTAGCCGCTCGCCGCGAACATCCGCCGCGCCTCCCGGACCAGCGTCTGCCGGGTGTGCTCCTTCTGCCGGGCCCGGATCCCCTCGCCTGCCATCGCGCTCCCGCTCCCGTTCCCAGTTGACCAACCGACGGTATGCGAATAGCGTACTTCACATGCCGACGGTATGTGAAAGGGGACGGACATGAAGCTGACCAGCATGTATCCCGTCATCTGCACCGAGCGCGTCCAGGAGTCGCGGGACTTCTACACCGGGCTACTCGGCTTCGAGGTGACCTTCGAGGACGACTGGTACGTGAGCCTGCGCCGCCCCGGCGACCCGGCGTACGAGCTTGCCCTGGTCGACCACCGCCACCTCACGATCCCGGAGGCCTACCGGCGCCCGGTGTCAGGGCTGCTGCTGAACGTCGAGGTGGCGGACGTCGACGCGGAGTGGCAGCGGATCGTGGTGGCGGGCGGGCGCAAGCCCGAACTGGAGCTGCGCAGCGAGGACTTCGGGCAGCGGCACTTCATCGTGGCCGATCCGAGCGGGGTGCTCATCGACGTGATCACGCCGATCGAGCCCTCGGCGGAGTTCGCGGCGAAGTACGCCGACGGGTGAGCGCATGCGAAGGGGGCGCGGCCGGCATCGCGCCGGCCGCGCCCCCTTCGTCGTGCGTCAGCTCGGCAGCACGGCCTCGATCGCCGCGATCAGCGCCGGGTCCTCGGGCTCGGTGCGCGGGCGGATGCGGGCCACCACCTCGCCGGACGGGGCGATGAGGAACTTCTCGAAGTTCCACTGGATGTCGCCGGCCTCGCCGTCGGCGTCCGCGGTCTGCGTCAGCTCCTGGTAGAGCGGGTGCCGGTCAGGCCCGTTGACCTCCAGCTTTTCGAACATCGGGAAGGTGACGCCGTACGTCGCCGAGCAGAAGGTGGCGATCTCGTCGGACGTGCCGGGCTCCTGGCCGCCGAACTGGTTGCACGGGAAGCCGGCCACCGTGAAGCCGCGCTCCGCATAGCGCTCCTGGAGCCGCTCCAGGCCCGCGTACTGCGGGGTGAGGCCGCACTTCGAGGCGACGTTGACCGCCAGGACGGCCTTGCCCTGGTACGGCGCCAGTGACGAGGGGTCGCCCGTGAGGGTGCTGAGGCTGATGTCATAGATGCTCATGGACCCACCGTAGACCCGCGCCGCGGCCGGTTCGCGGGCGTGTTCTACTGCCCGTATGCGACTAGACGATCTCGACGAGCGGATCGTGCGGGTCCTCGCCGAGGACGCCCGCCGCTCGTACGCCGACATCGGCGCCGAGGTCGGCCTCTCCGCCCCCGCGGTGAAGCGGCGGGTGGACCGGCTGCGTGACTCCGGCGCGATCATCGGCTTCACCGTGCAGGTCGACCCGACGGCGCTGGGGTGGTCCACGGAAGCGCTGGTCGAGGTCTACTGCCGCGGCAAGACCTCGCCCGAGGACATCCACGACGCGCTGGCCCGCTTCCCGGAGGTGGCGTCCGCCTCGACGGTGACGGGGGAGGCCGACGCCGTGGTGCAGGTCTTCGCCGCTGACGTGCGGCACTTCGAGCGGGTGCTGGAGAAGATCGCCGGGCTGGAGTTCGTGGACCGGACGAAGTCCGTGCTGGTGCTGTCACCGCTCTTGCGGCGGTACGCGGCACCCGCGCAGTAGCTCTGGGCCGCGCTGCGCGCGGAAATCGCGCACGCGGCGCTCGGCCTCAAGCGCCGGCCGGGCTATGGCGTGCGCAACAGATCTCCGTCTCCGGCCATTCGCGCGCAACGAATCGCTGGTCTGCCCGCAAAGAATGCTCCTTGCTGGCCGCCAGGCCGATTGCGTACCTTCGAATCTGTTGACCGGACAGGCGAAAAGGGGAGGTGAGCGGTGGTGCGCATCGCGCTGTTCCAAGGCCCTCCCGGCGTCCCCGCCTCCACCCGTGCCGCCCTCCGCTCCCTCGACACCGCCGCCCGCCGCGCCGCCGCCGGCGGGGCCCGGCTGCTGGTCACCTCCGAGCTGTACCTCACCGGCTACGCCACCGACCACGCCGCCGAGCCCGCGAACGGCCCCGGCGCGCACGCCGTCGCCCGCATAGCCGCCGAGCACGGCCTGGCCATCGCGTACGGCTACCCCGAGGCGGGCCCGGGCGGCACCACGTACAACGCCGTCCAGCTCATCGGCCCGCACGGCGCCGCGCTGGCGAACTACCGCAAGACCCACCTCTTCGGCGACTTCGAGCAGAAGACCTTCGCCGCGGGCGCGGACCCGGTCGTCCAGGCCGACGTCGACGGCCTCTGCGTCGGGCTGCTGATCTGCTACGACGTCGAGTTCCCTGAGGCCGTACGGGCGCACGCGCTGGCCGGCACCGAGCTGCTGCTGGTGCCCACCGCGCTGATGCGGCCGTACGAGATCGTCGCCAACAGCGTGGTCCCGACCCGGGCCTGGGAGAGCCAGCTCTACGTCGCGTACGCGAACCGCTGCGGCCGCGAGGGCGACTACGACTTCGCCGGGCTGAGCTGCCTGGCCGCCCCCGACGGGACCGTCCGCGCCCGCGCCGGGCTCGGCGAGGACCTGATCATCGCCGATGTCGAGCCGGAGCTGCTCGCCGCCTCCCGGGCGGAGAACACCTATCTGGCGGACCGCCGCCCCGAGCTCTACCGCTGAACCACCCCGCTCCATCCCCCTGCGTACCGCCTTCCCCTGCAAGGAGACCCGCGCCGATGACGTCCACGGTGCCCACCGCCGTCCACGCCACCAGCGAAGACGAGGCCGCCGCCAAGCCGATCACCATGTTCGGCCCCGACTTCCCCTTCGCGTACGACGACCAGCTCGCGCACCCGGCGGGCCTGGGCCAGATACCCGCGACCGAGCACGGCGCCGAGGTGGCCGTCATCGGCGGCGGTCTCTCCGGGATCGTGGCCGCGTACGAGCTGATGAAGATGGGCCTGAAGCCGGTCGTCTACGAGGCCGACAAGATCGGCGGGCGGCTGCGCACCGAGACCTTCCCCGGCTGCGACCCGCAACTCACCGCCGAAATGGGCGCGATGCGCTTCCCGCCGTCCTCGACGGCGCTGCAGCACTACATCGACCTGGTGGGCCTGAAGACCAGGCCGTTCCCGAACCCGCTCGCCCCCGACACCCCGTCGACCGTCGTCGACCTCAAGGGCGAGTCGCACTACGCCGAGACCATCGAGGACCTGCCGCACGTCTACCGCGACGTCGCCACGGCCTGGAACGCCTGCCTGGAGGAGGGCGCCGACTTCTCCGACATGAACCAGGCCATCCGCGAGCGCGACGTCCCGCGCATCCGCGAGATCTGGGCCCGGCTGGTCGAGAAGCTCGACAACCAGACCTTCTACGGCTACCTCTGCGACTCCGAGGCCTTCAAGTCCTTCCGCCACCGCGAGATATTCGGCCAGGTCGGCTTCGGTACGGGCGGCTGGGACACCGACTTCCCGAACTCCATCCTGGAGATCCTCCGCGTCGTCTACACCGAGGCCGACGACCACCACCGCGGCATCGTCGGCGGCAGTCAGCAGCTGCCGCTGCGGCTGTGGACCCGGGAGCCGGAGAAGATCGTGCACTGGGCGCAGGGCACGTCGCTGGCGTCGCTGCACTCCGGGGACATGCCGCGCCCCGCCGTGACCCGCATGAACCGGACCGCGGGCAACCGGATCACCATCACCGACGCCGGCGGGGACATCCGCACATACCGCGCCGCGATCTTCACCGCGCAGTCCTGGATGCTGCTGTCGAAGATCGACTGCGACGACGAGCTGCTGCCGATCGACCACTGGACGGCGGTCGAGCGCACCCACTACATGGAGTCGTCGAAGCTCTTCGTGCCCGTCGACCGGCCGTTCTGGCTGGACAAGGACGAGGTGACGGGGCGCGACGTCATGTCGATGACGCTGACGGACCGGATGACGCGGGGCACGTATCTCCTCGACGACGGCCCGGACAAGCCCGCCGTCATCTGCCTCTCCTACACGTGGTGCGACGACAGCCTGAAGTGGCTGCCGCTGTCCGCGGCCGAGCGGATGGAGGTCATGCTGAAGTCGCTCGGCGAGATCTATCCGAAGGTCGACATCCGTAAGCACATCATCGGCAATCCGGTGACGGTGTCGTGGGAGAACGAGCCGTACTTCATGGGCGCCTTCAAGGCGAACCTGCCCGGCCACTACCGCTACCAGCGGCGGCTGTTCACCCACTTCATGCAGGACCGGCTGCCGGAGGACAAGCGCGGGCTCTTCCTCGCGGGCGACGACATCTCGTGGACGGCGGGGTGGGCGGAAGGCGCGATCCAGACCGCGCTGAACGCGGTCTGGGGCGTCATGCACCACTTCGGCGGGGCTACGGACCAGGCGAACCCCGGGCCCGGGGACGTCTTCGACGAGATCGCGCCGGTGGAGCTGCCGGAGGACTAGGGCCTGCTGACTAGCGCCCGTTGAGCGGCACCAGCAGGCAGCGCGACACCAGGCCGATCGACTGATCCAGGCGCTGCTCGAACTCCTCGCCCACCTCGGGGAGTTCGCGCAGCCGCCACAGCACCTTCGCCGCCGACCAGGCGCCTTCGCGGGCGCGGTCCAGGCTCCAGGAGCCGGCGAGGTGGGTGAGCGGGTCGGCGACGTCCAGGGCGTCGGGGCCCGGCATCAGGTCGTCGCGGATGCGCTCCTCGAGGGCCTCCAGGAGGTCGCCGACGCGCTGATAGTCGGCGGCGATCTCCCGCGGGTGCAGCTCCAGCTCCTCGCAGGTGTCGACGACGGCGAGCGGCAGGTCATGCCCCACATGGGCGTTGATCCCGGCCAGCGCGAACTGCATCGGCGCGACGCCGCGGTGCTGCCTGGCCAGGATCAGCGGCCGCCAGCAGGCGCGGGTGCGGCGGCCTGCGGACGCGGCCGCCACGGCGTCGAGGAACCGCTCGGCGAAGCGGGCGCACAGGTGCGCGGTGGCCGCGGAGTCGGCGAAATAGCCGCCGCGGGCGAGGCGTTGGTCCACCTCCTCCGTCACGGAGAGGTAGAGCTCGTTGAAGACCGCGACGCCGTCCCTGGCGGGCAGCGCGGCGCGGAGGGCGCGCATCCGCTCCACGATGGCGCCGACGGCGGGCGGCGCGTCGGCGAGGCGTTCCCCTGACGTCATACGGGCCACCTTGGCAGTCCGGGGCCGCCCACCGCCGTTGGAAAATGCGGCATCACCCTCAGGAGCGAACGGCGAGCTCCGCGGCCCCGAAGGAGACGGCGAAGCGCTTGCACCAGATGCTCACGCTGCCGTACGTGTCCAGGTCGACGTCCGCGGGGAGCTCGTAGTTCTGGCTGCCCTTGTTGCCCTTGAGCTTGCCGAGCTCGCGGTACTTCCCGTCGTCGAAGACCTTCCAGCCCGCCCGGCCCTCCTTCACCGGCGCGTCGGTGACCCATACCCGCAGGTCGGGACCGTTGCTCGTATCCAGATTCTCCAGCCGCAGCACCCGGGAGCCGTCCGGCCGCTCGATCACCCGGACCGAGCCCGAGGTGGCGTGCTCATGGGTGATGAAGTCGCCGGTGGCGAGATCCTTCGGGGCGGGCGGCTGGGCCGATTCGGATTCTTCCGGGGCCTCGGCGGGCGGCGCCTTGGACGATGCCGCGGCTGCGGGGTCCGCGTCCTGCACCGTCTCGTCGACCCAGAGCTTCCACGGCTGGAACCAGTACAGACCGGCGCCCCCGGCCACGAGCCCGGCCAGCAGCAGCCCTACGACCAGCGGCTTCGTCAGCGTACGGCGAAGTCGGCCCATGATGTCTCCCGTGTTGAAGTGAATGGGGCCGGTGCCCCTCATCCATCCAACGAGCCGGGCGGCGGGAGCTCATCCCCCTGAGGCCTTACCGATGTGTGACGCCCGCCGGAGGGCGTGATCCGGCCCACATCCGGGATTGGTCCGCGCCGTGACGTGGCAGACTGGAACACGTACCAGTGACAACGCAGCGCACTCCGGGGTCGGTGAAAGTCCGAACCGGCGGTTACAGTCCGCGACCCGTCCGCCGCCAGCGGCCGGTTGACCAGGTGAAATTCCTGGACCGACGGTTAAAGTCCGGATGGGAGGCAGTGCGCGCGGGATCGCCACCGGTGCGGTGCCTCGCCAGGCGCCCCACTCCCGGCATGGGAGCGGGGGCAGCCCGTCGGCTCCGTCCCCGGTGACCGCGTTTCCGTATATCTGTCGCATTCGACAGCCCCGGAGTCTCTGCCCGTAGCAGGCAGGAGGACCCGGTGGCCCCCGCAGCAGCCGACACCGCAGCGATGCGCCGCGCCATTGCGCTGGCCGCCCGCGCTCTCGGCTCCACCAGCCCCAACCCCGTCGTCGGCTGCGTCATCCTCGACGCCGATGGCCGTACGGTCGGCGAGGGCTACCACCAGCGGGCCGGCGGCCCGCACGCCGAGATCCACGCGCTCGCCGACGCCGGGGAGCGGGCCCGCGGCGGCACCGCCGTCGTCACCCTCGAGCCCTGCAACCACACCGGCCGCACCGGCCCCTGCGCCCAGGCGCTGATCGACGCCGGCGTCAGCCGCGTCGTCTACGCCGTCGCCGACCCTTCCCCAAGCTCTCCGACAAGCTCCGAGCAGGGGATGCCCCATTCGGGCGCACCGAGCGGCGGCGCCGCCACCCTCGCCGCGGCCGGCGTCGAGGCCGAGGGCGGGCTGCTCGCGGATGAGGCCGCCGCCGGGAACCGGGCCTGGCTCACCGCCGTACAGACCGGCCGCCCCTTCGTGCGCTGGAAGTACGCCGCCGGCCTCGACGGCCGCAGCGCCGCCGCCGACGGCACCAGCCGCTGGATCACCTCCGCCGAGTCCCGCGCCGACGTGCACCGGCTGCGCGCCGAGGCGGACGCGGTGGTGGCCGGGGCGGGCACGGCCCGTGCCGATGACCCCCACCTGGCCGTACGGGGACGGGACGGCGTCACCCAGCCGCTGCGCGTGATCGTCGACAGCAATGCCACCGCCGTAAAGCCGGACGCGCGTGTCCTCGACGACGCCGCGCCCACCCTCATCGCCGTCGCCACCGACGCCGACGCGTCCCACCTGACCGGCCGCGCCGAGGTGCTCCGGCTGCCGCGGGCAGCCGGCGGCGGCCTCTCCGTACCCGACCTGCTCGCCGCCCTGTACGAGCGCGGAGTCCGCTCCGTCCTCCTCGAGGGCGGCCCGACCCTCGCCGGCGCCTTCCTCGCCGCCGGTGCCGTCGACGAGGTCACCGGCTACCTCGCCCCCGTCCTGCTGGGCGCCGGGCCCGCCGCGCTCGGCGACGCCGGAATCAGCACGATCAGCGAGGCGTTGCGCCTCGACGTGACCACCGTCGAGCGCATCGGACCCGACCTGCGCATCACCGCCGTCCCCGCCACCGCCGCCACCAAGGAGAACTGACGTGTTCACCGGAATCGTTGAGGAACTGGGCGAGGTCGTCGCCGTCGAAGAACTCGGCGACGCGTCCCGCTTCCGGCTCCGCGGCCCCGTCGTCACCGAGGGCGCCAAGCACGGCGACTCGATCGCCGTCAACGGCGTCTGCCTCACCGTCGTGGACCACGAGGGCGACGAGTTCACCGCCGACGTGATGGCCGAGACCCTCAACCGGTCGAGCCTGGGCGCGCTGCGCGCCGGCTCCCGGGTCAACCTCGAGCGCCCCACCGCCGTGGGCGCGCGCCTGGGCGGGCACATCGTCCAGGGGCACGTGGACGGCACCGGCTCGATCGTCGAGCGCAAGACCTCCGAGAACTGGGAGATCGTCAAGATCTCGCTGCCCGCGGACCTGACCCGCTACGTCGTCGAGAAGGGCTCCATCACGGTCGACGGCGTCAGCCTCACCGTCGTCGACGCCGGGCCCGACTACTTCACCATCAGCCTGATCCCCACCACGCTCGCGCTGACGACGCTCGGCATCAAGGAGGCCGGCGACCCGGTCAACCTCGAGGTCGACGTCATCGCCAAGTACGTGGAGCGGCTGCTCACCGCGGGAGCGGCCAAGTGAGCGTCATCGACTGGCTGAACGGCGAGGCCTTCACGGCCTTCGGGCAGCACCTCATCTGGTCCGACATCGTCGGCAACACTCTCGGCCTGATAGCCCTCGCCCTCGGCTGGCAGCGCTCGCTGTGGACCTGGCCGACGCAGTTCGCGTCCGGCGTCATCCTCGTCGCCGCCTACGCCTCCGCGCAGCTCAGCGGCGGCGTCGGCAAGCAGCTGCTGGTCATCGGCGTGGCCGTATGGGGCTGGCGGGCCTGGCAGACCGGGCGCAAGGAGAGCGAGCGGGACGGCGGCGACGGCGGGAAGATCGCCGTGCGCTTCGCCACCTGGCGCGAGCGCGGGCTGCTGGCCGCCATGGCCGCGGTCGGCACCCTCGCCGTCGGCGGCCTCTTCAGCGCGATCCCGTCGCTGTCCTGGAACCCCTGGCCGGACGCGTACATATTCGTCGGCACCCTCGTCGCCATGTACGCGCAGGCCCGCGGGCTCGTCGAGTTCTGGTTCGCCTGGCTGCTGGTCGACCTCGTCGGCGTGCCGCTCGCCTTCTCGTCCGGCCTCGCCTTCTCCGGCCTGGTCTACGTCGTCTATCTCGTCCTGGTGCTGTGCGGCCTCGCCTCCTGGTGGCGGCGCACTCGCGTCACCAGCGCAGACCCGGCACAGCCCACCCTGGAAGGAGCCGCGGCATGACCGCACTGCAGACCTGGACCGCTCCGGAGTCCGAGGACCTCACCCTCGACCCCGTCGAGCGCGCCATCGAGGAGATCGCCGCCGGGCGTCCGGTCGTCGTCGTGGACGACGAGGACCGGGAGAACGAGGGCGACCTGATCGCCGCGTCCGAGCTGATCACCCCGCAGACCATCGCCTTCATGATGCGCGAGTGCAGCGGCATGATCTGCGCGCCGATGACCGGCGCGGAGCTCGACCGGCTGGGCCTCGGGCAGATGGTGGAGCAGAACACCGAGTCGATGCGCACCGCGTTCACCGTCACCGTGGACGGCACGCCGGAGCACGGCGTCACCACCGGCATCTCCGCGGCCGACCGCGCCACGACGCTGCGCCTGCTCGCCGACCCCGCGGCGGGCACCGGCGACTTCGTACGGCCCGGCCACATCTTCCCGCTGCGCGCCCGCGACGGCGGCGTGCTCACCCGTAACGGCCACACCGAGGCCGCGGTGGACCTGGCCCGCCTCGCCGGGCTCCGGCCCGCCGCCGCGATCTGCGAGATCGCGGGGGAGGACGGCAGCATGCTGCGGCTGCCGCAGCTGGTGCCGTTCGCGCGGCAGCACGGCTTCGCCATCATCTCGATCGCCGACCTGATCGAATACCGCCGCCGCACGGAGGGCCCGCC
>NZ_JAAKZV010000089.1 GCF_011044975.1 Streptomyces coryli | reverse complement strand
GGGTGGGTACAGCGCCCTACGCGACTAAGCCGTCCAGGCCCTCGTGCGCAACGGCAGCCCCGAGTCACCCGCCCCCGGCGTCCGTACCGCCAGCACCTGGTTCACCCCGATCCGGTTCCGCTCAAAGGAAAGCGCCGAAGCCGCCATATACAGCCGCCACACCCGCGCCCGCCCCGGCGACGTAGTCGCCACCGCCTCGGCCCACCGCGACTCCAGATTCGCCACCCACGCGCGCAAGGTGCGCGCATAGTGCTCGCGGATCGACTCCACGTCCCGCACCTCGAAGCCCGCCGCCTCCAGCTGCGACACCGTCGTCCCGATCGGCGAGAGCTCCCCGTCGGGGAAGACGTAGCCATCGATGAACTCATCGATCTCATACGCCTCTTCGTCCCGCAGCGGCCGCCGCGCGATCTGGTGGTTCAGCAGCCGCCCGCCGGGTCTGAGCAGGCTGAACAGCTGCTTCGCGTACACCCCGTACGCCTGCGACCCGACATGCTCCGCCATCCCGATCGACGAGATCGCGTCGAAGGGGCCGTCCGCCGCCGGATCCACCAGCCGGTAGTCCTGCACCCGGATCTCCACCCGGTCCGCCAGCCCGGCCTCGGCGACCCGCTTACGCGCATACGCCGCCTGCTCGTGCGACAGCGTGACCCCGAGGACGCTCACCCCGTACTCCTCGGCCGCATGCAGCGCCATCGAGCCCCACCCGCAGCCGACGTCGAGCAGCCGGTCACCCTCCGCCAAGCCCAGCTTGCGGCAGATCAGATCGAGCTTCGCGGCCTGCGCCTCCTCCAGCGTCCCGCCGTCCTCCCAGTACGCGCACGAGTACACCATCGAAGGGCCCAGCACCATCTCGTAGAAGTCGTTCCCGACGTCGTAGTGATGGCTGATCGCCTCCTTGTCCCGCCGCAGCGTGTGCAGCGGCCCGCGCCGCCGCCGCACCTCCTCGCGCGGCGGCGGAGGCGGCGGCCAGGGGCCCGCCAGCGAGAGGAATTCCTTCGCCGCACCGCGCAGCGCGGGATCGTAGAAGCGCCGCTTGGGACGGTCCTCCCCCCGCTCCCACAGGGACCCCGCCAGCAGTCCCAGCACCTCGTACAGATCGCCTTCCACGGTGATCTCGCCCGCCACCCACGCCCGCGCGAGACCCAGCTCGCCGGGCTTCCACATCAGCCGGCGCAGCGCCCGCGGGTGGCGGATGACGAGGACGGGGGCTCCCGGCGGTCCGGCCTCGCTGCGGTCCCAGGCGCGGATCCGTAGGGGGAGGGGCTCTCCCAGGATCTGATCGGCAAGGGCGGTGAGCCGCGAGGCGGCGTCGGGCATGTCGCACCTCCGTGGGTGTCAGCGAGACAGGACCTGTCCCTACGTAAACACCAACCGCCCCCGACCGCAGTCCCGCTGACGCGAAAAGGGGACGTAAAAAAGGGTGGTGCACAAGCCGAAGGGCGCCCTCCCCCAGGATTGGGAGGACGCCCTTCGCTGTGCTTTCAGGTGTTACGAGGCCCGCTCCGCGGGCGCGATCGGCGCGGCGGCCGCGTGCTCGGCGGCGACCTTGGCCGGCTCCGGCGGCGGGAGCTTGCCCGGGCCGGGCTTGGCGGCCGCGGCCGCGGTGACCGGCGCGGCAGCCTCGTAGAACTCGTCGCGCGGAGACTCCAGCGCGCCGAGCGAGACGACCTCGCGCTTGAGGAACATGCCGAGCGTCCAGTCGGCCAGCACCCGGATCTTCCGGTTGAAGGTCGGGACGGCCATGCCGTGGTAGCCGCGGTGGAAGTACCAGGCCAGCCGGCCCTTGAACTTCAGCTTCAGCTTGCCGAGGACGATCATCGCGACGCCCTTGTGCAGGCCGAGGCCCGCGACGGCGCCCATGTTGTGGTGGCGGTACTCGCGCTGCGGGAAGCCGCGCATCTCGGCCACCACGTTGTCGCCGAGGACCTTGGACTGGCGCAGGGCGTGCTGGGCGTTCGGCGGGCACCAGGCGTTCTCGACACCGGCCGCGCGGGCGGCGAGGTCGGGGACCTGGGCGTTGTCGCCGGCCGACCAGATGTAGTCGGTGCCCTGGACCTGGAGGGTGGCGGCGGTGTCCACGTGGCCGCGGGGGCCGAGCGGCAGGCCGTACTCCTTCAGGACCGGGTTCGGCTTCACGCCGGCGGTCCAGACGATCGTGTTGGAGTCGACCTCGAGGCCGTTCTTCAGCACGACGTGGCCATTGATGCAGGAGTCCAGCGAGGTCGAGAGATAGCACTCGATGCCGCGCTCCTGCAGGTGCTTCAGGCCCCACTTGCCGAGCTCGGGGCCGACCTCCGGGAGGATCTTGTCGGCGGCGTCGACGAGGATGAACCGCATGTCCTCGCGCTTGACCGACGGGTAGTACTTGGCCGCGTCGCGGGCCAGGTCCTCGACCTCGCCTATGGTCTCGGCGCCGGCGAAGCCGCCGCCGACGAAGACGAAGGTGAGGGCCTTGCGCCGGATGTCCGGGTCGGTGGTCGACTCGGCCATGTCCAGCTGCTCGAGAACGTGGTTGCGCAGGCCGATGGCCTCCTCGACGCCCTTCATGCCGATGCCGGACTCGGCGAGCCCTGGAATCGGGAAGGTGCGGGAGACGGCGCCGAGGGCGACGACGAGGTAGTCGAACGGCACCTCGTACGACTCGCCGACGATCGGCTCGACCGTGGCGACCTTGCGGTCCTGGTCGATGTGGGTGACCCGGCCGGTGAGCACCTCCGCCTGAGGGAGCACGCGCCGCAGCGGGACCACGACGTGGCGCGGGGAGATGCTGCCGGCGGCAGCTTCGGGGAGGAAGGGCTGGTACGTCATGTACGAGCGCGGGTCGACGACAGTCACCGTCGCCTCGCCGTAACGCATCTTCTTGAGGATGCGGCGCGCCGCGTACAGGCCGACGTAACCGCCGCCTACTACGAGGATCCTGGGACGCTCCGTTGTGCTCATGTAAGAAGTATCCACCGGGGCTGGAGGGGTCGCTCGTGAGCCCCTTCACAAGCACCCACGGTACCGGTGCTACACTGCGCGCCCGCACCTTCAGCGCGCTTCACGCGCTCCGGGGCCGACTCGCCGTCACCGCTCTGAGCTGCGGTTTCCGACACGGCGTCGGCACACCATCCGCACCCTCAACAACTTGTTGACACCCATGACCCCTGCGGAACGGCACAGGGGCCGCGAACGGGCAACTCTTCATGTGAAAAGGTTCACGAAGTTTCTTCGCGCGCCGCGCTGAAGGCGATTCCGTCGAGGATGTCGTGCTCGCTGACGACCAGTTCGGTGGCGCCCGTACGCTCCATCACGGCGCGCAGAACCAGGGCCCCAGCAGCGATGACGTCGACCCGGCCGGGGTGCATCACGGGGATCGCGGCGCGCTCGTCGTGGGTCGCGGCGAGGAGATTCGCGGAGACCTCACTCACCCGTTCGAGTGACAGCCGCGAGTGGTGGATGGCGGCGGAGTCGTAGGCGGGCAGGCCCAGCGCGATCCCGGCCACGGTGGTGACGGATCCGGCCAGTCCGACCAGGGTCTTTGCCTCGCCGAGGGGCACCGTTTCGGCTGCGAGATCCAGCGCCGCCTCGATGTCCGCGCGGGCCGCGCGGATCTGCGCGGGGGCGGGCGGATCGGAGAAGTGGTGCCGCTCGGTGAGCCGGACACAGCCGACGTCGACGGAGCGGGCGGCGGTGACGTGATCCGAGCCGACCACGAATTCGGTCGAACCGCCGCCGATGTCGACGACGAGGTACGGCTTCTCGAATTCGCCCGTCAGCTCCGCGGTCGCCCCCGTGAAGGAGAGCTCCGCCTCCTCATCGCCCGTAATCACCTCCGGCTCGACGCCGAGGATGTCCCGTACGCCCCGGACGAAGTCCTCGCGGTTCTCGGCGTCGCGGGACGCCGACGTGGCGACGAAGCGGACCCGCTCGGCGCCGTGGCCGCGGATGATCTCGGCGTACTCCCGGCAGGCCGCGAAGGTGCGCTCCAGCGCCTCGGGCGCCAGCCGTCCGGTACGGTCCACGCCCTGGCCGAGGCGGACGATCTGCATGCGGCGGTCGAGGTCGACGAGCTTGCCGGTGTCCGGCTGCACGTCCGCGACCAGCAGGCGGATGGAGTTCGTACCGCAGTCGATCGCTGCTACCCGGGTCACTCGGCGGCCTCCTCGACCTGCACGCACGCGCCCTTCTTCCACCACTCCGGCAGCATCGCGATGGCCTCGTCGCCGAGCGGATTCACGCCGGGTCCTGCCGCCAGCGAGTGGCCGACCAGCACGTGCAGGCACTTCACCCGGTCCGGCATGCCGCCGGCGCTGGGGAAGCCCTGCAGCACCTCGATCTCGTCGCGGCGGGCGATGTAGTCCTCGTGCGCCTTCCGGTACGCGGCCGCCAGCTCCGGGTCTTCCGCCAGCCGGGCCGTCATCTCCTTCATGACGCCGTTGGCCTCCAGCGTGCCGATCGCCGAGGCGGCCTTCGGGCAGGTCAGGTAGTACAGCGTGGGGAAGGGGGTGCCGTCCTCCAGCCGCGGGGCGGTCTCCACCACGTCCGGGTTGCCGCACGGGCAGCGGTGCGCGATGGAGCGCAGGCCGCGCGGGGTGCGGCCGAGCTGCTCGCGGATGGCGGCGATGTCGGCCCCGGTGGGCGGTGTGGGGTCGGTGGTGGGCGGTGGGGTGTCCATGTCTCAGATCTTCTCAGCTTGCCGTGGGTCGTCGGCGCGGGTGCTCAGCGGGTGGCGGAGGCGGCGTCCGCGGCGTCGATGCCGTCGAGGAGGTTCTCGTACCAGGGGCGGTCCGCGGCGGACGGGTCGGCGCCGCGGCGGCCGTCTCCGGCGCTGCCGCGCACGATGTACCCCTTCTCGCCGGGGTTCACGTAGTGCAGCCGCTCGCGGATCTGCCGGCGCGCGTAGTCGGGGTCCTGCCAGCGGGCCTTCTCGTCGCGGAGCTTTTCCAGCCGGTCCTTGGTGTCGTCCAGCTTCTGCTGCTGCTCGGCGATGTCGGCGCGCTGGGTGATGTACTGCCGCATCGGATACGCGAGGGCCACCACCAGCGAGCAGACGACGAGCGCGAGCACGGCGGCCCGGCCGGTGAGGCGGCTGCGGCGCGGGGGGCGGGCGCGGTAGACCCGCTCGGAGACGCGCAGGACGGCCTGCTCGCCGAGCAGCTTCAGCCGTGTGGTGGTGGAGAACCGTTCCTTTGCGGGCATAGGGGTCCTCCCCTGCGTAAGTCAGCCGTCAGCCCCGGTCCGCACGATACGTGGTGCGGCCGGGGCTGTCCGGCAGGCGTGCTGCTACTCGCTTCTTTGCACTACTTGTTGAAGCGGGGGAACGCCGAGCGGCCGGCGTACTCCGCGGCGTCGTCGAGGATCTCCTCGATGCGCAGCAGCTGGTTGTACTTCGCGACGCGCTCGGAGCGGGCCGGGGCGCCGGTCTTGATCTGGCCGCAGTTGGTGGCGACGGCCAGGTCGGCGATGGTGACGTCCTCGGTCTCGCCGGAGCGGTGCGACATCATGCACTTGAAGCCGTTGCGCTGGGCGAGCTCGACGGCGTCGAGGGTCTCGGTCAGCGAGCCGATCTGGTTGACCTTGACCAGGAGGGCGTTGGCGGCGTCGTCGTCAATGCCGCGCTGCAGGCGCTCCGGGTTGGTGACGAAGAGGTCGTCGCCGACGATCTGGACCTTGTCGCCCAGCTTGTCGGTGAGGGCGGCCCAGCCGCTCCAGTCGTCCTCGAAGAGCGGGTCCTCGATGGAGACCAGCGGGTACGCGGCCACCAGCTCCTCGTAGTACTCCGTCATCTCGGCGGCGGAGCGCTCCTTGCCCTCGAAGATGTACTTGCCCTCCTTGTAGAACTCGGAGGCGGCGACGTCGAGGGCGAGGGCGATGTCCTGGCCGGGGGTGTAGCCGGCCTTCTCGATCGCGGTGATGATCAGGTCGAGGGCCTCGCGGTTGGAGTCGAGGTTCGGCGCGAAGCCGCCCTCGTCGCCCAGCCCTGTGGCCAGGCCGCGCTCCTTCAGGACCGACTTCAGGGTGTGGTAGACCTCGGCGCCCCAGCGCACGGCCTCGGAGAAGGACTCCGCGCCGATCGGGGCGATCATGAACTCCTGGATGTCGACGTTGGAGTCCGCGTGGCTGCCGCCGTTGAGGATGTTCATCATCGGGACCGGCAGCAGGTGGGCGTTCGGGCCGCCCAGGTAACGGAAGAGCGGGAGGTCGGAGGCCTCGGAGGCGGCGTGCGCCACGGCGAGGGAGACGCCGAGGATGGCGTTCGCGCCGAGCGAGGACTTGTCCGGGGTGGCGTCCAGGTCGAACATCGCCTGGTCGATCAGCCGCTGCTCGGTGGCGTCGTAGCCGACGAGCTCAGGGCCGATCTGCTCGATCACGGCGAGCACGGCCTTCTCGACGCCCTTGCCCCCGTAGCGAGCCTTGTCCCCGTCACGCAGCTCCAGGGCCTCGAAGGCGCCGGTGGAGGCGCCGGACGGGACGGCGGCACGCCCGGTGCTGCCGTCGTCGAGGCCGACCTCGACCTCGACCGTGGGGTTGCCGCGAGAGTCCAGGATCTCGCGGGCTACGACGACGTCGATCGACGGCACGGTGTCTCCTTCGGAGGGATGCAAATGCTTGTGGTGTGCGCCACAGCGGCGGGGCGCACGTCAGTCTTGCCCCGAGCCTAACTGTTACTCGGGGGTCGTTCTTTTCCGGCGCCGCGCGCTCGAGGCAGTGCTGCCGTCAGGCAGCATCGCGGCGGCCCGGGACCGCACCGGTGTCCCGGGCCGCGCGCTGCTCCCCGGGTGGCTCAGGTCGCGACCTTGAGCTGCTGGCCCGGGCGGATCAGGTCGGGGTTGTCGCCGACCGTGTCCTTGTTGTCCTCGTAGACCGAGGACCAGCCGCCCTCCGCGCCCTGCTCGTGCGCGATCTCGTCGAGGGTGTCGCCGGGCTTCACGGTGACGTACGTCCAGCGGCCGACGGTGCGGGAGCCGGTGTCCGCCTTCGTGTCGCCGCCGGACGCCTCGGGCTCGTCGCCGACCCGCGGGCCGGCGTCCTCCTGCGGCGCCTCGGGCTCCACGCGCTCCTCGGGGGCGGCGCCGCGGGCGAGGCCGGCCTTCGGGCCGCAGTTCGGCCAGGCGCCGGGGCCCTGCATGGCGAGCAGCCGCTCGGCGGTCTCGATCTGCTGGTTCTTGCTGGCGAGGTCGGCCCGGGCGGCGAACCGGTGCCCGCCGGCCGCCTCCCAGCTGGACTGCGTGAACTGGACGCCACCGTAGAACCCGTTGCCCGAGTTGATGGCCCAGTTGCCGCTGGACTCGCAGGACGCGAGCTTCTCCCAGGTCTCGATGGGCGCCGCGTGTGCGGTGCCCGCCCCCACCGTTGGCAGGCTGAGCACCGTGCCTGCCGCGCTGACGAACATGACAACTCGTGTGTGGCCCGCGATGCGGCGGCCGCCGGATTGCAGCATGTTGTTCTCTTCTTCACCGACGCCTGCGAGGTCACCCCAAGCCGACTGCGCCCCACTCCTGTCAGCGGTGCATTGCTGCAAGTTGCCCGTACGAACGCCGACAGGATTAGGCGTGGCGATCGCCGGGGCTCGCGGTGACGAGCGATGTGACGGTAAGCACACGAACACCACCGATTCAAAGACCGCAAACCGGCGTCGCGGCGGCCCCGTTCGGCCGAATCCGGGGCCATCTCCGCAGGTGGGAAGGACTCTTCATACCGCAGCACGGCACGGCGTCGACGATGCGGATCTCGCACTTACGGGAAATCGGACAAGCGGCTTCGGATTACGTCCGAGAAGTCCTAGTTTCGCCCGAAATCAAGGCTTTGACCAGGGTGTATGAGGTTCGGGTCGGAGCCGATGACGTCCTTGTTGTCCGCGTAGAGCTCGGGCCATCCGCCGCGTACGGAGCGCTCTGCGGCAATTTTTGACAGATTGTCACCCGGTCGGACGGTGTAATCGCCGCGGTCGGCATCGCGGCTGCCGCGGTCGCGGTCACCGAAGTCGCCGGTGCCGGGCTTGCGGTGCTTGCCGGTTCCCGGGGTCTCCGAAGGCGTCGCGGGCTCCGGGGACTCGGCGGACGCGGACGGGTCGGGCGCCGGGTCGCCGCGGTGGCGGGCGCCGCCCGGGGTGCCGGTCGAGTCCGAGGGGCTCGGCGTGTCCGAGGGGCTCGCGGACTCCGTGGGCCCGCTCGACTCGCTCGGCTGCTCCGTGGGCCGCTCGGACTCCGCGGATGCGGTCGGTTCGGTCGGCTCGCTGGGCTCCGCCGATTCCGTCGGCTCCCCGGAAGGCTCCGGGGATTCGGGGGTTACGGACGGGGGCAGGGAGTCGCGGCCCTGGCCCGGGGACTGCTCGTCGCCCTCGAGTTCGGTGCCGTCGGTGCAGTGCGCGAACGCCCGCGCCCCTTCGGCGTCGAGGATCCGCTCGGCCACGGCGATCTGCTGCACGCGGCTCGCATAGTCGGGCCGCTCCGCGAACTCGTCGCCGCCGTACTGCTCCCACTGCTCGGGGGTCAACTGCAGCCCGCCGTAATACCCGTTGCCGGTATCGGCGGCCCACATGCCGCCGCTCTCGCACTGCGCGACCCGGTCCCAGGTGTCCCCGTCGGCGGCCTGTGCCGCGCCGGCGGAGAGCAGCGGCAGGGCGATCCCCGCTCCGGTCATTCCGGCCGCCACGACGAACGCGGGGGCCTGGCGGAGTCGGCGGTGCCGTCCGTTGCCGGAGAGCATGCGGTGCCTTTCGATCGGCGATCTCACAACGAGCGCCGAACCTAACCCGTAAGTACGTTCATCACAAGTCGATGCCCCGGCGATAACGCAGAGATCACATTACTGACGCCCCGTCACTTAGCGGAGGGTGCTGAACTCGACCGGGAGCGTACGCAGTCCGCGCATGATGAGCCCGCCACGCCACCGCAATTCGGACGGATCGGCCGCAAGCCGGAGATCCGGAATGCGGCGCAGCAAAGTGCCGATGGCCGCGCGGCCTTCGAGCCGCGCCAGCGGGGCGCCGAGGCAGTAGTGGATGCCGTGCCCGTAGCCGAGGTGCTGGTTGTCCGTACGGGCGAGGTCGAGGAGGTCCGGGTCGGGGAAGCGGGACGGGTCGCGGTCGGCGGCGGCGAGGACGACGAGGACGGGGTCCCCTGCACGGATGGTGCGGCCGCCGAGCTCGAGCTCCTCGGCGGCGAAGCGCCAGGTGGCGAGCTCCACCGGGCCGTCGTAGCGCAGGAGTTCCTCCACCGCGCCGGGCAGCAGCGCCGGGTCGGCGGCTAGCTGTGCGCGCTGTTCGGGGTGGGTGAGGAGGGCGTACGTGCCGTTGCCGATGAGGTTGACCGTGGTCTCGAAGCCGGCGAAGAGGAGGATGAAGGCCATGGCGGCGGCCTCGTTCTCGGTGAGGTGCTCGCCGTGGTCGCTGGCGCGGATGAGGCCGGAGATGAGGTCGTCGCCGAGGTCATTGCGCTTGCGGTGGATGAGTTCGGCCAGGTAGCCGCGCATCTTCTTCACGGCCTTCGCCACGCCGCCGCGCGGGCCCTTGCCGTGGTGGATCATCACGCCCGCCCAGTCGCGGAAGTCGTCCTGGTCCTCGCGCGGGACGCCGAGCAGGTCGCAGATGGCGTAAATGGGGAGGGGAAAGGCGAATTCATGGATGAGGTCGGCTTCGCCCCTGTCAATGAACTGGTCGATCAGATCATCCGTGAGCTGCTGCACGCGCGGCGCGAATTCCTCCACCCGGCGGGGCGTGAAGGCCTTTGATACGAGGCGGCGCAGGCGGGTGTGGTCGGGCGGGTCGATGTTGAGCAGGTGCGTCATCAGACCGGCGCGGCGTTCGCCCGGGATGCCGGTCTTGTCGCTGCCGTGCCGTGCCGGGTTCTTGGACAGCCGCTGGTCGGCGAGCGCCTGCCGGGCGTCGTCATAACGCGTGACGAGCCAGGCCTCGACGCCGCTGGGGAGGGTCGTCCAGTGGACGGGGTCGTGCTCCCGCAGCCACGCGTAGGCCGGATACGGGTCGCTGGCGAACTCCCAGCTGAACAGGGCGGGCGCTGGGCCGGTCAGATCGTGCACGCCCCAGACGCTACCGCCACCCGTCGGCCCCGGCCCACGCACGAAATCAAGCCCGTCCGGCGCTTGAGGACTTCCGCGGCGAAGCCGCAGGAAGCTACCGCGCGCCCTCCGCGGCGCGGATCGCGTCCCGGTACGCCCGGGCCGCGACCCGTAGCGCCGTCTCCGGGTCCACGCCCTCCGCCTCGGCCTCCACCGCCAGCGCGAGCAGCCGTGCGCCGACGTCGGCGGTGCCGTCGCCCAGCTCGACCTTGAGGCCCGCGCCGCGCGCCCGCGCGGAGAGCTTCGCGGCCAGCGCGAGGGCGGGCTGGGCGAGCGGTACGCCCTCCGTCACCGAGCCGCGCTGCTTCTCCTCGGCCTTGGTGCGCAGCCAGTGCGCCTTGACCTCCTCCGGGGTCTCCGCGCTCTCGTCGCCGAAGACGTGCGGGTGCCGGTGGATGAGCTTGGCGACGATCGTCCCGGCGACGTCGTCGATGGAGAACGGCTCCTCCGGGTCGTCCTCCGCGATCCGCGCGTGGAAGACGACCTGCAGCAGCACGTCGCCCAACTCCTCGCGCAGCGCCTCCCGGTCCCCCGCCTCGATCGCCTCGACGAGCTCGTACGCCTCCTCCAGGCCGTACTTCACCAGGCCCTCGTTCGTCTGCCCGCCGCTCCACGGGCATGCGGCGCGGATCCGGTCCATGACCTGGACGAGGTCGAGGAGCCGGGCGCCCGGGAGGTCGTACGAGCCGGGCAGCAGCTCCAGCGCGGGCATCGACACCCGGCCTGAACCGGCCAGCCGGGCGAGCGAGTCGGTCAGCCGCGTCTCGCCCGCGGCGGACGCGACGACGACGACCGTACGGCCGCCGGCGCAGGTGTCCACCAGGTCCTGGGCGGGGGGCAGCTCGCCGGTGTCCACCGCGACCCCGGCCTCGCGCAGATACGGCAGCTGCGGGTGGTCGGCGTCGGCGCAGAGCACCGCGTCGGCGGCGTGCAGGGTCTGCCAGGCGGGCCAGGACAGCAGGCCGGGGGCGACGCGGTGGGAGGCGGTGAGCAGGACGATGCGGCCGACGTCGGCGCCGGACGCGGTGTCGTGGTCGTGGTCGGGAGCGGTCTCGGAGGTCACGCGTATGACGCTAGCCGACCCGTCGCTACGACCGCGCCGTGCCCGTCCCGCCGCCGGTGACCTGCTTCACCCAGGACAGCTTGGTGCCGTCGAGCTGCACCTTCGTGTCGTTCCAGGAGCCGTACCGCGGATTCACGTCGATCTTGAGCTGCTTCGACGCCTCGGCCAGCGCGGCCATCAGCTTCGGCTGCGCCTCCGGGCTGCCGGGGCGGACGCCGAGCGAGCGGGTCAGCTTGTCGCCGAGGACCTGGATGCGGATGAAGTCGTCGGTCTGCTTGCCGGGGGCCACGCCGTACTGCTGGACGAGGCCGGTCTCGAAGGCCTTCTCGCCGCCGGCCTGCTGCATCATCTGGGCGCGGTACTGCTGCAGCTCGCCGTTGGAGACCTTGACGCCGGCGTTGGCCGCGGCCTTCGCGGCGACCCGGTCGAAGATCATGCTGTTGAGGGCGGAGCGGTTCAGCTGGCCGGTCTGCTTGATGATCTCGTCGGCCTGCGGCTGCGCGCGCTGGGCGTCGCGGACCGCGCCGACGTGCGACTGCAGCTGCGAGACGGTGATCCGGTCGTCCTGGAGCACGGCCGCGGCGCCCGGATGCTCCTCGCTGCCGCAGGCCGTCAGCAGCGGCGCCGCGAGCAGCGCCGCGGTGGCGGCGAGGGCGAACTTGGGGAACGGTCGTGCCTTGCGCATTTCCGGCCTCCTGGCGGCGGCTGTTCGAGCTGCGTTGCTTCGACGGGCGACGTAACGGATCTTATGCATCCGATGTGGCGCTCACCACTAGCTTGTACTTACTTTCACAACGAGCTTCAGTCGGCGGAGAAGCGTGCCGGCGCCTTGGTCGGATTACCGCCACCCGGAAGCCGCTCGTCCGGACAGCCGCCGAGGACGCGGGTGATGGCCTGCTTCTCGGCTTTGGTCGCCCAGAGTTCGTACTTCTTCTTCACGGCCACCTGGCGGGCGACGTACGTGCAGCGGAACGCCTTCGGCGGCAGCCAGGTGGCGGCGTCGCCGTCGCCCTTGGAGCGGTTGGGGGAGGCGCCGACGGCGAGGAGGTTCAGGGGGTCGTTGGCGAAGGCGATGCGCTTGGCGGCGGGCCAGCGGTGCGCGCCTTTCTGCCAGGCGTCGGAGAGGGCGACGATGTGGTCGATGTCGACCTCGCTGGGGCCGCCGCGCTCGAAGACGACCCGCTGGCCCGAGTACGGGTCCTTGGCGAGGGTGCCCTCGCTGACTTCGCAGTCGTCGCGGGTGGCCGTGTCGGTGAGGTCGCGGCGGAGGATGTCGTCGCGGGTGGGGCAGCCGTTGGAGTCGGTGTCGGCCCAGGGGGAGCCGAAGCGGTCGCGGTCGTAACCGGTCTTGGGGGCGCGGCCCTTGGCGGTCAGGCCTTCGGCGGCCTGGAGGGCGGAGCCGGGGGCGGCGGTGGCGGTGGGTCCTGTGGTGGTGCTGCCGCCGCCGGGCTTGGCGTCGTCGCCGGAGTCCTCGGCGGGCAGGTCGCAGCCGGCGGCCAGGGTGACGGCCAGGAGCAGCAGGGCGCTTGCGGCGGGGCGGCGAATCAACCGGTGTCCAGACAGAGATGAGGTAGGCGGCGGGGCGTCCCGTGTGGGGGCCGGGGCGCCCCGCCGCCGCTCAGCCTAACGACCGGCTGTCACGGAGTGACCTCCGCCCGGTCGATGCTGACGAAGGCCGCGCCCGCGTCGGCGTTCTTCTCGCCGGTCACGCGCACCTTTACGGTGTGCGGGCCCGGGTCCAGCTTCGGGCTGACCCACTGCAGCTCCTCGCCGACGCGCGGCTTGCCGTAGTAGTCGACGCGCTGTTCCTCGCCGCCGTCGACGGAGATGGCGGCGATGCCGTTGCCGGTGTCCTTCACCGAGAGCAGGGCGAGTTGGGTGCCGGTGAAGTGGAAGGTGGCGGTGGCGTCCTTCTCCTGGCTCCAGTGGTCGTTGCCGGCGTAGCACTGCACGCCGCACTGGGAGCCGGAGTTCCAGTTGCCGGTGTAGGAGACCTGGAGGTCGCCGGTGCCCTCGTCGGTGTCGTTGATGACCTTGGTGCCCGGGCCCGGGTCGCCGGCGGGGAGGTCGAGGGCGGTGCCGAGGGCCGCGGGGCGGCCGAGGTCCGGCTTGCCGTCGGCCGTCCAGCCGATCTTCTGGATCCGGGTGGTGCGCCAGCTGTATGTGTACGTCGAGGTGTTCTTGGCGTGGTAGGCGATCCAGTCCTCGGTGCCGTCCGGGGACTTGAAGAAGGAGTGGTGGCCGGGGCCGTAGACGCCGGCCTCGTCATTGCGGGAGAACATCGGGCCCGGCTCCTGCGTCCAGGCGCCGGCGTCCATCGGATTACCGTCCGGGGCGATGGACTTGGACCAGATCGTGTAGTCGGGCTTGCCGGTGTCGCAGGCGGAGTAGGTCAGGTAGAGGCGGCCGTCCTTGTTGTAGAGGGGCGTCGGGCCTTCGCGGACCTCGGGGCAGTTGCCCTCGGCGGGGAGATACATGCGGCCGCCGCTGATGGTCCACGGATTGCTCATCGGAGCGATGAACAGCTGGTTGCCGACGCCGTCATCGCGCTGGCCGCTCCAGGAGAAGTAGAGCTTGCCGCCGAGGGTGAAGGGCTCGCCGTCGATCGCCCAGCGGTCGTTGTTCGGGTCGGCGACCTTGCCCTTGAAGTGGTACGGGCCGAGCGGGTCGGTGCCCTCGGACTCCAGGACATACATCCGGTGCGCGGAGTCGTTGCCGTCGCTGGCGGTGTAGTAGAGGTACCAGCGCTCCTTGCCGTCGACCTCGTACTTGCGCAGGGCCGGGGCCCAGATCTGGGTGTTGCGGGAGGGGTCGGAGTCCTTCCACACCTCGTGCGCCTGGGAGGTGAGGAGGGTGGCGGCGCTCGGCGACTTCCACATGCGGATGGCGTCGCCCTGGGTGGTGGCGGCGTAGTAGTTGCCGTCGTGGTGCACGACGGTGGGGTCGGCGCCGGGGTTGACGGGGTTGCGGAACTGGCCGGCGGCCTTGGCTTTCGCCTTCGCCTTCGCCGTCGCCGTGGAGGCGTCGCCGCCGCCCGTATCGGCGGAGGCGGTGGAGAGGCCGACGCCGGCGGCGACGATCAGCAGACCGGCGGCCAGGGCGGACCAGCGCCTGCGGAGTACAAGTCTCACGTGCGTGCTGCCTTCCTTGCGGTGCCGTGTGGGGTGGTTCGCAGGAGGGTGCTGCTGGCGTGGTTCTATCGGTTATTCCAACGTTGCACAACGGGGCGGGCGTTGACCGGCGGCGTCTCGGTGCGTCCCGGGACGGTCGGCGTGGCGGGACGGTGGGCGTGCAGGGGCGGTGGGCGTCGGGAGACGGTCGGCTCAGCCGATCGCGTGTCGCATCCAGACGTTCGGCTCCACGTAGACGGCGTAGCCGCGCTCCGGCTCGCAGTGGACCGGGGTGAGGGCGCCCTTCACCTCGATCTCGCCCTGCTTGTCGAACGGGAGGCCGGTCCAGTCGCGCCACTGGGCCAGGGTGCCGGAGACGGTCATGGACGCGGGCGCCACGGAGTCGATCGTCGCGCCGGCGCGGGCGTGGACGCGCAGCCACGGGTCGTGCGGCAGCCCGTCCTCGCGGAGCCGGTAGGCGTACTCGGTCATCGGCGTCCGCGGCTCGCGGTGCTTGGCGCTGGGGCGGACCGGAGCGACCACCTCGCGGAAGCCGAGCCGGGCGGCGTTGTCGCGCATCGCCGCCAGCATCCGCCCGGACAGCCCGCGCCCCTGCGCGCCGGCGGAGATCGCGATCTCCAGCGCGCTGACCGTGTCGGGCCGTACGCCGCCGCGCTGGTCCTGGAACGCCCAGATCAGCACCTGGTCCCAGCCTCGCCCGGGGAGCGCCCCGCGGCCGTCCATGTCGAGCGCGAACGGCACCGAGAAGGCGCGGGCCACGACCGCACCGCTCCTGGCGTTCGTGGCCACGAGCACGAACTCCGGGAAGTGCTTGGGCACCCGGCCGAAGTGCGCGTCGCCCACGGGGTCCTGGATCACGAACTCCGGCCAGGTGGTGTCGAGCCCCCACATCACCGGCGCGAGCTCCGGCCGCTCGGCGAGGGTGCTGATCTCGAGGTCCATGCGCCGGAGTCTAGGCGCGCCTCGCACGCCTCCACCGGGGGGCGGGGGTGGCGGGCGCAGACTGGGGCGATGGCAGAACGATCACTTCACCGGACGGCCGGTGCGCCGCCGGATGTCCGGGTGCCCCTGCTGATCCGCTTCGGCAGCCACGCGTGGCTGCTGCCGGCTCTGCTGTACGGGACGATCATGCTGATCGGCCTCTGCACCCCTCCCTCCGTCCAGATGGGGAACTGGCTGGTACTGGTGCCCTTCGTGGCCGCGGCGGTGTGCTCGCCGGCGGCGACGGCGGCCCTCGGCGTCCTGGTCGTCGCCACGAACCGGCTCGTGAACGCCACCTGGCCGACCGCCCATCTGCGCCCCGAGGACTTCGCGCTGGAGATCGCGGCTGTCCTGGTCGCGACGGTGGTGGCGGCGCTGCGCGTGCAGGCCCGCGACTACACCGAGCGGGTGCAGAGCGCGGCGAAGGCCACCCGGCAGGTGGTGCTGCGGCCGGTCCCGCCCGGGTGGGGCGGGGTGGACTCCGCGGCGCGCTATCTGGCGGCCAACGTCGAGGCTCAGGTCGGCGGCGACTTCTACGACGTGGTGGACTCCCCGCACGGGGCGCGGGTGCTGCTGGGCGACGTACAGGGCAAGGGGCTTCCCGCGGTGTCCACGGCGGCGTCCCTGGTGGGGACCTTCCGCGAGGTGGGCTGGCACGAGGCGGATCTGGCCACCGTGGCCGCGCGGCTGGAGCACCGGCTGGGCCGGCAGAACAGGCTGCAGGCACAGCTCGGGGAGACCGAGGAGCGGTTCGCCACCGCGGTCGTGATCGCCTTTCCGCATGATGGTTCCTCCCACATCGACATGCTCAACTTCGGTCATGAGGGCCCGCTGGTCATCGGCGGTCGCGAGGCCGGGGTGCGGCGGCTGCCGCAGGAGCAGGGGCCGCCGCTGGGCATGGCCGAGCTCGCCGGCGGCCTGCCGTCCGTGCGCCGCGTCGCCCTCGGCCGGGACGAGACCGTGCTGCTGGTCACGGACGGGGTGACCGAAGCCCGGGACAGGGCCGGGGAGTTCTTTCCGCTGCGCCGCTGGCTCGAGGGGGTCGCTGCCGACCACCCCGCGGGCATCGCGCCGGCCGCCCTGCTGCCGCTGCTCGTCGAGGCCGTCCTAAACCACACGGACGGGCACCTCTCCGACGATGCCGCGCTGCTCGCGGTACGGGTGGCGTCCGCGGAAGGCATCGGTACGTCGGCGGGAGGCGCCGGTACGTCCGCGGAAGACGCCGGCCCGCCCGCGGGAGGCGCCGGCGCGGCCACGTAAAGAGGTCGTCCTCGGCGGCTACACCTTGCCTATCCCCAACGTCGTCTCCGACGGGAGCAGACCGGAACCGAGCACGGTGACCCACGGGGTGCCGAGCAGCTCGACCAGCCGGTCCGCCTCCCCGGCCGTGAGCGCTTCCCAGGGGCCGGCGGCGAGCTCGTCCGTGCGCCGCTCCACCTCCTGCCGCAGTGCACGCCCGGCCTCCGTGGCCGTACCGTCCGCGGGGTCGACCAGGCCGCGCGCGACCAGCCGGGCCCACGCGGCCGCCCACTGCCCGGCGCTCCAGCCACGGCTCTCGAAGCGCCCCTCCGAGGCGGCGCCTATCGCAGCGAAGGACACCAGCGCCTCGGTGCCGTCGAGACCGGCGGCGAGCAGCGCCGCCAGGTGGCCGTCGCCGCGGTGCTCGCGCAGCACATTCGCCGCGTGCCAGAGCTGCAGGTGCGCCGGCTCCGGCCAGGGCAGCGCCTGGTTGGCCGCCGCGAGCGGCCGCCCGGCGACGTCCGCCGCCTCGGCGGCGCGGCGCAGGAGCCGGGCGGCCTCGGCGAACTCCGGCCCTTCGAGGACCTCGTCGCCGAAGACGGTCCGGTACGTGCGGTCGACGGCGCGCTCGCGGGCGGCGAGGACGTCGGCGGGGGACGCGGTGGTCCAGGCGTCGCCGACGTATTCCTCGACCATCGCCGGGTTGAAGCTGTAGAAGGTGGCGCTCACCAGCGCGGGCCCCACCGGTCCGAGCGGCGCGGCGCGATACGGGAAGTAGCTGGGCCACCGCGGCTCGGCCTTGAAGCCGAGCGCCTCGGCCTCCGCGAAGGCCTCGGGGGCGTAGTAGTACACGGCGCACAGCGGCTCGGTCAGGTGCCACAGCTGCCGGACCTTGGCCGTTTCGATCGACATCGCGGTCTCCTCACCTCGAGCCATCTTGTCGCTGACTAGTTTGCCGCGCAGCTGTGCAACTTGTCAATGACTAGATTTGCCGTACGCTGGAACCCATGGCCAACCGCTCGACGTATCACCACGGCGACCTGCGCAGATCCGTCCTGAAGGCCGCCGTCGAAGTCATCACGCAGCAGGGCCCCGACGCTCTTAGCCTCCGCGACCTGGCCCGCCGCGCCGGCGTCTCCCACGCCGCCCCCGCCCACCACTTCGGCGACCGCGCGGGCCTGCTCACCGCGCTCGCCGTCGAGGGGCATCAGCTGCTCGCCACCTCCCTCGGCGAGGCGGCAGGGCTCCGCGAGATGGGCATGCGCTACGTCCGCTTCGCGGCCGACCACCCCGCGCACTTCCAGGTGATGTTCCGCCCGGACCTGATCCGCCCCGACGACCCGGAGTTCACCCTCGCGCAGGCCCTCACGGCCGAGCGCCTGCGCAAGGGGGTGGCCTCACTACCGCAGCCGGACACCGCCGACGCCCGCCTGACCGGCATCGCCGCCTGGTCCCTCGCCCACGGCTTCGCCACGCTGCTGCTCAGCGGCAGCCTGAGCGATCCGATCGGGGCGCAGGACGCGGTGGACTACTTCGGGCACGTAGCGGACCAGACGTTCAGGACCTAGGTCCCGCCCATAGGAGACCTTTTCCGGGGTCGGCCGGGATCCGCCCGCATGGAAGATCGAGGGCGGCATCTCACTGCCATGCTCACCCCGGGGGACGCACGAAAGGGCGCACACTCCTATGACCACCCCTCCCACGCCCCCACAGCCCTGGCACGACGCCAACGGACAGTGGCAGCCCCATCCCCCGCAACAGCCGGGTGGCCCCTGGCACCAACCGCAGCCCGGCATGCCCGGTGGCCCGGTACCGCCTCAGGGCCAGACGCCACATCCGAAGAAGAAGAAGCGTCGTGGCCTCAAGACCGCCATCGCCGCGATCGTCGTCCTGGCGGTGGGCAGCGCAATCGCCAGCAGTGGCGATGATGGCGCCGAGGCGGAGGACAAGCCCGCTGCCGACGCCGGTGAGCCCGCGGGCAAGGGTTCGGACAACGCCGACGCACCCGCCAAGGCCCCCGAGCGGGCGAAGAAAAAGGCCGACATCGAGGGCGACGGCATGTTCGAGGTCGGCGCCGATGTCAAGCCCGGAACGTACAGGTCCACCGGCGGCAGCCTCTGCTACTGGCAGCGCTCGAAGTCCGCGGACGGCGGCTTCGATTCGATCATCGCGAACGAGAACGCCACTGGTCAGACCTACGTGACCATCCTGGCGAGCGACAAGTACTTCGAGAGCAAGCGCTGCGGCGACTGGGAGCGCGTCAGTGACGCGCAGCAGGGCGCGCCGAAGAGCAGCATGGCCGGCGACGGCATGTACAAGGTCGGGACGGACATCCAGCCCGGCACGTACAAGTCCACCGGCGGCAGCGGTTGCTACTGGGAGCGGTCGAAGGACGCCCTGTCCGGCATGGGCTCGATCCTGGCGAATGACAACCCCACCGGCACCACGATCGTCACGATCAGCGGCAGCGACGGCTACTTCAAGAGCAACCGCTGCGGCGAGTGGAAGAAGTCCTGACACCAGGGGCGCGATCTGGCGGCCATAGGACCGGCCGCCAGATCATCGCCGTCTGATTTCCGCGGGCTCCCGCCCGCCGGCTCAGAGCCCGAATTCCTGCGGGTTCACGCCCAGCGCGGCGCAGGCCTCGCGCAGCACCTGCTCCTCCGCCGGGGCGATGTAGCCGTCCGCGCCGGCGACGACGAAGCCGGTCTGTACGACGGCCTTCGCCTCGGTCGGCTTCTTCGAGGCCTTGGCGATTTCCTGCATGACCTGGGTCTTGCCCTGCTGGAAGTTGAAGGACAGCTGGTCGACGTGCTTGTTGAAGCGCGTCCGCAGCTGCTCCGGCGGGAAGTTCTGCAGGACGTCGTTCTGCAGGATCAGGTTCTCCACGTGCTGCCGCTCGGCCGGGTCCACCGTCCCGTCGGCGGCCGCGACCAAGGCGCACATGGCCATGCTGGCGTCCCGGTACGCACCGCTCTTGAGCTCCGTCTTCAGCGACCCGAGCTGGGACTTCAGAACGCCCACGAGCTGAGCCTTCGACGACCCCCCGCGGGAGCCGGACGACCCGGAACCCGGCCGCCCGTGACCACCGGAGCTCCGGCCCCCCTGGACCTGCTTGAGGGCCTGCTCCTTGATCCGGTCGAACATCGCCATCCGTGACACCTCGGCTACTCGATCGTTCGTCAGCGCACACTCCGCACGCTGCTTTACCAACGCATTACCTACCCCGGAAGTTCCGGAGCATTACAGCATTACGCCCCGACCACCGACGCCAGGAACTCCCCGACCCACCCCAGCAGCTCCCGCCCCACCACCGGCTTGCCGCCGATGGTCTTCGGCACCGGGCGCGGCACCAGCACCTGCTTGGTCCCCGCCTTCACCACCGACCGCGGATACAGCCGCTTCAGCCGCAGCTCCTGCGACTCGCGCAGCTCCACCGGCGCGAACCGGATGTTGTTGCCCTGCAGCACGATCTCCGTCACGCCGCACGCCCGCGCCAGCATCCGCAGCCCCGCCACCAGCAGCAGGTTCTCCACCGGCTCGGGCAGCGGGCCGTAGCGGTCCGTCAGCTCCTCCCGTACCGCCTTGATGTCCTCCTCCGTATTGGCGGAGGCGATCGAGCGGTACGCCTGCAGCCGCAGCCGCTCGCCGGGGGCGTAGTCGTGCGGGACGTGCGCGTCGACCGGGAGCTCGATCTTGACCTCCAGCGGCGGCTCCTCCTCGACGCCGCCCTCCAGCGAGGCGCGGTAGTCGGCCACCGCCTCGCCGACCATGCGCACATAGAGGTCGAAGCCGACGCCCGCGATGTGACCGGACTGCTCGCCGCCGAGCAGATTGCCCGCGCCGCGGATCTCCAGGTCCTTCATAGCCACATACATGCCGGCGCCCATCTCCGTGTGCTGCGCGATGGTCGCGAGCCGCTCGTGCGCCGTCTCCGTCAGCGGCTTCTCCGGCGGGTAGAGGAAGTACGCGTAACCGCGCTCCCGGCCACGCCCCACGCGCCCCCGCAGCTGGTGCAGCTGCGACAGGCCGAAGGTGTCGCCGCGCTCCACGATCAAGGTATTCGCATTGGAGATGTCGATCCCCGACTCGACGATCGTCGTCGAGACCAGCACGTCGAAACGCTTCTCCCAGAAGTCGACCACGACCTGCTCGAGCGCCGACTCCGACATCTGCCCGTGCGCCGTGGCGATCCGGGCCTCCGGGACGATCTGCCGCAGCCGCGCCGCCGCCCGGTCGATCGACTCCACCCGGTTGTGGATGTAGAAGACCTGGCCCTCGCGGAGCAGTTCGCGCCGGATCGCCGCGCCGATCTGCTTCTCCTCGTACGGGCCGACAAAGGTCAGCACGGGGTGCCGCTCCTCCGGCGGGGTGGTGATCGTGGACATCTCGCGGATGCCCGTGACCGCCATCTCCAGCGTCCGCGGGATCGGGGTCGCGGACATCGTCAGCACGTCCACATTCGCGCGCAGCTTCTTCAGCTGCTCCTTGTGCTCGACGCCGAAGCGCTGCTCCTCGTCGACGATGACGAGGCCCAGGTCCTTGAACTTGGTCTCGGAGGAGAACAGCCGGTGGGTGCCGATGACGACATCGACCGACCCCTCCCGCAGCCCCTCCAGGACCGCCTTCGCCTCCGTGTCGGACTGGAAGCGGCTCAGCGCCTTCACCGACACCGGGAACTGCGAGTAGCGCTCGGAGAAGGTGCCCATGTGCTGCTGCACCAGCAGCGTCGTCGGTACGAGCACGGCCACCTGCTTGCCGTCCTGCACCGCCTTGAAGGCGGCCCGTACCGCGATCTCCGTCTTGCCGTAGCCGACGTCGCCGCAGATCAGGCGGTCCATCGGGATCGCCTTCTCCATGTCCTCCTTCACCTCGGTGATGGTGGACATCTGGTCCGGCGTCTCCACATACGGGAAGGCGTCCTCCAGCTCGCGCTGCCAGGGCGTGTCCGCGCCGAAGGTGTGGCCGGGGGCGGCCATGCGCGCCGAGTAGAGCTTGATCAGGTCAGCGGCGATCTCCTTGACCGCCTTCTTCGCCCGCGCCTTGGTCTTGGCCCAGTCGGAGCCGCCGAGGCGGTGCAGGGTCGGGGCCTCGCCGCCGACGTACTTGGTGATCTGCTCGAGCTGGTCGGTGGGGATGTAGAGGCGGTCGCCGGGCTGGCCGCGCTTGGCGGGGGCGTACTCGACGACCAGGTATTCGCGGGTGGCGCCCTGGACCGTGCGCTGCACCATCTCGATGTAGCGGCCGACGCCGTGCTGCTCGTGCACGATGTAGTCGCCGGACTGGAGGGTGAGCGGGTCGATGGTCTTGCGGCGGCGGGACGGCATCCGGGTGCCGTCCTTGCCGGCCGCCTTCTGGCCGGTGAGGTCGGTCTCGGTGAGGACGGAGAGCTTGAGGTCCGGCGCTACGAAGCCGTTGTCGATCGAGGCGCAGGAGACGTGCACCACCGAAGGCGCGATCTCGGCGAGGTCGGCGTCGAGCCGGGCGGCGATGCCCTCGCCGCCGAGGACCTCGACGGTGCGCTCGGCGGGGCCGTGGCCCTCGGTCACGTAGACGACGCGCCAGCCGTCGGCGAGCCACTGCTTGGTGTCGGCGAGGGCGCGGGCGGTGTCGCCGCGGTACATCTCCGGGGCGTGCAGGCCGAGTTTGAGGGTGTCGCCATCGATGTCGACCTCGTCGGCGGCGAAGGGCGAGACGGACCACCACATCATGCCGAGGTCCGCGGCCCGGTCGCGGACGTCCGCGATGCCCCAGAGGGAGGCGGCGTCGACGTCGATCGGCGCCTTGCCGCCGCCGGCGGTGGCGGCCCAGGAGGCCTGCAGGAACTCCTGCGAGGTGGCCACGAGGTCGGCGGCTCGGGTCCGCACCCGCTCGGGGTCGCAGACGACGGCCATGGAGCGGACGGGGAGGACGTCGAGGAGCAGCTCCATGTCGTCGACGAGGACGGGCGCCAGGGACTCCATGCCCTCGACGGCGATCCCCTCGGCGATCTTCCCGAGCAGCTCGCCGAGCTCGGGGTGCTGCTCGGCGAGGGCGGCGGCCCGCTCCCGTACGTCCTCGGTGAGCAGCAGCTCGCGGCAGGGCGGCGCCCACAGGCCGTGCTCGGCGACCTCGAGGGAGCGCTGGTCGGCGACCTTGAAGTAACGGATCTCCTCGACGTCGTCGCCCCAGAACTCGATCCGGAGCGGGTGCTCCTCGGTCGGCGGGAAGACGTCGAGGATGCCGCCGCGGACGGCGAATTCGCCGCGCTTCTCGACCAGCTCGACGCGCTGGTACGCGGCGGCGCCGAGGGCATCGACGATCTCGACGAGGTCGGCGCTCTGGCCGGTCTTCAGGCTGACCGGCTCCAGGTCGCCGAGGCCCTTGACCTGCGGCTGCAGCACGGATCGTACGGGCGCGACGACCACCGACACCGGACCCGCGGTCGGGTCGTCGGCGGCCGGGTGGGCGAGCCGGCGCAGCACCGCGAGGCGGCGGCCGACGGTGTCGGAGCGGGGGGAGAGCCGCTCGTGCGGCAGCGTCTCCCAGGACGGGTATTCGACGACGCCGTCCGGCGGCAGCAGCGACCGCAGCGCCGCGGCCAGGTCCTCGGCCTCGCGTCCGGTGGCGGTCACGGCGAGCACGGGGCGCTCGGCGCGAGCGGCCAGCGCGGCGATGGCGAAGGGCCGGGCGGCGGGCGGGCCGACCAGGTCGACATGCATGCGGTGGCCGTCGGCGGCGGCCTTCACCGCCTCGTCGAGAGCGGCATCGTGCCGTACGGCATCGAGCAGACCGTGCAGGCTCATGGCTGGCTGTTTCCGTCCCGGGGTGGCGTCAAGAAACGCTCGCGGGGCATGCGCGAACGGCCCGAGCCGTCGAACGACCCGGGGGTGTTCCAGCGTACGACGCCCCGCCGACAGGGGGCGCCGGGACGGAAAACAGGGGGCGCGGCCACGGACGGGTGACCTGCGTACCGTTTCGCATACAGAGCGTAACCGGCATGCCTACGGTCGCTACCGCGTGTAAGTAGCGCGCTATCGGAGGAGCGGCATGCCAGCTAGCATTAGTCCAGTTAGTCCATGTGCGAGCGAGGGCGAGGCGGCAGCCATGGAAGCAGCCCGGCAGTACAACGTCCACGAGGCCAAGACCCACTTCTCCCGGATCCTCGAGCAGGTCGCCAACGGCGAGGAAGTCGTCATCAGCAAGGCCGGGGAGCCGGTGGCGAAGGTGGTGCCGCTGCGCCCGAAGGTCAAGCGCACGGGACGCGGTTCGCTGCGCGGCCGGATCCACATCCACGACGACTTCGACGACATGCCCGAGGGCTGGGAGGAGTACTTCGGGAGGGACGCCGAGTGAAGCTCCTGCTCGACACCCACGTCCTCCTGTGGTGGCTCCAGGACTCCGATCAGCTGGGAGAGGGCGTCAAGGATCTCCTGGACACCGAGCCGCGCATCTACCTCAGCGCGGTGACGCCTTGGGAGATCGCCCTCAAGAAGTCCCTGGGGAAGCTGGACGGGGACGATGATCTCGCCGAGCAGGCGCGGGACAGCCAGTTCACGCCACTACCCGTAACCGCCGGCCATGGAGTGCGCAGCGGTCGGCTGCCGCTCCACCACCGGGACCCGTTCGACCGCTTGCTCATCGCTCAAGCGCAGACCGAGGGGATGACGCTGGTGACCCGGGACCGGTTGATCCCGAAGTACGACGTCCAAGTCATGCCCGTCTGACACAGGCGACAAGGCAACGGCCCGGCACGCCCCCCGAGGGATTCGTGCCGGGCCTCGCCTGTCCGCCGTCGTGCGGCCGCTACTCCGTCGCGATGGCGTTCAGGACGTTCATCCGGCCGGCCCGGAAGGCCGGGAAGAGGGCGGCCAGGATGCCGACCAGGGCCGAGCCCGCGAAGACCCAGGCGATCGTCGGCCAGGGGATGTCCAGGACCTTCAGGCCCTCCAGGGCCAGGAGCTGCTGGGCCGTCGCGCCCCAGGCCATGCCCAGGCCCACGCCCAGGACCGCGCCGAAGATCGCGATCACCACCGATTCGAGGCGGATCATGCGGCGCAGCTGGCGCCGCGACAGGCCGATCGCCCGCATCAGGCCGATCTCCCGGGTCCGCTCGACGACCGACAGCGCCAGGGTGTTCACCACGCCCAGGACGGCGACGATGATCGCGAGGGCCAGGAGGCCGTTCACCAGGTTGAGCATCTGGCCGACCTGGTCCTTCAGCTGCTGCTTGTAGTCGGCCTGGTCGCGGACCTCGTACTGCGGATACGGCTTGAGGTCCTTCTTCAGCGCCGCGTAAGCCGCGTCCGCCTGGCCCTCCTTCGCCTTGGCCGTGATCATCTCGCTCGTACGCATCTCCGCCGCCGGCAGATAGCGCGCCGCCGTCGCGACCGAGAGATACTTCGCGCCCTTGTCGAGCGCCACGTCCGAGGACGTGATCGCCGCCAGCTTCAGCGTGCCCGTACGGCCGTCCTTGAAGGACACCTCGATCGAGTCGCCGACCTTCACCCCGTGCTTCTTCGCGAAGTTCTGGTCCACCGACATGGCGTTCGTGCCGTACGCGGCCTTCAGCGAGCCCGCCACCGTCTCGACCCGCAGGTCGTCGGCGTAGGTCGGCGAGGCCGCGTTGACATCGGTCCCGACCTTCTTGCCGCTGGGCAGCTTCAGGTCCGCTTCGAGGATCTTGACCTCGGATACGTGCGCCAGCTGCGGCACGTCCTTCATGGCCTGCGCGGCCTCCGGGTGGATCGCCTTGCCCATGTTCGACTGGACGATGAAGTCCGCGCCCACCGACTTGTCCAGCTCGTCCGTGGCCGAGGCCACCATCGACGAGCCGACCACCGACAGGCAGGCCACCAGCGCCAGGCCGATCATCAGGGCCGAGGCGGTGGCGCCGGTGCGGCGCGGGTTGCGCAGCGCGTTGCGCTCCGCCATCCGTCCGACCGGGCCGAAGACCCGCAGCACGCCCGCGCTGATGATCCGTACGACCACACCCGCGAGCACCGGGCCGAAGACGATGAAGCCGAGCAGGCTCAGCAGCACGCCGCCCGCCAGGAACATCGAGCCGTCCGCCGCCTTGTCCGCCTGCGACGCCTGCCACAGGCCGGCCGCGCCGCCCGCGATCAGCAGCAGCCCGAGCACCGTACGGACCGCGCCGGCCTTGCGGTCGCCGGGGGTGCCGGCGTCGCGCAGGGCGGCCATCGGGGAGACCTTCGCCGCCCGGCGGGCCGGGAGATACGCGGCGATGACCGTGACGACGACGCCGAGGACCACGCCGATCACCGGGGTGGTGGTCTTGATGGTCAGGTCCGCGGTGGAGAGGTTCATGCCCGCCGAGGACATCAGCTTCATCAGGCCGATGGCGATGCCGATGCCGGCGCCGACGCCGAGCACCGAGCCGGTGACGCCGAGCAGCAGCGCCTCGGTGAGGACGGACCGGTTGATCTGCTTACGGCTGGAGCCGAGGGCCCGCAGCAGGCCGATCTCGCGGGTGCGCTGGGCGACCAGCATCGAGAAGGTGTTGACGATGAGGAAGATGCCGACCAGGACGGCGATCCCGGCGAAGCCGAGCATCGCGTACTTCATGACGTCGAGGAAGCCGCCGACGTCGTTCTTGCCCTCCTCGATGACCTGCGCCTTCGTCAGCACCTTGTACGTGCCGGCGCCACCCAGCTCCGCGGCGACGTTCTTCTTCAGCAGCTCATTGGTGAAGCCCGGCTCCGCCGTGACCATCAGGGTCGAGTACGCGTCCGGCTTGCCGAGCAGCTTGGCCTGGGCAGTGGCGGTGTCGAAGTAGACGACCGTGGCGCCCGGGTTGGTGGCCTTGAACTCCGCGATGCCGACGACCTTCGCGGTGAAGGAGCCGGGGCCCGCGATCGTACGGATGGTGTCGCCGAGCTGCACGTCGTGCTTGTCGGCGGCGTCCTTGTCGATCATCACCTGGTCGGGGCCGCGCGGGGCGTTGCCGGAGGCGATGGCGACGGACTTCCGCTCCGCCCGGTCCCAGTTGGTGGCGATGGTGGGGGCGCCGGTGGTGGAGCCGAGGTTGTCGTTGTCGCTGTTGGCGACGGTCACGCTGGCGTCGACGACGTCGCCCTCGACCGACTTCACGCCCTTGATCCCGGCGACCTTCTCGAGGTCGGCGGCGGGCAGCGTGCGCTGCGGCTTGTCGCCCTCGGCCTGCTCCTCGGCGTTCTGGCCCGCCGGGGAGACCTGCACGTCGGCGGAGGTGGAGTTGAAGAGCCGGTCGAAGGTCGAGGTCGCGGTGTCGGAGAAGACGAGGGTGCCGCACACGAACGCCACCGACAGCATCACCGCGATGGCCGAGAGCGCCATCCGGCCCTTGTGCGCAAAGAAGTTGCGCATGGAGGTCTTGAAGACGGTCATGGCTCAGGCCACCCGCCCACGGGCGTCGAACGACTTCATGCGGTCGAGGACCTGCTCGGCGGTGGGGCTGCGCATCTCGTCGACGATCCGGCCGTCGGCGAGATAGAGCACCCGGTCCGCGTACGAGGCGGCCACCGGGTCGTGCGTCACCATCACGATCGTCTGCGCCAGCTCGTCGACCGAGCGGCGCAGGAAGCCGAGCACCTCGGCGCCGGCGCGGGAGTCGAGGTTGCCGGTCGGCTCGTCGCCGAAGATGATCTCCGGCCGGGCGGCGAGGGCGCGGGCCACCGCGACGCGCTGCTGCTGACCGCCGGAGAGCTGGGAGGGCCGGTGCTTCAGCCGGTCGGCGAGGCCGACCGTGTCCACGACGCGCTGCAGCCACTGCTTGTCCGGCTTGCGGCCTGCGATGTCCATGGGGAGCGTGATGTTCTCGATCGCGTTCAGCGTCGGGAGCAGGTTGAACGCCTGGAAGATGAAGCCGATCCGGTCCCGGCGCAGCTGGGTGAGCTTCTTGTCCTTCAGCCCCGTGACCTCGGTCTCGTCGATCCAGATCCGGCCGGACGTCACCGTGTCGAGCCCGGCCAGGCAGTGCATCAGGGTCGACTTGCCGGAGCCGGAGGGCCCCATGATCGCCGTGAACTGCCCGCGGGCGATGTCCACATCGACGTTGTCCAGCGCGACTACGCGGGTCTCCCCCGTGCCGTACGCCTTGGTCACCTGCCGCGCTTGAGCTGCGACGGCCGTGCGCGTCGCTACAGCCGTGGTCACAGTCTGTCTCCTCTGTCGAGTGTGGTTGGGCGCTTCTGTCGAGTGGTTGGGCGCTTCGCGTCTGAGTCTGCTGATCCGGGGCGCCGAAATCGCTGGGGCCAGGCGCCGACTTGAGCTGGGGCTAACCCCACCCCGCGGCGTACGGCCCGCCCCCTCATGCGCCTTGACCAGGCTAGGAAGGGCGGGCGGTCCGGCTCGTCGGCCGTGAGAGGGAGCGGTCCCGGGTCCGCCGGGTTGGGGCTCCCTTAGGGGAAGCCCGGCCCATCAGTGGAAAGATGTGGAGGGCACCTAACCAGGAGGGGTCCGTGAGCAGGGGGTACTTCAAGCCCGCGTGGCGTATGAGAGCGGGCGGCACTGCGGAGCGCGATGAGTCGGCACCGAGCGGGCGGCGGCTCGTAGTAGCGGCGCTCATGCTCTCGATGGCGCTCGCCGCCCTCGAGGGCACCATCGTCGCGACCGCCGTCCCGCAGATCGTCGCCGACCTGGGCGGCTTCTCGGTCTTCTCCTGGATCTTCTCCGGCTACATGCTGGCGGTGACGGTCACGCTCCCCGTGTACGGAAAGCTGGCGGACACCTTCGGCCGCAAACCCGTACTCATATCGGGCATTTCGGTCTTCCTCCTCGGGTCTCTGCTCAGCGCCGGCGCGTGGAACATGGGTGTGCTGATCGCCTTCCGCATCCTGCAGGGCCTGGGCGGTGGCGCGATCCAGGGGACGGTGCAGACGATCGCCGCGGATCTCTATCCGCTGAAGCAACGCCCCAAGATCCAGGCCGCGATGTCCACGGTCTGGGCGACTTCGGCCGTCGCGGGCCCGGCGCTCGGCGGCCTCCTCGCCGGTTACGCGGACTGGCGCTGGATCTTCCTGGTGAACCTGCCGTTCGGCGTGGTCGCGCTGTGGCTGATCGCGCGCCACTTCCGGGAGGCGCCGCGCGAGCACGTGGGCCCGCCCCGTATCGACTGGCCCGGCGCCCTCGCGGTCTTCGCTTCCGGCGGGCTGCTGCTCACGGCGCTGGTGCAGGGCGGGGTGGCGTGGGCGTGGGTCTCGGCGCCGTCGCTGCTGCTGTTCGGTGGCAGCGTGGTCGGCCTCGTCGCTGTGGTGCTGATCGAGCGGCGGGCGGCTGAGCCGATCATTCCCGGGTGGGTGTGGCGGCGGCGGACCATCGCGCCGGTGAATGTGGCGCTGTTCTGCCTGGGTCTGCTGATGGTGGCGCCGACGGTGTTCGTACCGACGTACGCCCAGACCGTCCTGGGCCTCGACCCGATACCGGCCGGCTTCGTCCTCTCCGTCATGACACTGAGCTGGCCGGTCTCGGCGGCCCTGTCGAGCAAGGTCTACGGCCGGATCGGCTTCCGCCAGTCGGCGCTGCTGGGCATCGTGCTGGCGGCGGGGGTGCTGGCCGTCTTCCCGCTGCTGCCGTATCCGGGGGAGGCGTGGCAGCCGGCGCTGCTGATGTTCGCGCTGGGGTGGGCCCTGGGGATCTTCCAGCTGCCGCTGATCATCGGCGTGCAGTCGACGGTGGGGTGGGCGGAGCGCGGCACGGCGACGGCATCGGTGCTCTTCAACCGCCAGATCGGACAGAGCGTGGGCGCGGCCCTCTTCGGCGCGGTGGCGAACGCGACGATCGGCGCCCGACTGGCGGAGTCGGGCGCCGGGTTGAACGACGTGGCGGGGGCGGAGGTGAGCGAGCCGGTGCGGAGGGCGGTGGATGCGGCTGTGGATCACATCTTCTGGGGGGCGGCTGCTGCGGCGGTGTTGGCGGCGGTGGCGTTGTTGTGGGCGCCGAAGAAGTTTCCGGTGATTGGGGATTGAGGGTGGG
>NZ_JAAKZV010000088.1 GCF_011044975.1 Streptomyces coryli | reverse complement strand
GCCCCCGCCCCTCCCACGCATGCCGCCACCGGAAGCGCTCGTGCTCCACGACCGCGCTCGCCCCGTCAGGCCCGTCGGGCTGCCGCCGCGAACGCGGATCGGGCAGCGGTGGCCCGCCGTCGAGCCGGAAGGCGTACCGGGTGCCGTCCCCGGCAGCCGCCGCCTCCGTCCGCCACCAGCCGCCGTCGCCGGGCGACATCGGCAGCAGCCGCCCGGAGACCTCGGCCTCGACCCGTCGCGCGTCAGGCGCCCACACCTCGAATTCCGTCACTACTGCATGTAATACCGCTCGTGCGCCACCGGATACCCCGCCTTGGCGAAGTTGCGGGCCATCGGCGTGTTCGGTACGTCCGTCGCCGCGACGATCTTCTCCGCGCCCGCCGCGACCAGCACGTGCGTGCACTCCACCAGCAGGTCGTACGCGTACCCGTGGCCGCGCTGCTCGGGGACGATGCCGATGAAGCCGATGATGTGGTCGCGCTGGTTGCGTGCCGGGATGTGCAGGCCGACCAGCTCGCCGTCCGCGTCGTAGGCCAGCTGCCACCAATCGGGCGGCGACGGGCACCACTTGAAGAACTCCAGCTCCTCCCGGGCGGCCAGCTCGATGCCGCCCTCCTCCGCGTCGCGCCGGGCGTGCGCGTCCAGCGATCCCTGTTCGACGCGCAGCAGCACCTCGTAGATGGCGTCCTCGTCCGGCTCCGGACGGAAGGTGAGCCGCCCCGGCCGCTCGGGCACGCCGTCCGCGGTGGTCCACTCGTACTGATAGCGCTCGACGAACGGCTGCATCCCGGCCGCCCCCGCCGCGTCGATCACGGCCTGCGCCTGCTCCCGTACGCCGGGCAGCTCCCGCCAGCCCGACGGCAGCTGCAGCATCAGCTCGGCCCGCAGCGGGGCGGTGCGCAGCAGCTCCGCGGCCGCCTCGGCGTCGGTGAAGTCGAACCAGTCGAGGGCCTTCGGCTCGGTGTCCCCGGGCCCGGCCCACCAGGCGGCGCGGGCGACGACGACGCCGTCGCGCAGCGCGACCCAGGTCCAGTCGAGGCGGTATTCGCCGCCCTCCGCGAGCGAGGCCCAGCGCGGCAGGCCGAAGGCGGCGCGGCCGATGACGGCGGAGTCGGGCAGCCGGCGGAACAGATGCTCCTCGCCGGCGGTGAGGTGGCGGATGACCGTATCGGTCATGGAGGTTCCTTCCGCAGGGCAGCAAACCGTAGATCGGTTGTTACGCGCTGTCCAGGGCCCGCACTGGACACGTTCTGTCACCACCGCCGACAATCGAAGGATGACCGCTTCCTTCGAGTTCCCGACGTCGGCCGTCGCCCCGGTGCGAATCTCCGATGCCGAGCGGGATCGCGTGCTCGCGGTGCTGCGCGAAGGCGCGGCGCAGGGGCGGCTGTCCCAGGACACCTTTCTGCGCCGGATGGAGCTGGCCTTCGCCGCGAAGGCGGAGTGGCAGTTGGAGGCGCTCACCGCGGATCTGCCGAAGGAGGGCCGGCTGAGCCGGGCCGTCATCGGCTCGGTGGCGAAGGTCTCGGCCTTCGGTGTGCGGGTGCGCACGGCCTGGCAGAACGAGCGGCTGCCGAGCCTGATGCTGCCGGTGCCCGGCTCGTATCCGCTGCGCATCGGCCGCGACCCGGTCAACGGGCTGCGGATCATGGAGGAGACGGTCTCGCGCAGCCACGCGGAGCTGTCGTCCACCGCCACCGGGCTGTGGCTGCTGCGCGACCTGCGCTCCACGAACGGCACCTTCGTCAACGGCCGCCGGATCACCGGCGCCGCCCCCGTGCACCCCGGCGACCAGGTCGGCTTCGGGCACGCCCACTACCGGCTGACCGGCCGCTGAGGCGCGGCTGAGAGCGCTTTCCGCGGTGTGCCCCAAGCGTGCCAAATCGCTTGCGGCCGCGACCCGTTGACCGTAAAACGGCAAGATGCCGAAATCTGCCAGCCCCGCATGGCTCTTCGCCGAGTACGCGCCCGTCGGTGTCGACCTGGCCAGCCCCGAGGCCGTCGACGCCTACGACCGCAACCAGGGCACCGACCCCGCCCGCGACGACGCGCTGCTCGACCGGCTCGGGGTAACGGAGGGCACCCGGCTGGTGGACCTCGCCTGCGGCACCGGCTCGTTCGCCGTGCAGGCCGCCCTGCGCGGCGCGGAGGCGCACGGCGTGGACGTGGGGGAGGCGATGCTCGCCTATGCGCGCAAGCGCGCCGAGCGCGAGGGCGTGCGGGTGCGCTGGCACCGCGCCGGCTTCCTTGATTACGCGCACGAGGGCGACCCGGCCGACGTCGTCACCACGAAGGCGGCCCTGCACCAGCTCCCCGACTTCTGGAAGCAGCAGGCGCTGCTGAACGCCGCCGCCGTCCTCCGCCCCGGCGGCACCTTCTACCTGTGGGACGTCATCTTCACCTTCCCGCCCGGCCAGGCCGCGCAGAACCTCGACTGGTGGGTGGACACGGCCGCCCGCGCCGAGGGCGAGGGCTTCACCCGGGAGACCTTCGAGACGCATATACGGGAGGAGTTCTCGACGTACTCCTGGGTGCTGGAGGGCCTGCTGGAGCGGGCCGGGCTCGAGATCGTCTCGAAGGACTTCACGTCACCGGTGCACGGCGAGTACATCTGCCGCCGGGTCTAGGGCCAGAGCAGCTCGCGCACCCAGCCGCCCTGCTCGCGCCGGTAATTGACGCGTACGTGCCGCCGCGCCGGATCCCCCTGGAAGAACTCCACCCGCTCGGGCGCCAGCAGATACAGCGTGTGCCCCGGCACGGTCGCGTCCGGCTCCCGCCGCGCCCGCTCCCACGCCGCGTCCGCGGCGCGCTGCAGCGTCCCGTACGAGTCCAGCACCTCGCTCTGCCGCCCCACCAGCGCCGCCGCGAGCGCCCCCGGCGAGCGCCGCGCGAGATCCGCCGCACTCTCCTCGGGCCCGGCCGCCGTCACGCTCCCGCGCAGCCGCACCTGCCGGGCGACGGCGGGCCAGTAGAAGTGCAGCGCGGCCCGCGGCCGGACCGCGAGCTGCCGCCCCTTGGCGCTCCCGCGATGCGTCGCGAACTGCCACCCGCGCTCATCGGCCCCGTGCAGCATGACCGTCCGCGCGTCCGGATCGCCCTCGGCATCGGCGGTGGCGAGCGTCATCGTGTGCGGCTCGACCTCCCCGGCGGCGACGGCGCCCGCGAACCAGTCGGTGAAGAGGTCCAGCGGATCGTCGGGCGCCGTCTCCGGATCGAAGACGGGCAGCTCGCGGTCCCAGACCTTCAGGGTCCGCAGCAGGTCGCCGAGCCGCTCGGTCACTGCACGCCCAGCTTTCCGTGGTCGGGGGCGAAGACGGTCATCCAGTGCGGGTGCAGCCGGTAGAAGACGACCTCGTTGTCCCAGTCGAAGCCGTCGTCGCCGTAGAACTCCTTGAAATACGCGAGGAGGTCCGGCCAGTCGGCGGCGGGCTCACCGTCCCCCGCCGCCGGATTGAGGATCTCCACCTGCCCATGGGTGAAGACGCCGAGGTCCTCGCCGCGCATGTACGCCACGCTGGCCGCGGGCCGGGCGGCCAGATGGCGGGCCTTGGCCGCGGTACGGGCGGTGCCGAAGTGCCACCTGCCGTGCAGGAAGTGCCCGTCGGCACCGCTGATCCGCGGCTCGCCCTTCGCGGTCACGGTGGACAGCGCGAGGGTGCACATTCCGGTGAGGAGGCGGGTGAGCTGCCCGGCGTTCAGCGTGCGCTCGCTGTTGATGATCGACTGCAGGTGGCTGCTTGAGCCGGACAGAGAGGCGTCGAGGAGGGACTGGAGCTCTTCGAGTTCTGCTGCGGATTCACGCATCCGATCACTGTAGTACGGCCCTGACCAGCGGCCCGGCCGACGTGCCTCCGCGTCCGCCGCCCGGCACGACGGCCGCCGCGGCCACCTCGCCGCGGTACGCGGTGAACCAGCCGTCCGCCGGCTGCCCGTCCTTCTCCGCCGAACCGGTCTTCGCGCCCGCCGCGGGGCCGAGGCCGACGACCTCGGCGGTGCCGCTGGTTGACGTCAGCCGCATCATCGAGCGCAGCTGATCGCGTACGGACCCGGGCAGCGGCGTCGCGGTGGCGAGCCGGCGGCCGTCCAGGGACTGCGGGACGATGACCGGCTGGTGGAAGCTGCCGGAGCTGACGGTGGCGGACACCGAGGCGAGGTTGAGCGGGTTCATCTGCACCTCGCCCTGGCCGATCATCGCGGAGGTGAGCCCGTCGCCGCCGGTGACCGGCACCTTTCCGTCGAAGGACGGTATGCCGGTCTTCCACTCCTTGCCGAGGCCGAAGTAGCGGGCCGCGGTGTCGGAGAGGGTGCTCTCGGAGAGCTTGCCGGCGAGCGAGACGAAGGCGGTGTTGCAGGAGTTGGCGAAGTCGGCGGCGAAGGAGGCGCCGGGGAGCGAGCCGTGCTCGACGTTGTGGTACTGCTTCCCCTGGTTGTACGTCGTGTACTTGGGGCAGTCGACCTGCGTCGACGGGCTGACCCCGCGCTCCAGCAGCGCCGCCGCCGTCACGATCTTGAAGGTCGACCCGGGCGCCGTCGCCCCGCTGAAGGCGGCGTTGAAGTCCCGGTGCCCGCTGCCGTTCGCCACCGCCAGCACCTCGCCCGTACGGGCCTGGAGCGCCACCACCGACGCCTCCGCCTTGCCCGCGACCGCCTTCTCGGCGGCCTGCTGCAGCCGGGCGTCGAGCGTCGTGCGCAGCTTGCCCGGCACGCCCTTGGTGATGGTCAGCAGCGACCGCGTGCCGCCGGACCCGTCCGCGGTCTGCCGCTCGGCCCACAGCTCGATGCCCGGGGTGCCCTGGACACGGTCGCTGTGCCGGCTGCGCAGCTGGTCGAGCACGACCCGTAGCGAAGGGCTGTCCGCGGCGGAGATGACCTTCCCGTGCCGGTCGACGGCCCGTACCTGCGGATCGGCGGCCCGCCCGGCCTTGAGCGTCTCGTCGTCCTTCAGCCCGGGATAGAGGACGTCGGAACGCCATTCCACGAGCGGCATCCCGGTGCTGCTCCCGCGGGTGATCCGGAGGCTGTTGTCGTACGACCAGTCCTTGGCATGCCCCGCGACGGAGACCTTGGCCTTGACGCCGAAGCGGACGGTGTCGCCGTCGATCCGCCCGACCTCGAAGGCGACCTTCTTGACGTGGGCGTCGTCGCGATAGGCGCGCAGGGCGGCGCCCGCGGTGGTCTCTTCATTGGTGAGCGCGGTGGCGGCGCCGAGCTTCCCGGCGGACCAGTGCCGGAGGAAGTCCCCGGCGGTCTTCCGCACTTCGGCGGCGGTCAGCGGCCCGGTCTTCGGCTTCGTACCCGCCGAATCCGAGTCGGACCGCTCACCGTCGAGCGCGGTGAAGATGTTGTACGCCCCGAAACCGGCGGCCACCACCATCCCGGCAAAGACGACCCCGACCACATATTTCCAGGCATGATGCATCGAACCCCCCAAGGTCCCCACCCCGGCCCTTATGTGGCACGCATCGTACGTCAGTTCACGGAGAACCCGTTCGCGCCCTGCGCCAGCACCCCGGTCATCGGGAAGCGGGTGGACCCGTCCCACCAATGCCACACGACCCGCGGCGAGCCGTCGGCGGCGCTGAAGACGTCCATGCCGCCGGGGCCGCGGTGGTTCTCCGGCAGGCCCTTCAGCGGATTGAGCCCGGTGGCGCCGGTGTAGCCGAAGTACGGGCGCTCCACTCCCTCCCCGACCGGGGTGCAGCGGGAGTCGGGCACCGGTGTGGTGCCGCAGTCGGCGATGCCGGTGGCGTAGCGGTCGCTGTCCCAGTTGTTGCCCGCGTAGGCGAGATACCAGTGCCCGTCGGTGCCCTTCCACATGGACGGGTTCTCGACGACGTGGGTACTGCCGCTGATGTTCTTGTCGTCCCAGGCGATGTCGGTGCTCTTCAGCGCGTCCCTGCGGGTGTCCCAGATGGCCCGGCCCTCGGCGTCGGTACGGACCGTGGAGATGCCGGTCTCGTCCCCTGCGGTGATCGCGTCGTCCCGGTAGGTGACGTACAGAGTGCCGTCGCTGACAAAGGGGTTGGGGTCGATGGCCCACCGCCCGGCCGGCGGGCACGCCCACTCGCCGGCGTCGGTGAACGGCCCGCGCGCCGAGTCCGAGACGGCGCGCCCGATGCACTTCTGCCCGGGGTTCCCGGTGCCCTTGCGGGAGGCGGTGTAGTACATGACGTACCGCTCGCCGTAACGGACCGCGCCCGGCGCCCAGACGGCGGTCCCCGGCTCGGCCCAGGCGCCCGGGCCGCCCGGCATCGCGTCGCCGGACGCGCAGTCGGTCATGCCGACGTCGTTGCCCGAACCGTGCACCAGCACCGGCACGAAGAGCTCGCCGGTCGGGGCCCCTTCGCAGCGCTCGCCGCTGCCGGCGGGCACGGTGGTGCCGTACGTGACGTACTTGCCGTCCTCGCCGAGGACCGTGTCCGGGTCCGCCAGCGCGAAGGCGGACGAGGCCGCCTTGGGGGCTGCGCCGCCGCTGCTTCCGGATTCCGGTGTCGTGTCGCCCGCCGCGATGGCGGCGCCGCCGATCACGAGCGCGCCTGCCGCCGCAAGGGCGGTGAAGTATGTGGCCCTTGGGATTCGTCGCATCCGAACGTTGTAGTGTTCCAACGTTGTACATGTCAATCACTCGCGTACGAGCAACGCCACCGGCCGCTCCGCGAGCACCTCCGCCACCGAGGCCGAACCCGTGTGTTCACCGCCGCCGAGGGCGTCGCGCCACGTACCGGCCGGGAGGACGAGGCGGGTCCCGCGCCAGCCGCCCGCCGCCGCGAGCCGGGTCACCACCGTGACCGCCCGCCCGGCGCGGGCGAAGGCCACGACGTGGTCCGCCGCCGGTCCCTCGGCGTGCACCGGCTCGTACGAGCCCGCACGGCCGAACCACTCCGGGTGCTCCCGGCGCAGCCGCAACGCGAGCCGGGTGAGGCGGAGTTTGGCGTCCTCGGCCGGGTGGCCGAGCAGCGGGGCGCGGTTGTCGGGGTCGACGAGGGCGCGGTACTCCGCCTCCGTGCGCTGGTAGAGGTCGGGCACGCCCGGCATGGTGAGGTGGAGGAGGGCGGCGCCCAGGATGTTCGCCCGGGTGGTCTCGGCCAGCTCGTCCGCCAGCTGCGCCGTCGCGTAGAGGCCAGGCCCTTGCGGTCCGGCCTCCGTGAAGTCCGCGAGCGCGCGCTCGTACGCCTCGTCCGGCTCCGTCCAGCCGGTACGCAGCCGCGCCTCACGGGCGGCCTTGAGGAGGGACTCCTTCAGCCGGTCGTCGTACGGGAAGCCGAGCCCCAGCGCGGTCTGCCACGCCCACCACGCCGTATGCCGGTCGGGCGCGGGCGTGGCGGCCTCGCGGGCGGCGAGGAAGTCCCGCCAGCGCCGCGGGTGCTGGGTCAGGGCCGCGATCGCCGCCCGGGTGTCGGCGCTGCGCTTGGTGTCGTGCGTGGACAGCACCGTCCCCGCCTCCGGCCACTCCCGCTGCCGCCGCACGCAGAAGGCGTGGAAGGCGGCGACGGGGATCGCCGGGTCGCCCGGCTCGCCGCCGACCTCGCAGGCCGACAGCAGCGGCGGGTAGCGGTAACACGCCCGGTCCTCCACCGCCTTCGCCCGCAGCGCCGCCGCCGTCTGCGCGAACCGGGCGCAGAAGTCGCGCGCGTCGGTGCAGCCGTCGGCGGAGTCGAGGCGGCCGAGCGCCGCGTCCCTGACCACCTCGACCGCGTCCGCCTCCGCCGGCACCGCGAAGGCGCTACGGGCCCCCTCCGCGGCCTCCTGCAGCATCGCCACGTCGGCGGCGGAGGGCTTCTCGCCCGGGCGGACGTACGGCCGGTAGACGGGGAGCCGGACCAGGACTTCCCGGATCGCCTCCGCCAGCGCCCACGGCGCGTGGTCGCGCAGCGCGGGCGGGCCCGCCGCGCAGATCCGGGCGGCCGTACGGGCCAGGCGGCCGACCTCGGCGGCGAGGTCCTGTGCGAGCATCCCGCGGGCGGCCCGGCGGACGGTGGCGGGCCAGTCGCCGCCGCGGTCGGCGGGTGCCGCCGTGAAGTCCGCGTAGTGCGCGGTGAGTTCGGCGTGGCCGCCCGGGTCCACGAAGAGGCCGTCGATGTGGCGCAGCGCCTCGTAGCCGGTGGTCCCCGCCACCTTCCAGTCCCGGGACAGCGTCTCGTCCCCGGTGAGGATCTTCTCCGCCACCGTCCAGGCCCCGCCCGTCGCCTCGTGCAGCCGCGCGAAATACGTCTCGGGGTCGGTCAAGCCGTCCGGATGATCGACCCGCAGTCCCTCCAGCACCCCTTCCCGCAGCAGCTGCAGCACCTTGCCGTGGGTGGCGGCGAAGACCTCGGGGTCCTCGACCCGTAGCGCGATCAGCTCCGAGATGGTGAAGAAGCGGCGGTAGTTGAGCTCCGTGCGGGCCAGCCGCCACCACGCGAGCCGGTAGTGCTGGGCGTCCAGCAGCTCCGGCAGCGGCAGCGACTCGGTGCCGGGGCGCAGCGGCAGCCGGTGGTCGCCGTAGCGCAGCGTGCCGTCGGCGGTCCGCAGCCGCCCGAGCTCGTCCCCGAGCCGCCCGCCCAGCACCGGCAGCAGCAGCCGGCCGCCGTGCCGCGTCCAGTCGATGTCGAACCAGCGGGCGTACGGGGACTCCGCCCCGTCCCGCAGCACCTCCCACAGCGGCCGGTTGAGCGATTCGGGGGCGGGCACCGCCATATGGTTCGGCACGATGTCGGCGATCAGGCCGAGGCCGTGCTCGCGGGCCGTCGCCGCCAGCGCGCGCAGGCCGTCCTCGCCGCCGAGCTCGGCGCGTATCCGGGAGTGGTCGGTGACGTCGTAGCCGTGCGTGGAGCCCGGCACCGCCTCCAGGACAGGGGAGAGGTGCAGATGGGACACGCCGAGTCCGGCGAGATACGGGACGGTCTCGCGGGCGGCCGCGAACGGGAACTCCGGCTGCAGCTGTATTCGGTAGGTAGCGGTGGGCGTCATGCCCGGTTACGTACCCTCAGGCGGGCCGCCGCAGCACCGTCAGGCTCCGGTCCGGCAGCGTGATGCGGTCGCCGGCCGCGGCCTTGGGTCCCTCGCCGGGCGGCACCGGGTCCGGGCGGGCCGTATCGACGACGACCTGCCACTGGCGGCCGTGATTGACGGGCACGACGAAGTCCATCGGCTCGTGGTGGGCGTTGAACATCAGCAGGAACGAGTCGTCCGCGATCCGCTCGCCGCGCAGGTCCGGCTCGGAGATGGCGTTGCCGTTGAGGAAGACCGTCAGCGAGCGGGCCTGGGCCTCCTGCCAGTCCGCCATCCGCATCTCCTCGCCGTCAGGCGTGAACCAGGAGATGTCCGACAGCTCGTCGTGGGTGCCCTCCATCGGGCGGCCGTGGAAGAACCGGCGGCGGCGGAAGACCGGATGGTCGCGGCGCAGCCAGATCATGGCGCGGGTGAACTCGAAGATCCCCCGGTCCTCGTCGCCCTCGGGCCAGCGCACCCAGCTCAGCTCGTTGTCCTGGCAGTACGCGTTGTTGTTGCCGGACTGCGTACGGGCGAACTCATCGCCGTGGCTGAGCATCGGCACGCCCTGCGACAGCAGCAGCGTGGCGACGAAGTTGCGCATCTGCCGCTGCCGCAGCGCCAGCACCTCGGCGTCGTCGGTCTCGCCCTCGACGCCGCAGTTCCAGGAGCGGTTGTGGCTCTCGCCGTCCTTGTTGTCCTCGCCGTTGGCGTCGTTGTGCTTCTTGTCGTACGCCACGAGGTCGTGCAGCGTGAAGCCGTCGTGGCAGGTGACGAAGTTGATCGAGGCGAGCGGACGGCGGCCGTCGCCCTGGTAGAGGTCGGAGGACCCGGTCAGCCGCGATCCGAACTCGGCGAGGGTGCGCGGCTCGCCGCGCCACAGGTCGCGGACGGTGTCGCGGTAGCGGCCGTTCCACTCGGTCCACAGCGGCGGGAAGTTCCCCACCTGGTAGCCGCCCTCGCCGATGTCCCACGGCTCGGCGATCAGCTTCACCTGGCTGACGACGGGGTCCTGCTGCACCAGGTCGAAGAAGGACGACAGCCGGTCCACCTCGTGGAACTGCCGGGCCAGGGTGGACGCGAGGTCGAAGCGGAAGCCGTCGACGTGCATTTCGGTGACCCAGTAGCGCAGCGAATCCATGATCAGCTGGAGCACGTGCGGCGAGCGCATCAGCAGCGAATTGCCGGTGCCCGTGGTGTCCATGTAGTAGCGCGGGTCGTCCTCGACGAGGCGGTAGTACGAGGCGTTGTCCAGGCCGCGGAAGGAGAGCGTCGGGCCGAGGTGGTTGCCCTCCGCCGTGTGGTTGTAGACGACGTCGAGGATGACCTCGATGCCCGCCTCGTGCAGCGCCCGCACCGCCTGCTTGAACTCCAGCACCTGCTGCCCGCGGTCGCCCCACGACGCGTACGCGTTGTGCGGGGCGAAGAAGCCGATGGTGTTGTAGCCCCAGTAGTTGCGCAGCCCCGCGTCCACCAGCCGGTGGTCGTGCACGAACTGGTGCACCGGCATCAGCTCGATCGCCGTCACCCCGAGCGAGGTGAGGTGGTCGATGACGGCGGGGTGGGCAAGGGCCGCGTAGGTGCCGCGCAGATCCTCCGGCAGGCCCGGGTGGCGCATCGTGAGGCCTTTCACATGGGCCTCGTAGATCACCGTCTCGTGGTAGTCGGTGCGCGGCGGGCGGTCGTCGCCCCAGTCGAAGTAGGGGTTCACCACGACCGAGGCCATGGTGTGCGGCGCGGAGTCCAGGTCGTTGCGCTCGTCGGGCTCGGCGAAGTGGTAGCCGTACACCGCCTCGTCCCAGCTGGTCTCGCCGCAGACCGCCCGCGCGTACGGGTCGAGCAGCAGCTTCGCGCTGTTGCAGCGCAGCCCGCGCTCCGGTTCGTACGGGCCGTGGACCCGGAAGCCGTAGCGCTGGCCCGGCATCACGCCCGGCAGATACGCGTGCCGCACGAAGGCGTCGGATTCGCGCAGCTCGACCGCGGTCTCCGAGCCGTCGTCGTGCAGCAGGCACAGCTCGATCCGCTCCGCGGCCTCGGAGAAGACCGCGAAGTTCGTGCCGGCACCGTCGTACGTGGCGCCGAGGGGGTACGCCTGACCCGGCCAGACCTGCATGGTGTGCATCCTTGCGCAGTGGTCGCCCATCGGGCCAACCCGCCGGGGAAAGTCCCCCGGATAGGTGTACGAACTACCCGGTGTGGCAGAATCCCCAGCCGTCCCGTTCACTGCGGCCGGACCTTCCCGGCGGGCCAACTCCGCATCGAGTTGGTGAACTTGTGAGTCCATCAGGGTGCACCGGCACCGGCGGCGGCAGTAGTCTGCGGTGATCAGTTACGGGGGCGAAGGGCGGTGCGCGCAGGTGAGTTCGGGCGGTCTTGAGCTGCCGCCGGGGGCTTCCGGCGACGACGGACCGACTCCGGGCGCCATCTCCGTGGCCGGCGAGCCGGAGATCATGGGAGCCGAACTGGACTGGGGCGCCGACGCCTGGAGCGAGGTGCGCACCCGCGCCCGGCGCGCCGGGCGGGCCTATATCTGGCTGAACCTGGTGGAACAGCGCCTGCGTACCGTCGTGGCCGCCGTCCTGCGCCCCATCTACGAACCGGTGCACGGCGAGGACTGGGTGCTCGCCGCCGCGGGCCCCGCGGGCCAGGAGTGGGTGCAGCGGGCCGCGGCCGTACGGGAGGTCAGCCGCCGCAAGGGCTATCTGCTGGACCCGGCCGACGACAACGTCGTCTCCTTCCTCACCATGCCGCAGCTGCGCGAGCTGATGGTGCAGCACTGGCCGTGCTTCGAGCCGTTCCTCGACGACCGCCGCGATGTCGAGCTGGCGCTCGACGAGCTGGAGGTCACCCGGAATGTCGTCTCCCGCAACCGCGCTCTGTCGGAGGCCGTACTGGCGCAGGCCGAGCGGGCGGCGGCGCGGCTGCTGGACATGCTGGGCGCGTCGGCCTCCGCGCCCTCCGATGTGCGGTCCTCGGCGAGCCGGCTGCCGGTGGACGCGGTGGAGGACCTGGTCGGGGACCGGTACGCGGACGTGGTCGGGGTGCATCCGGACCGGGTGCGGCTGCAGCGGCAGCTGCCGGTGGAGGACCTTTTCGGCGGCGCCCGGCGTATCGACGCGGTCGGCATAGGCCTCAACCTGCTGGTGCAGAACTACTCGGGCCGCCGCCTGGTGCGGCTCGCGGAGGCCGGCTGCCGGGTGCGGCTGCTGTTCCTGAACCCGGCGAGCAGCGCGGTCCGGCGCCGGGAGCGCGAGCTGGGGCTGAAGAAGGGCGAGCTCAGCCGGCAGGTGGAGACGAACATCATGCACATGCGCCGGGTCCGGGCGCGGGTGCGGCCGCCGGGGGCCGGTGAGGCCGGGTCGAGCTTCGAGATCAGGGTCTTCGACGAGACGCCGCGCTTTACGGCGTATCTGGTGGACGGGGACCGGGCGAACGGGATAGCCGTCGTCCAGTCGTATCTGCGGCGCACCCGCGGGATGGAGGCACCCGTGCTGGTGCTGCGGTCCGGGCGGCGGGACCTGATCCATGGCGAGGGGACGGGCGAGCCCGGGCTGTTCGAGACGTATCGCGAGGAGTTCGAGGCGTCGTGGGGTGACTCGCGGGCGGTGTCGTAGAACCGGAGCGGGCCCATCCGGATTGTCAGTGCCGCATGAAAGGCTGGTGACAGCTGGGGAGGAGCGGGACTGTGAGCGACGCTGCGATTCATCAAGAGCGGGAGGGCTGGGCGTGAGCCAAGGCTGGCTGAACGGAACTCTGGTCGGATTCGACCTGGAGACGACCGGCACCGACCCGCGCGAGGCGCGGATCGTGACCGCCGCCGTGATCGCGACCCGCGAGGGCGATCCGGTCGCGCGGCGTGAGTGGCTGGCCGATCCGGGGGTGCCGATTCCGGACGAAGCCGCCGCGATTCACGGCATCAGCACGGCCCGGGCGGTGGCCGAGGGCCGGCCGGCGGCGGCCGTCGCCGACGACATAGCGGAGGTCCTGGTGGGCCACTGGCGCGCGGGCGCGGCCGTCGTCGCGTACAACGCCGCCTTCGACCTGAGCCTGCTCACCGCCGAGCTGGCGCGGCATGGCCTGCCGTCCCTCGCCGAGCGGCTGGGCGCGGGGAGCGAGCCGGGCCCGGTGATCGACCCGCTCACCATCGACCGCGCCGTGGACCGCTATCGCAAGGGCAAGCGCACCCTCGAGGCCGCCTGCGTCGAATACGGTGTGCCGCTCTCCGCCGCGCACAACGCCACCGCCGACGCGCTCGCCGCGGTCCGGGTCGCCCGCGCGATCGCCGAGCGGCATCCGGAGGTCGGCGAGGCCGCCGCGTGGGATCTGCACCGCTGGCAGGTCGGCTGGTATGCCGACTGGGCCGCCGGCTACCGGCACTGGCTGCAGCGGCAGGGCCGTACGCCCGCGGAGACCTCCGCGATCGACGGCGCCTGGCCGCTGCGCTCGCTCAGTGGAAGCGAGTCGTGACGATCCGCGCCTTGTAGATCTGCGCGCCGGGGCGGGTCTTGGACAGGCCCTGGGAGAAGTAGACGGTCGGCCCGCCCCACGGCGGGTCGGACGGCGTCGGGTCCAGGGTCCACATCGCCTCGCCGGACGGGTGCCGGACGTAGGACTTCACGTAGTTCTCCTCGGAGAAGACCGTGAGTTTGCGGGTGGCCTTGTCGAGGGAGTAGCAGCGGCCGCTGTCGGTGACCGTCAGCTTGCCGGGGTTGGCGTAGTCGGGCTGCAGGTCGTGGCCGTTGCCGGCGAAGGTGATGTCGGTGCCGTATTTCACCAGCCGGGCGGTGGAGTTGGCGCCGGTGACCTTGTAGGTACGGATCTTCGTGCCGCCGGTGACCCACAGCAGGCTGTTCTCGTCGTCCCACAGGACCGCGTGCGGTTTCGGCATGTCGGTGATCGTCTGCACCTCGCGGAGCGTGGAGTGGTCGCTGTTCGCGCCGCCGTAGACATGGATGCGGTCCCGGGTGCCGGCCACCACGACCGCGGCGACGTTCGGGATCCGCTCGATGCAGTGCGGATAGCTGGAGACCGAGGCCTCCCAGATCAGGTCGCCGCGGTCGAGGCGGTTGCCCTTCCCCGTCACCTGCACGATCCCGGCGCGGCCGTTGCCCGGCACGCCCGCGGTCATCAGCGCGATGGTGCCGTAGCGGGTGGTCTCGCGGAAGCGGATCTCGAACGGGTCGTCCCAGCCGTTCGTGGTGCCGGGGGAGAAGGACCAGGTGGAGGCGGCCGCCCAGTCGCCGGTGCGGTCGAAGACCTCGAAGACATTGGTCTTCTGATTGGTGAGCGCGATCGGGTAGTTGACCGGCTCCGCGGCGGCGCGGTTGCCGGTGAGCGCGGCCGCGGCCGGGGCGGCGAGGGCCCCGGCCGCGGCTCCGCGGAGCAGACTTCTTCGTCGCATCATGCCCTTATGGGTACGGACTCCCGGTTGCGTGCCGGTTGCGCGGCCTCAGGTCAGCCCAGGAGGCCGGCGTGCAGGCGCAGCCACTGGCCAGGTGTTACGTATCCGACCGGGGTGTCCTGCCCGACCCCCGCCGCGGAGAAGGCGGCGGCGAGGCGTCGGGGTGGGTGCGCGGTGCGGAGGGTGGCGTACAGCGAGCCGCCGGTGCCGGTGAAGCCGAGGTCCACCAGGCGCTGGTAGCGGGCGCGTTCGGCGAGGGGGAGCAGCGGGCGCGGGCGGCGGTCGATGCGGAGCATCGCGGAGTCCACCCGCGGCACCGGGCGGAAGTCGCGGCGGGGCACGCTGCCGCCCAGCCGCCAGCCGAACCACGGCCAGCTGCGCACGGTCAGCAGCGTCCAGCGCCCGTAGTCGCCGGTGCGCTTGCGGGCGTATTCGCGCTGGGTGATCAGCGACGCCGAGGTCAGCCGCTGGGCGCGCAGACACCAGTCGACGACGTCGGAGGTGCGCGCGTACGGGACGCTGCCGACCACCGCGAACGGGTGCCGCGGCGGCCGGGCGGCAAGGAAATTGCCGCGCACGGCACGCACGTTGGGGTGCGCCGCGAGCCGGCGGCGCAGCGCCGGGAGCAGCCGGGGGTCGATCTCGTACGCGATCAGCCCGGCGCAGTGCGGCGCCAGCGCGGCGGTCAGCGCGCCCTTTCCGGCGCCGACCTCGACCAGCCGGTCGGCGGGAGCGGGCGCGGCGAAGCGGACGAAGCGGTTCACGGTGTGCGGATTGATGAGGAAGTTCTGCGAGAGCGCAGGCGAAGCGGAGTGGGCCACGGCCGGCCGTCCTTTCGGAAGTGGTGCATTCCTGGACTGGCGGATGGCCCTGACGCGGGCAGCGGTGAGCTCAAAGAGACGGCGGCACCGGGCCCGTCAGGGCCGGCGGCCGCGCCGGGGGCGGCGGGTGAATTCAAGCGCGCACACCCGGGCGAGGCCGCGGATCGCGCCGAGGCGCGTCACCGCGCAGCAGCAGGAGCTGCCACCCATGAGGTCCTCCAGCAGACGGGTGCGCTTACCCGCGCGAGGCTAGCCGGACGTGCCGCCGCCCCGCACCGGGTTTTCTGTCCCGGTGCGGGGCGGCGGCTGTGCGGGGAGGTGCCTCGGTCAGACCTGCTGGTACGGGACCCGTTCCGGCTTCGGCGGGACCTGTGCGGGCACCGGAGCCGCGGGCTCGTCGTGCGCCAGGTCCGGCAGCCAGCGCAGGGCCTTCGGGAAGTACCAGTTGCGGTCGCCCAGCAGCGCCATCACCGCGGGCAACAGCACGCCGCGGATCAGCGTGGCGTCGATCAGGACCGCCGTGGCCAGGCCCACGCCCATCTGCTTCATCGACTGCATCGACAGCGTCCCGAAGATCGCGAAGACGCCGACCATGATGACCGCCGCGCTGGTCACCACGCCCGCCGTCGTGATGACGCCGTGCGCGATCGAGTCCTTGGTCGTACGGCCCTGCATCCGCGCCTCGCGGATCCGGGACACCACGAACACGTGGTAGTCCATCGACAGGCCGAAGAGGATCACGAACAGGAACAGCGGCAGCCAGGAGACGATCGCGCCCACGCCCTCGGCGCCGACCAGACCCGCGCCCCAGCCGTGCTGGAAGACCATCGTGAGGATGCCGTACGCGGCGCCCACCGACAGCAGGTTGAGCACGATCGAGGTGATCGCGATCGTCAGCGAGCGGAAGCACATCAGCATCAGCAGGAAGGCGAAGACGACCACGAAGGCGAAGACCGGCACGACGGCGCCGACCAGCTGGTCGTTGAAGTCCTTCGACCCCGCCACCTGCCCGCCGATCGGTGCGTCGACCCCGTCGACCTTGCCGAAGGTCGCGGGCCGCACCTCGTCGCGCAGCGTGTTCAGGCTCTTCTCGGCCTTGGCCTGGTCGGAGCCGCCGACCAGCGGCACGTCGATGACGGCGATGTTCTCCTTGTCGTACACGGTGACCTCGATCGGGCCGCGGGACGCGCCGGTGGAGATGGCCTGGGCCCGGAAGTCCTTGATCGCCTTCTGCGTCGCCGCGGAGCCGATGTCGTCGGCCTTGACCACCACCTCGGCCGGATCGGAGCCGCCGGGGAAGGCCGCGTTGACCCGCTCGTAGGTCTTCACGATGGGCAGCGAGTCGCCGAACTCCTGGTCCAGCGTCAGCTCCTGGGTGTTCATCCCCAGGGCGGGCAGCGCGATCGCCGCGAGCACCCCGGCCGAGGCCACCACCGCCATCTTCGGCCTCCGCAGCACCCGGGTCAGCACCGCGCGCCAGACCCGGCTCTCGCCATTGCCGTTGCTGCGGCCCCGCTTCAGCCGGTTCAGGAACGGCACCCGGCCCTTCTCCACCCGATGGCCGAGCAGCGACAGCAGCGCCGGCAGCACGGTGACAGAACCGATCATCGCCACCGCCACGGCCATCAGCGAGGCCACGCCCATCGCCTTGAAGTCGGCGAGACCGGTGAAGAGCAGCCCGCACATCGCCACGATCACCGTCACGCCGGAGACCAGCACCGCCCGCCCGGACGTCGCCGCCGCGATCTCCAGCGCCGTACGCCCGTCCCGGCCCGCCTCCCGCTCCTCGCGCTCGCGGCGCAGGTAGAAGAGGCAGTAGTCGACGCCGACCGCCAGACCCACCAGCAGCATCACGGAGTTGGCGGTCTCGCCCATCGGCTGCAGATGGCTGACCAGGCCCATCAGGCCCATCGTCGCCACGATCGCGGTGACCGCGAGCAGCACCGGCAGCAGCGCCGCCACCAGCGCGCCGAAGGCGATCAGCAGAATGCCGAATGCGACCGGCACGGCTGAGAGCTCGGCCTGTTTGAAGTCCTTGCCGAAGGCGTCGTCGAAGGTTTTCTCCATGCTGGCGCCGCCGATCTCCTCGACCACCAGCTCGCCCTTGTGCTGCTCCTGGACGCCCTCGACGGCGTCCTGCACCGGCTGCACCCGGTCGCCCGCGGTCTCCGGATCGCCGCGCATCTTGAACTGCACCAGCGCGGAACGCCCGTCCTTGGAGATCGTCTTCGACTCGTACGGGGAGGTGACCGCGGTGACCCCACCGGTCTTCCGCACCGCGCGCATCACCTGGTCGACGGCCTCGCGGAACTCCGGCGCCGTGGCCTTCGTCCCCGGCTTCGCCCCCTGCACGAGGACCGTCTCGCCCACCGGCTCATCGATCCCGGCATCCTCGAGGATCTTCTCCGACCGCCCGACCTCGCCGGGCATCTCGTCGCTGCTCTTGACCTCTTTGGTGCCCGCGGCCGAGCCGGCGGCCATCGCCAGCACCACGAAGAGCACCCAGATCCCGACGGCCGCCCAGCGGTGCCGGACGCTCCATCCGCCGACCCGGGCGGCGACGCCGCGCGGCCTGTTGGCCGTTCCCTGTGATCCCTGCGTCCGGCGGTGGTCCGCCACGATGATCCCCCTCGTGAGGGGTGGCGGCCCCATCCGGCCGCCACCTGCACTCACGACGCTATGGGCGGGCACGGCCCCGCCCCATCCTGCCCGCCGGTGAAACGACGCGGTGGTCGTCTACACCCTTCGGGTGGGGTTTACCCCACCAGAGGGAGGGTCGTGTCCCTTACAACTACCGCTGGTAGCCGGGCAGTTGCGGACCTTGGTCAGCGGTCGACCGGGCTGGTGGAGCGCAGCACGACGCCGCCCCCGGGGAGCTCCTCGTAGTACGACATGGACGTCAGGGCCGGGGAGTACGCGTGGACGCTCACCGCGGGTACGGCGCCGTGGTTGACGACCTCGTGCGTATGCCGCGGGCCGAAGGCGCGGATCGCGCCGGCGGGCAGCGCCCAGGGGGAGGGGCGGGTCGGCGCCGCGGTGAACGTCCGCTCCGTGAGCTCCCCTTGGACCACGGTGAACGCACCCGACGAGCCGCCGTGGTCGTGGATGCCGGTGCCCTGCCCGGGCAGCCAGGTCAGCAGCCACACCTCGTAGTCGTCGGTGACCTCGAGGCGGGCGTAGTACCGCTCGGCGGCGTCGAAGCGGACCCGGGGGCGCCAGAAGCCGGTCTCCGCGGCGGCGCGGCGGGCGGTTTCGGCGAGCTGGGTGGGCGTGCGGGATTGCAGGACGACAGACATGGGGTGATTCCTCTTCCGGGAGTTTGTGCGGTGTCGGTGCGGTCAGCCGTTACGGCCGCAGCGACACAGCGCACTTGCCACGCGGACCAGATCCACGTGGTGGCGCGCGAAGAGGAACTCGCCGGTCGACATGCGCCCCAGATTACCATTGACGGAAATCATTGACGGGGACATCCAGTTGCTGCCATGCTCACATGTTGTGAGTCAAGCTGACATTCTCGTATCGCGCCTGCACGTCGACCTGCGACGTCACGCCAGCGCGATCTGTGCGCCCATCTGTCGCGCACACACCGGCTGCTGACCACTCCTCCCCGCTTTCTCTCCTTTTTTGCGCAATCACGCCATTGCGTTGCTTCCGCCTGCCCGAAATTCCTCTGTGGAGCGATTGATGACGTCCATTCTCGCCCTGTCCGGAAGTCCGTCGGCGAATTCACGTACCGCATTGCTCGTCGACCACGCGGTCGACCGGCTTTCCCTCACCGGATTCGACGCGCAGCACCTCGTCATACGAAACCTGCCGGCCGCGGAGCTGCTTTACGGGCGGACCGACTCGGCCGCCATCGCGCGGGCCACGGAGGCCGTCGCCGAGGCCGAGGCGGTGATCGTCGCCACCCCGATCTACAAGGCCGCGTACACCGGTCTGCTGAAGTCCTTCCTGGACCTCCTCCCGCAGGGCGCGCTCACCGGAAAAACGGTTCTGCCGCTGGTGACAGGCGGCTCCCTCGCACACGTCCTCGCCATCGACTACGCGCTCCGCCCGGTGCTCACCGCGCTCGGCGCGCGGCATGTGGTGGCGGGCTGCTTCCTGCTCGACAGCCACATCGACCGCCGTCAGGACGGCGGCGCGCTCCTCAAGCCGGAGGCGGAGCTGCGGCTGTTCGACGTCATCGACGAGTTCATCGACGCGCTGCCGGCGACAACCGACCTCGCCCGCGCGTAAGCGCCCCGTACCGCCGCACCACCAGATCGGCCAGCTCCGGGGCCGCGCCGAGGACATCCGCCAGGACGTCCGCGTCCGCGGCCCCGGCCGCGATCCGGTCCGGCAGCCGGCCGGGGGCGATGACATACGGGGCCACGGCCACCCGCCGCACCCCGTCCGCGCGCAGCGCCCGTACCGCGTCCTCGGTCCTGGGCAGGGAAGCGGAGGCGAACGCAGGACGCACGGCGCACCAACCGGTGCGCCGCCACTCCCGCGCGACTGATGCGATCACTGCGATCGCCTCCGGGTCGGTGGAGCCCGCCGACGCCAGCACCACGCCGGTCGCCGGGCGGTCGGCGGCCGTCAGCCCCGCCTCGTAGAGCCGCCGCTCCAGGGCCGTCCGCAGCAGCGGCGAGGGGCCGAGCACCGCCGCTTGCCGTACCCGCAACTCCGGGTGGCGTACGGCCGCTTCGGCCAGGGCCGCCGGGATGTCGGACTTCGCGTGGAAGGCGCGGGTCAGCAGCAGCGGCACGGCCACCGCCTCCGTCACCCCGTCGGCCGCGAGCCGGGCGAGGGTCTCCGGTACGGACGGGGTGTCGAAGTCCAGGAAGCCGACCTCCGCACGCACCTGCGGGCACAGCGCCCGCACCCCCGCCATGAGCTCGTGCACGGTCGCGGCGTGCCGCGGGTCGCGGCTGCCGTGGGCTATCAGGACGAGGGCGGGGTGGTTCATGGCGGTGCTCAGTTCTTGACGAGGAGGCCGCGGCTGCGCAGCACGCGGCGCTCCAGCGGGCTGAAGATCAGCAGGTCGATGGCGATGCCGACGATCAGGATCAGCAGGATCGCCAGGAAGATCCCGGGCATGTCGGAGTTGTTGCGGCCGTTCTCCAGCAACTGGCCCAGGCCGAGGCCGAGGTCGGGCGACGACGCGATGATCTCCGCGGCCATCAGCGAGCGCCACGAGAACGCCCAGCCCTGCTTAAGACCCGCCAGATAGCCGGGCAGCGCCGCCGGCAGCACGATGTGCCGGGCCCCGGCGAGGCCCGTCGCGCCCAGCGTCTTGCCGGCCCGCAGGAACAGCGGCGGCACCTGGTCGATGCCGGAGACGAGCCCGTTGGCGATGGAGGGGACGGCGCCGAGCAGGATGACCGCGTACATCATCTGGTCGTTGAGCCCGAACCACAGCACCGCGGGCGGCACCCAGGCGACGGACGGCAGCGACTGCAGCCCGGACAGGATCGGGCCGATCGCGGCCCGTACGAACTTCACCCGCGCCACGATCAGGCCCAGCGGGGTGCCGATGGCGAGGGCGAGCAGGAAGCCGAGCAGGCCGCGGGAGACGGATGTCCAGATGACCTCGAGGAGGGTGCCCTCGAGCCACATCTGCTGGAGACTGTCGGCGACGTCGGCGGGCGGCGGCAGCTTGTACTCGTCGGTGACCTCCGCCCAGACCAGGACCTGCCACAGGACGATGACCAGCAGCACGGCGGTGACGGGCGGCAGCACCTTCTGGAGGAGCACCTGCCGCACCGGGGTGCGGTCGGTGGCCTTCGTCTCCAGCGCGTCCAGGCCGGCTTCCAGGCCGGCGATATCGGAGTGGGCCGGTGACGTATCAGTGCTGGCCATGTCGGCGGATCTCCCCCCTGAGCTCTTCGGTGATCTCGACGGACAGCTCGGCCACCGCCGCGTCCTCGATCCGCCGCGGCTGCGGCAGCTCAACGTCCCACACCCGGCTGACCCGGCCGGGGCGGGACGACATGAGGACGACGCGCTGGGCGAGCCGCACCGCCTCGCGGACGTTGTGGGTGACGAACAGCACCGAGACGCCGGTCTCCCGCCAGATGCGGGTCAGCTCCTCGTGCAGTACGTCGCGGGTGATGGCGTCGAGCGCCGCGAACGGCTCGTCCATCAGCAGCACATCGGAGTCCTGCGCCAGCGCGCGGGCCAGCGCGACCCGCTGCCGCATGCCGCCGGACAGCTCGTGCACCCGCTTCTTGTACGCGTCGCCGAGCCGCACCAGCTCCAGCAGCCGCTGCGCCTCCGGGCGCCGCTGCTCCCGCGGCAGGCCGCGCAGCCGCAGCGCGAGCTCGATGTTCTTGCCCGCGGTCAGCCACGGGAACAGCGCGTGCTCCTGGAACATCAGCGCGGGCCGCTTCCCGCCGGGCACCTCGATGGCCCCGGCGGTCGGCGAGTCGAGGCCCGCGACCAGGTTCAGCAGGGTCGACTTCCCGCACCCGGACGCGCCGAGCAGGCAGACGAACTCGCCGGGCCTGACCTCGAGATCGATGTCGTCGAGGACCAGGGCAGGGCCGAACGACTTGTGCACGCCGGTGATCCGTACCGCCGGGTCCGTCGTGGTCGCGGTGTCGGCCGTCGCGGTCCCGTCCTTCAGGTCGGCAGCCTTGGTCAGCAGTGTCCGGGTCATGTCCGGTTCCCTCCCTACTGCTTGCCGAGCCCGGCCGCGGAGACCGCCGGCAGGCCCTCGGACTTCAGCACCTTGTTGAGGATCGACAGGTCGTAGATGCCGTTCAGGTCGGTCTTCTCCAGCAGGCCCGCCTTGACCGCGTGCTTCGCCTCGAGGTCGAGGGTGTTCGCGAGCGGGTCGTCGGTGAGGTCGATGGACTTGAAGGCCGGGTCGAGCACCTTGGCCGGCAGCGGCTTGCCGGACAGCTCCTTCAGCGCCTCATTGGCCTGCGCCTTCGCGTCGTCCGGGTTCTTCTTGATCCAGGCGTTGGTCTTCACCGAGCCGCGGATCACGGCCTCGACGACGTCCGGGTGCTCCTTGAGGAACTTCTGCGAGACGATCAGGTTCGTGATGATGAACTTGCCGTCCTTCCACAGCTCCCGCTCGTCCAGCAGCACCTTCGCGCCGTCGGCGACGAGCTTCGAGGCGGTCGGCTCCGGCACCCACGCGCCGTCGATGGAGCCGGACTTGTAGGCGTCCGGGGTGACCTTGTTGTCCGAACGGACCACGGACACGTCGCCCTTGCCGGACTCGGGGTCCACCTTCCAGCCCTGCTCCGCCGCCCAGTTGAGGAAGGCGACGTCCTGGGTGTTGCCGTGCTGCGGGGTGGCGATCTTCTTGCCCTTGACGTCCTTCAGGGACTTGATCTTCTTCGGGTTGACGACCAGCTTCACGCCGCCGGAGGCCGAACCCGCCACGATCTTCAGGGACTTGCCCTTGGACTTGGCGAAGCCGTTGATCGCCGGGGACGGGCCGATCCAGCCCATGTCGATGGAGCCGGAGTTCAGCGCCTCGATCTCGGACGGGCCCGCGTTGAAGACGGACGGCTTGACGGCGGTGCCGCCGAGCTCCTTGTTGATGATGCCGGTGCCGTTCTGCTTCAGGCCGACCAGCGGGGTGGGGTGGGTGAGGTTGGCGAAGTAGCCGATCTTCACCTCGTCCACCGAGAGCTTCTTGCCCTTCGCGGCGGCGGCCGGCTTCTGGCTGTCGTCCTTGGCGTCGGAGCCGTAACCGCAGGCGCTGACGGCGAGGGCGAGGGTCGGCAGGGCGGCTATGGCGGCGAGCGATCGTCTCGTGAACACGGGAAGGAAGTTCCTCTCGGCAAGGATGGGAAGGGGGACTGGAGGCGGGTGCTCACGCACATCGCCCGGTGCCGCCCTGCCCGCTGCCCCGCCGGCCGCTGCCGATGCGGCCGCCTTCCTTGGCGAAGGTCGAGAAGACTTCCGTGGCTGCCATCGGTCTCAGAAATCCCATCCGTCGTCGTCGGCCGCGGCGTCCGCGGCCGGGGCGGCATGCGCGGCGAAGGCGTTGCCCGCCATGCCGGCGGAGAGCGTGGTGCCGTCGGCCGGGTCGATCAGCAGGAAGGACCCGGTGCGCCGGGAGTCGGCGTAGTCGTCGACCGGCAGCGGCTCCGCCGTGCGCAGCACGACCTCGCCGATGTCGTTGGCGACCAGCTGCTGCGGGTCCGGGTGCTGGGAGAGGTCGTCCAGCGTCAGCCGGGACGGGATCTCCTTGACCAGCGCCTTGACCGTACGGGTGGCGTGCTTGATCAGCACCCGGTGGCCGACGGTCAGCGGGGCGTCCGCCACATGGCAGACGGTCGCCTTGATGTTCTGGGTGACCGCGGGCGCGTCGGAGGCGGGCGCGATCAGGTCGCCGCGCGAGATGTCGATGTCGTCCTCGAGCAGCAGCGTGACGGACTGCGGCGTCCAGGCGACGTCCACCGGCGTGCCCAGCAGGTCGATCCCGGCGATCTTCGTCGTCCGGCCGGAGGGGAGGACCGTGACCTCCTCGCCGACCCGGAAGGTGCCGGCGGCGATCTGGCCCGCGTAGCCGCGGTAGTCCGGGTGGTCGGCGGACTGCGGCCGGATCACGTACTGGACGGGGAAACGGGCGTGGCAGCCGGTCAGATCATGGCTGGCCGGGACGGTCTCCAGGTGCTCCAGCACCGTCGGGCCGCCGTACCAGTCCATGTGGGCGCTGACCTCCACGACGTTGTCGCCGTTGAGCGCGGAGATCGGGATGGCGGTGACCTCCGGGACGCCGAGGTCGGTGGCGTACGCGGTGAACTCCCCGGCGATCCGGGCGAAGACGTCCTCGGCGTAGTCGACGAGGTCCATCTTGTTCACGGCGAGGACCACGTGCGGGACCCGCAGCAGCGCCGCGATGGCGGCGTGCCGGCGGGTCTGCTCCACGACGCCGTTACGGGCGTCGACCAGGATCACCGTCAGCTCGGCGGTCGAGGCGCCGGTGACCATGTTCCGGGTGTACTGCACGTGCCCCGGGGTGTCCGCCAGGATGAAGCGGCGCTGCGCGGTGGCGAAGTAGCGGTACGCCACGTCGATGGTGATGCCCTGCTCCCGCTCGGCGCGCAGGCCGTCGGTGAGCAGCGCCAGGTCGGGCGCCTCCTGGCCGCGGCTGCGGGAGGCGTGCTCGACGGCCTCCAGCTGGTCGGTCAGCACCGACTTGGAGTCGTGCAGCAGCCGGCCGACCAGGGTGGACTTGCCGTCGTCGACGGAGCCCGCGGTGGCGAAGCGCAGCAGGGTGGTGGCCGAGAGCTGCTCGGCGGCGGTGGTGGCCGGAGTGGCGGTCATGTCTAGAAGTACCCTTCGCGCTTGCGGTCTTCCATGGCCGCCTCGGACAGCTTGTCGTCGGCGCGGGTGGCACCGCGCTCGGTGAGCCGGGAGGCGGCGATCTCGGCGATGACGGCGTCGAGCCCGGTGGCGTCGGAGTCGACGGCGCCGGTGCAGGACATGTCGCCGACGGTGCGGTAGCGCACCAGGCGGGTCTCGATGGTCTCGTCGTCCTTCGGGCCGCCCCAGTCGCCGGGCGCCAGCCACATGCCGCTGCGCCGGAAGACCTCGCGCTCGTGCGCGAAGTAGATCTGCGGCAGCTCGATCTTCTCGCGGGCGATGTACTGCCACACGTCCAGCTCGGTCCAGTTCGACAGCGGGAAGACCCGGACGTGCTCGCCGGGCGCGTGCCGCCCGTTGTAGAGCTGCCACAGCTCGGGGCGCTGGCGCCGCGGGTCCCACTGGCTGAACTCGTCGCGGAGGGAGAAAACCCGCTCCTTGGCCCGCGCCTTCTCCTCGTCCCGGCGCCCGCCGCCGAAGACGGCGTCGAACCGCTCGGCCTGGATCTTCTCGGTCAGCGGCAGGGTCTGCAGCGGATTACGGGTCCCGTCCGGACGCTCCTTGAGCACCCCGCGGTCGATGTAGTCCTGCACGGACGCGACGTGCAGGCGCAGGCCGTGCTCGGCCACCGCCCGGTCGCGGTACTCGATGACCTCCGGGAAGTTGTGCCCGGTGTCCACGTGCAGCAGCGAGAACGGCAGCGGCGCTGGCGCGAAGGCCTTCAGCGCCAGGTGCAGCATGACGATCGAGTCCTTGCCGCCGGAGAACAGGATCACCGGCCGCTCGAACTCCCCCGCCACCTCGCGGAAGATGTGCACCCCCTCGGACTCCAGAGCGTCCAGGTGGGTCAGCGCGTACGGGGAATCCGTGCCCTCAGCGGGTGTCGTCACCGTCGTCATGCCAGGCCCTTCTCGTTGAGCAGCGCGATCAGCGCCGCGGCGGACTCGGTCACGCTCTGCTCGTGCGCCGCGATCCGCAGATCCGGCGCGGCGGGCGGCTCGTACGGGTCGTCCACGCCGGTCAGCCCCGCTATCTCGCCGGCTGCCTGCTTCGCGTACAGCCCCTTCACGTCCCGTACCGAGCAGACCTCGACCGGCGTCGCGACATGCACCTCGACGTAGGGCGTGCCCTGCGCCGCGTGCCGCTTGCGGACCGCCTCGCGGCTGTCGGCGTACGGGGCGATGACCGGGGCGAGGGCGAGGACGCCGTTGGACGCCAGCAGCTCGGCGACGTAGCCGATCCGCTGCACATTGATGTGCCGGTCCTCGCGCGAGAAGCCGAGGCCCGCGGAGAGGAATTCGCGGATCTCGTCGCCGTCGAGCAGCTCGACGCGGTGGCCCGCGGCGCGCAGCTCGGCGGCGGCGGCCCGGGCGATGGTGGTCTTGCCGGCGCTGGGCAGGCCGGTGAGCCAGACCGTGGCCCCGGGCTTGTTCTGGGTGCTCGACTCGCTCATCCGTGAATCCCGCATTCCGTCTTCCCCTGGCCCGCCCACCGGCCGGCCCGCGCGTCCTCGCCCTCGAGCACCCGGCGGGTGCAGGGCGCGCAGCCGATCGACGGATAGCCGTCCATCAGCAGCGGGTTGGTGAGGACGCCGTGCTCGGCCACGTAGGCGTCCACGTCGTCCTGCGTCCAGCGGGCGATGGGGGAGACCTTCACCTTCTGCCGCTTGGCGTCCCAGCCGACGACCGGCGTGTTGGCGCGGGTCGGCGACTCGTCGCGGCGCAGCCCGGTGGCCCAGGCGTCGTACGCCTTGAGGCCCTGCTCCAGCGGCGCCACCTTGCGCAGCGCGCAGCACCGGTCAGGGTCGCGGTCGTGCAGCTTCGGGCCGTATTCGGCGTCCTGCTCGGCGACCGTCTGCTTCGGCGTGAGGGTGAGGACGTTGACGTCCATCACCGCGGCGACGGCGTCGCGGGTGCCGATGGTCTCCGGGAAGTGGTAGCCGGTGTCGAGGAAGACCACGTCCACGCCGGGCCTGGCGCGCGAGGCGAGGTGGGCGACGACCGCGTCCTCCATGGAGGAGGTGACGGCGAACTTGTCGCCGAACGTGTCGGTGGCCCAGGTGAGGATCTCCAGCGCGGAGGCGTCCTCGAGCTCGCGGCCCGCACGGGTGGCGAGGTCTTCCAGGTGATCGGCTCGGTCAACTGTCGTCATCGGGCGCTCCCTTGGTCAGGCCCCGGGCGAGCAGCCCGAGGAACGAGAGCTTGAATGCGCGATTGCAGGCGCCGCATTCCCAGGCGCCGTGGCCCTCCTCGGACGGACGAAGATCCTCGTCGCCGCAGTACGGGCAGTAGAAGGGGGCGGCTCGATTGCTCATTGCAGCGCCTCCTCATCGGCGCGGGCCGCCCACTTCGCGAACGGCTCGCCGTCCGCGCGCTGCTCCTCGAAGCGCCGGACGACGCGCTCGATGTAGTCGGCGAGCTCGTCCGCGGTGACCTTCAGGCCGCGCACCTTGCGGCCGAAGGTGGAGTCCTCCATGGCGAGCGCGCCGCCGAGGTGGACCTGGTAGCCCTCGACCTGATTGCCGTCCTTGTCGCGGACCAGCTGCCCCTTGAGACCGATGTCCGCAGTCTGGATACGGGCGCAGGAGTTGGGGCAGCCGTTGATGTTGATGGAGAGCGGCTCGTCGAACTCGGGCAGCCGGCGCTCCAGCTCCTCGATCAGCGCGGCCCCGCGGGCCTTGGTCTCGACGATAGCGAGCTTGCAGAACTCGATGCCGGTGCAGGCCATCGTGCCGCGCCGGAACGCGGACGGCTTGGCCTGGAGGCCGAGGGCGTCGAGCGCTTCGATGAGCGGCTGCACCTGTTCCTCGGTGACATCGAGGATGAGCATCTTCTGCTCGACGGTGGTACGGAGCCGGTCGGAGCCGTGCTCGGCGGCGAGGTCCGCGATCTTGGAGAGCGTGGTGCCGTCGACCCGCCCGACCTTGGGCGCGAAGCCGACGTAGTAGCGCCCGTCCTTCTGCTGGTGCACGCCGATGTGGTCGCGCCACTTGGCGAGCGGCGCCGCCGGGGCGGGTCCGTCGTTGAGCTTGCGCAGCAGGTACTCGTCCTCCAGCACCTGCCGGAACTTCTCCGGCCCCCAGTCGGCGACCAGGAACTTCAGCCGGGCGCGGTTGCGCAGCCGCCGGTAGCCGTAGTCCCGGAAGATGGACACGACGCCCTCGAAGACGTCGGCGACCTCGTCGATCGACACCCAGGCGCCGATCCGTACGCCGATCTTCGGGTTGGTGGAGAGCCCGCCGCCGACCCAGACGTCGAAGCCGGGGCCGAGCTCGGGGTGGTCGACGCCGACGAAGGCGACGTCGTTGATCTCGTGCGCGATGTCCAGAAGCGGGGAGCCGGAGACGGCGGACTTGAACTTGCGCGGCAGGTTGGAGAAGGCGGGATTGCCGACGATGCGGCGGTGCGACTCCTCGATGGCCGGGGTGCCGTCGATGATCTCGTCGGCGGCGATCCCGGCGACGGGCGAGCCGAGGATCACACGGGGCACGTCACCGCAGGCCTCGGTGGTGGACAGGCCCACGCCCTCCAGCCGGCGCCAGATCTCGGGCACGTCCTCGATCCGGATCCAGTGCAGCTGGATATTCTGCCGGTCGGTGATGTCCGCGGTCCCGCGGGCGAACTCCTGCGAGATCTCGCCGATGGTGCGCAGCTGCTGCACGCTCAGCTGCCCGCCGTCGACCCGCACCCGCAGCATGAAGTACTCGTCGTCCAGCTCGTGCGGCTCCAGGATCGCGGTCTTGCCGCCGTCGATCCCGGGCTTGCGCTGGGTGTACAGACCCCACCAGCGCATGCGTCCGCGCAGGTCAGCGGGGTCGATGGAGTCGAATCCGGCCTTGGAGTAGATCGTCTCAATGCGTGTCCGCACATTGAGACCGTCGTCATCCTTCTTGAACTGCTCATTGGCATTGAGCGGCGTGAAGTGGCCTACGGCCCACTGGCCTTCGCCGCGGTGGCGGCCGGCCTTGCGGCGATTCTGCGCAGCGGGGCGCGGGGCGGTATCGGCCATGGCGGTACGTCCTTCGGGCAGGCAGGCGGGCGCTGACCTGCTTAGTCAGGCGGTATACGGGGACAGATCGCGGCACGCCCGCGACGGTGGGGGCGGCTCAGCGGGATGCTTTGAACGCTGTGAAAAGGGGGAATCTCGGCGGTGCTGGGGGCGCTGGGACTATCAGCCCGCCGGACAGATGGCGCTGGACACGCGGGCGAGGTCGACGTGACGCCGACTTACCAGGGCAACTCCAGCACGAGACATGACGGAAGCGTGGCATGGGGGCTTCGGGCGAGTCCACTGTTATCCAGCATGTGGACGAGAGTCGCTCGGATGGTGAGACGTGCAGGGTGGAGGGGTGGTGCGGGTGCGCTAGGAGGCGCGTTCTTCAGTGGTCACGTCGTAGATCCGGAACCCGCGCTTCTGGTAGTTCGCCAGCGCGTGCTCACCGTCGTCGCTGCAGGTGTGTAGCCAGACCCGCCGGGTCTGCTCCCGCCCCGGCCAGCGCTCGGCGAGGTCCCAGGCGCGGGCAACGCCGTGGGCGAGCAGGGCACCACCGATCCCACGCCCGCGAAATGCCGGGATCAGCCCGAATTGCGTGATTTCAACGGCACCGTCCGCCTGCCCCTGCATCTCGACGTACCCGGCCGGCGTCCCCCGGTCGTATGCGATCCAGGTCTCGGTCCCCGGCGCCTCGACGAGCTCCCGCCACCGCTCGTACGTCCAGACGAGGCGGTCGGTCCAGGCGATGTCACCACCCACGGCGACGTAAAGGAACCGATTCAGCTCGGGCGACGGCACCTCGGCACGCATGATCATCGGCTCCCGCCCGCGACCACTCGGCGGAACGAGGTCCGCGGGGGCGGTCTGCTCGAGATACCAGGTGGTCAGGGTGCCGGCGGGCGCGTCAGTCATGGATCCATCCCATCACAGGGGTGGGGGCGGCGACGCTGGGGATCTCTCGGGGATCCCCTTCAGCCGTCGTCCCTGCCTTCTCGATTCTCCATCGCCGTACGGATCCGGTCCGTCGCGACCTCCAAGGTGACGCCGTGGTGCCGCCAGCCGCCAGCCGCCAGCCGCCAGTCGCCAGTCGCTAGTCCTGCGAACCTGCCTCGGTGCCTCACTGGCCATATGTCTAAGCCCGCACCCGGCAGCCCAAGGCGCCCGCCCCCACCCCCTTCC
>NZ_JAAKZV010000087.1 GCF_011044975.1 Streptomyces coryli | reverse complement strand
CGACGAAGCCCTCCTCACCCACCGCGAGACCAGCGCGCTCTTCCGCATCCAGTACGCCCACGCCCGCACCCGCGCGACCGCGCGGAACGCGAGCGACCTCGCGATACGGCACACTCTTGAGGGCGACATCCCCAGCACCGAGGGCGCAGCCCTCACCGCAGGTATCGCCGGCCTCCCCACCGCCGTGGAGTCCGCCGCGATCCACCGGTCCCCGGACCGGATCGCCCGCCACCTGGAGCAGCTCGCCGACGCGTACCTCGCGTACCAGGCGCAGCACCCGCCCCTGCCCCGCGGCGACGAAGACGTCACCGACGACCACCTCGCGCGGCTGCGCCTCACCGCCGCCGCCGGGACGGCGCTGAAACAGGGCCTCGCCCTGCTCGGCATCAGCGCCCCAGAACGCATCTGAACCCACCGCCCCCTCCGTCACCCGAGAACCGCGCCCGAGGAGCACAGCCACCGTGAGTCGTTCCGCCCACCCCGCAGGACCCCGGCACGCCGACGTGCTCCCCGAGGGGCACTACTCGCCGCCGCCCGCCGACCTGAACACGCTCGACAAGCGCGTCTGGTCCCGCACCGTCGACCGCGCCGCCGACGGCGCCGCGACGGTCGCCGGCATCCCGGTCACGCGGCTCGCCGAGGAGCACGGCACCCCGGCGATCTTCCTCGACGAGGACGACTTCCGGGCCCGCTGCCGCGCTTGGGCGGACGCCTTCGCCGGCGCCGACGTCTTCTACGCCGGCAAGGCCTTCCTCTCCCGCGCCGTCGTCCGCTGGCTCACCGAGGAGGGCCTCAACCTCGACGTCTGCTCCGGCGGCGAGCTCGCCGTGGCCCTCTCCGCGGGGATGCCCGCGGACCGCATCGCGATGCACGGCAACAACAAGTCCAACGCCGAGATCGAGCGCGCCGTGGAAGCGGGCGTCGGCCGCATCGTCCTCGACTCCTACCAGGAGATCGTCCGCGTCGCGCACATCGCCCAGCGCCTGGGCAAGACCCAGCGCGTCCAGATCCGCGTCACGGTCGGCGTCGAGGCCCACACCCACGAGTTCATCGCCACCGCCCACGAGGACCAGAAGTTCGGCCTCGCCCTCGCCGACGGCGTCGCCGCGGAGGCCGTCCGCCGCGTGCTCAAGCTCGACGGCCTCGAGCTCGTCGGCATCCACAGCCACATCGGCTCGCAGATCTTCGACATGGCCGGCTTCGAGGTCTCCGCCCGCCGCGTCGTCGGGCTGCTCCGCGAGATCCGCGACGAGCACGGCATCGAGCTCCCCGAGATCGACCTCGGCGGCGGCCTCGGCATCGCGTACACCACCGACGACGACCCGCGCGAGCCGCACGAGATCGCCAAGGCGCTCGGCGACATCGTCTCCCGCGAGTGCACCGCCGCCGGCCTCGCCCAGCCGCGCCTCTCCGTCGAGCCGGGCCGCGCCATCGTCGGCCCGACCGCCTTCACGCTCTACGAGGTCGGCACCGTCAAGGAGCTCGACGGAATCCGCACCTACGTCAGCGTCGACGGCGGCATGTCCGACAACATCCGCACCGCGCTCTACGACGCCGACTACACGGTCGCCCTCGTATCCCGGGCCTCGGACGCCCCGCCCATGCTCTCCCGCGTGGTCGGCAAGCACTGCGAGTCCGGCGACATCGTCGTACGGGACGCCTACCTGCCGTCCGACCTGGCCCCGGGCGACCTCCTCGCGGTCCCGGCCACCGGCGCGTACTGCCGCTCGATGGCCTCGAACTACAACCACCAGCTCAAGCCCCCGGTCGTCGCCGTGAAGGACGGCGAGGCCAGGGTGATCGTCCGCCGCGAGACGGAGGAAGATCTGCTGCGGCTGGACGTCGGCTGAGGAAAATCTCAGCAGGCAAGTCAAGGGTCTCGCATACTGGACAGGCGGTCGAAACTTCCGCCCGCTGGGCGAGACTGGATGGGCGCCCGCCCCGGGCGCGAGGACAGAGCGTGAGAGCGAGGTCGGGATGAGCGGTGCGGCGTCAAGGCAGCCACTGAAGGTGGCATTGCTCGGCTGCGGTTCAGTCGGCTCCGAGGTGGCCCGCCTCATGACGACGCACGCCGACGACCTCGCCGCCCGCATCGGCGCCCCGGTCGAGCTCGCGGGCGTGGCCGTCCGCCGGGCCGGCCGCTCCCGCCCCGGGATCCCCGACGAGCTCCTCACCACCGACGCGAAAGCCCTGGTCAAACGGGGCGACATCGACGTCGTCATCGAGCTCATCGGCGGCATCGAGCCGGCCCGTACGCTCATCACCACCGCCTTCGAGCACGGCGCCAGCGTCGTTACGGGCAACAAGGCGCTGCTCGCCGAGGACGGCCCGGCGCTCTACGAGGCCGCCGACCGGCACGGCGTCGACCTGTACTACGAGGCCGCCGTCGCCGGCGCCATCCCGCTGGTCCGCCCGCTGCGCGAATCCCTCGCGGGCGACAAGGTCAACCGGGTCCTCGGCATCCTGAACGGCACCACGAACTTCATCCTCGACAAGATGGACTCCTCGGGCGCCGGCTACAGCGAGGCCCTCGACGAGGCCACCGCGCTCGGCTATGCCGAGGCCGACCCCACCGCCGACGTCGAGGGCTACGACGCCGCCGCCAAGGCCGCGATCCTGGCCGGCATCGCCTTCCACACCCGGGTCCGCCTCGACGACGTGCACCGCGAGGGCATCACCGAGATCACCGCCGCCGACATGGCCTCGGCGCAGCGCATGGGCTGCACCGTCAAGCTCCTGGCCATCTGCGAGCGCGCCGCCGACGGCCGCTCCGTCACCGCCCGCGTGCACCCCGCGATGATCCCGCTGACCCACCCGCTCGCCTCGGTCCGCGAGGCGTACAACGCGGTCTTCGTCGAGGCCAGCGCGGCCGGCCAGCTGATGTTCTACGGGCCAGGGGCCGGCGGCTCGCCGACCGCCTCCGCCGTCCTCGGCGACCTGGTGGCCGTCTGCCGGCACAAGCTCAAGGGCGGCAACGGCCCGGGCGAATCGGCGTACACCCAGCTGCCCGTCGGCCCGATGGGCGACGTGGTCACGCGCTATCACATCAGCCTCGACGTGGCCGACCGTGCGGGCGTGCTCGCCCATGTGGCGGCCATCTTCGCCGAGCACGACGTGTCCATCGACACCGTCCGGCAGCAGGGCAAGGATGGCGAGGCGTCGCTCGTCGTCGTCACCCACCGCGCGCCCGATTCGGCGCTGCGGGCCGTGGTCGACGAGTTGAGGAAGCTCGACTCCGTGCGGGGAGTCGCCAGCATCATGCGGGTCGAAGGGGAATAGAGGAACCAGCCCATGAACGCTCTTATCGAGGAATCCCGAATGTCCGGCACCCGCCAGTGGCGGGGCATCATCACGGAGTACCGCGACCGGCTGCCCATGCTCGGCCCGGACACTCCCGTGGTGACGCTCGGCGAAGGCGGGACCCCGCTGGTCAGGGCCAACACCCTGTCCGAGGTCACCGGCTGCGAGGTGCACCTGAAGGTCGAGGGCGCCAACCCGACCGGCTCCTTCAAGGACCGCGGCATGACCACGGCCATCTCCAAGGCGAAGGGCGACGGCGCCCAGGCCGTCATCTGCGCGTCCACCGGCAACACGTCGGCCTCCATGGCCGCGTACGCCGCCCGCGCGGGCCTGGTCCCCGCGGCCCTGGTGCCCAAGGGCAAGATCGCGATGGGCAAGATGGCCCAGGCGCTGGTCTACGGCACCCGCATCATCGAGGTAGACGGCAACTTCGACGACTGCCTCAACCTGGCCCGCGCGCTCTCCGAGAAGTACCCGGTGGCGCTGGTGAACTCGGTCAACCCGTTCCGTATCGAAGGCCAGAAGACCGCCGCCTTCGAGATCGTCGACGCCCTCGGCGACGCCCCCGACATCCACGTCCTGCCGGTCGGCAACGCGGGCAACATCACCGCGTACTGGAAGGGCTACCGCGAATACGCGGCCGACGGCACCGCCAAGCACACCCCGCGCATGTGGGGCTACCAGGCGGCGGGCGCCGCCCCGATCGTCCAGGGTGCGCCGGTCACCAACCCGTCGACCCTCGCCACCGCGATCCGGATCGGCAACCCGGCCTCCTGGAAGCTCGCCGAGCAGGCCCGCGACGAGTCCGGCGGCCACATCGAGTCGGTCACCGACCGGCAGATCCTGCGCGCGTACAAGCTCCTCGCCTCGAAGGAGGGCGTCTTCGTCGAGCCCGCCTCCGCGGCCAGCGTCGCCGGCCTGCTGCAGGCGACCGAGCAGGGCCGCGTCGACACCGGCCAGCGCATCGTCTGCACGGTCACGGGCAACGGCCTGAAGGACCCGGACTGGGCGGTGGCCGGCGCGCCCCCGGCGGTCTCGGTCCCGGTCGACGCGGACGCGGCAGCGGAGAAGCTCGGCCTCGCCTGACGGGGGTCTGGGGGCTTCGCCCCCAGATTTTCTTCGCGCGCGACCGCGGCGAAGCCGCAGGCGCACAGGGAAGCCGCATGAAACACACATGCGCCTCCTGTGCGCCCTATGTCGCCACAGAACCTTCCTTCGATAAGCTGTCGTTGCATTATCTTTCCGGAGGCCCCTCCCCATGGCGCGACGCCGGGTGGTCGCAGGGGCTCGATGCGCCGCTTGACGACATCTTCTTGACATCGCACCCCACCTGAGGAGAGTCACCACAGCGATGGCCGGTCCAGCATTCCGCGCCGCCGCCGTACGCGTCCGCGTGCCGGCGACGAGCGCCAACCTCGGTCCGGGCTTCGACGCGTACGGCCTCGCTCTCGGCCTGTACGACGACGTCGTGGTCCGGGTGGCCGACTCCGGACTGCACCTGGACATCGCGGGCGAGGGGGCCGAGACGCTCCCGCGCGACGAGTCCCACCTCCTCGTACGGGCCATGCGCACCGCCTTCGACCTGCTCGGCGGCCAGCCCCGCGGCCTCGAGGTGGTCTGCGCCAACCGCATCCCGCACGGCCGCGGCCTCGGCTCCTCCGCCGCCGCGATCTGCGCCGGCATCACCGCCGCCCGGGCCGTGACGATAGGCGGCGAGGCCCGCCTCGACGACGCCGCGCTGCTCGAGCTGGCCACCGAGATCGAGGGGCACCCCGACAATGTCGCGGCGTGCCTGCTCGGCGGCTTCACGCTCGCCTGGTCCGAGAACGGCGCCGGCGGCGCCCCGGCAGGCGGCGGAGCCGTCCGGGCCGTACGCATGGATCCGGCCGATTCCATCGTTCCGGTGGTCTTGGTGCCGGCTACCGAGGTGCTCACGGAGGCCGCCAGGGGGCTGCTCCCGCGCACCGTTCCGCACGCCGACGCGGCGGCCAACGCCGGCCGCGCCGGACTGCTCGTCGAGGCGCTGACCAGGCGTCCCGAGCATCTCCTCGCCGCCACCGAGGACCGCATCCACCAGGAGTACCGCGCTCCCGCGATGCCCGAAAGTGTGGCGCTGGTGAACCGGCTGCGGGCCGATGGCGTCCCTGCAGTCATCTCGGGTGCGGGCCCTACGGTGCTCGCGCTGACCGACGACGGCTCGGCGGAGAAGGTGGCCGCCGCGGCGACGGACGGCTGGGCGGCCAGCCGGCTGGATCTGGACGCCGACGGAGCGAGCCTGCTGCCGTTGGCGTGACGGGCCGCAAGCGTTGGAGAGGGGGAATGTTTGTTGGATCGGATAGTGTTAACCTCAAGGCAGCACCAGCGCATCACCGCTTGTGATCACTGATTGTGATCGCGTGCATCGGATCGCCTGTGTGCCCTTCTTCCGGGACCCCCCTGCACTGCCTGAGCAGCCTGCCTGCGCAGTGAGGCACCCGATCGGCGTGGTTATGACGCCAAGCCACCAGCACAGATCTCTCCGCCGTGTGTGTACGAAGCACATAGCGGTGGACCACCGCCCCGGCGGGTCCGCAAGTACCAGGACCGCCGCCGGAGAAGCACAACCGGTCGCCGAGCCAGACAGGCCGACGCCCGCTCCAGGGAAGGACCCTTCGTGAGCGACACCACCGATCTGATGGGCGTGGATGCTGCCCAGGGTGCAGCCAGCAGCGCTTCGGACGCCCCCGCCGCCACCTCCGGCACTCGCCGGCGCCGCGGCCCCGGCCTCGAGGGCATGGTGCTGGCCGAGCTGCAGCAGGTCGCGTCCCAACTCGGCATCAAGGGCACCGCGCGGATGCGCAAGGGCCAGCTGATCGAGGTGATCAAGGAGAAGCAGGCCGCAGGCGGCTCCTCCGCACCCGCCAAGGCCGAGGCTCCCGCCGACGGTGGCGCCGAGAAGCCGAAGCGCCGCGCCACCTCCAAGGCCCGTACGGGCGAGGGCGACACCGAGAAGGGCGCCAAGGGCGGCGAGCAGACCGACGGCGGCCAGCAGCAGATCGACATTCCCGGCCAGCCGGCGAAGTCCAAGGACAAGGACCAGGGCGGCAAGTCCGAGCAGTCCGAGTCCAAGGGCGACCGCGGCGCCAAGGGCGAGCAGCCCAAGGACGCCAAGGCCGAGGCAGCTGTCGACAATGCCGAGGGCAAGCAGCGCGACGGCGACGGCGGCGGCCGTAACAAGAACCGCCGCGACCGCCGCGACCGCCAGCGCAACAAGGGCGGCGACGGCGGCGGCAATGACGGCGGCGGCCAGCAGAACCAGGGCGGCGGCCGGCAGAGCCAGAACCAGCAGGGCGGCGGCGGGCAGGGCGGCGGCGGGCAGCGCCAGAACCGCGACGACCGCCAGAACCGCGATGACGACGACGACTTCGAGGGTGGCCGCAGGGGCCGTCGCGGGCGCTACCGCGACCGCCGTGGCCGCCGCGGCCGCGACGACTTCGGCGGCGCCGAGCCGCAGATCTCCGAGGACGACGTCCTGATCCCGGTCGCCGGCATCCTCGACATCCTCGACAACTACGCGTTCGTGCGCACCTCCGGCTACCTGCCGGGCCCGAACGACGTGTACGTGTCGCTCGCCCAGGTCCGTAAGAACGGCCTGCGCAAGGGCGACCACGTCACCGGTGCCGTGCGCCAGCCCAAGGAGGGCGAGCGGCGGGAGAAGTTCAACGCGCTGGTCCGCCTCGACTCCGTCAACGGCTCGGCGCCCGAACAGGGCAAGTCCCGCCCGGAGTTCGGCAAGCTGACGCCGCTGTACCCGCAGGAGCGGATGCGGCTCGAGAACGACCCGCAGGCGCTGATCCCGCGGATCATCGACCTGGTCGCCCCGATCGGCAAGGGCCAGCGCGGCCTGATCGTCGCGCCGCCCAAGACCGGCAAGACGATCATCCTGCAGTCGATTGCCAACGCGATCACGACGAACAACCCCGAGTGCCACCTGATGGTCGTCCTGGTCGACGAGCGTCCGGAAGAGGTCACCGACATGCAGCGCTCGGTCAAGGGCGAGGTCATCTCCTCGACCTTCGACCGCCCGGCCGAGGACCACACCACGGTCGCCGAGCTGTCCATCGAGCGCGCCAAGCGCCTGGTGGAGCTCGGCCACGACGTGGTCGTGCTGCTCGACTCGATCACCCGCCTGGGCCGCGCGTACAACCTCGCCGCCCCGGCATCCGGCCGCATCCTGTCCGGTGGTGTCGACTCGACCGCCCTCTACCCGCCCAAGCGCTTCTTCGGCGCCGCGCGGAACATCGAGGACGGCGGCTCGCTGACCATCCTGGCCACCGCGCTGGTCGAGACCGGCTCGCGGATGGACGAGGTGATCTTCGAGGAGTTCAAGGGCACCGGCAACATGGAGCTGCGGCTCGACCGGAAGCTCTCGGACAAGCGCATCTTCCCGGCGGTGGACGTGGACGCGTCCAGCACCCGTAAGGAAGAGATCCTCATGGGCAGCGATGAGCTGGCGGTCGTCTGGAAGCTGCGCCGGGTGCTGCACGCGCTCGACGCACAGCAGGCGATGGAGCTGCTGCTGGACAAGATGAAGCAGACGAAGTCCAACGCGGAATTCCTGCTCCAGATCCAGAAGACGACGCCGACGCCGAACGGCGACTGATCGGCCGTACGGCCGACAGCCACGGAGGCCCCCGTCACCGCGCGTGACGGGGGCCTCCGGCGTTCACGGAATTCTCATGGGAGGGTCTAAACGCCTGGTCAAAGGCCCTTTCCAGGGGTGCGGAAGGTCCCTTACAGACCGCTGGACTTTGCCTCTACGAACAACCGTGTGTCACTCTTTCGGGTAACCCCTGTGTCCGTTCATGTCGGACAAATGCCCGAGGAGCCAAAGCCACGATGACGGACCACCGCAAGCCCCGCGCGCCGCGCAGTACCCGGCGCAAGGCCGTCCTGATATCGGCCTGGGTGCTCACCGTGGCGGTTCTGCTCGGCGGCGCGACCTTCGGTTACGTCTACTTCAAGCTGAACGGCAACCTCTCCAGCGTCGACGTCGACGCCAAGCTCGGCACCAACCGACCGGACGACGCCGACAACGGCTCGATGGACATCCTCGTCCTCGGCTCCGACTCCCGCTCCGGCGACAACCGCAAGCTGGGCGGCGGCAACCAGGAGTCCGGCGCCCGCTCGGACACCGCGATGGTGGTGCACCTCTACGAGGACCGTAAGAAGGCGAGCATCGTCTCCATACCGCGGGACACGATGGTCAGCCGGCCGGCGTGCAAGCAGGAGAACGGCACCACGGCCCCGGCCGCGCAGCGGGTGATGTTCAATTCCGCGTACACCACCGGCGGCCCGGCCTGCTCCATCAAGACGGTCGAGCAGATGTCGGGGATGCGTATCGACCACTTCGTCGAGGTCGACTTCTCCGGGTTCAAGGACCTCATCGACCAGCTCGGCGGCGTCGAGGTGACGACGAAGAAGGCGATCCACGACAAGGACAGCCACCTCGACCTCAAGGCCGGCACCCACCGGCTGAACGGCGAGCAGTCCCTCGGCCTGGTCCGCACCCGGCACGGCGTCGGCGACGGCAGCGACCTCGGCCGGATACAGCTGCAGCACACCTTCATCAAGGCGCTGCTCGACCAGGTCAAGAGCGTCGGCGTGCTGTCGAACCCGACGAAGCTCTACCGCCTCGCGGACACCGCGACCAGCTCGATCACCACGGACAACGACCTGGCCTCGGTCTCGGACCTGACCGACCTGGCCAAGAGCGTCAAGGGCATCAGTTCCAAGGACATGCAGATGGTGACCCTCCCGGTCACCTACGACACGTCCGACGGCAACCGCGTCATCCCGCTGGAATCCCAGGCCAACCAGGTCTGGGCAGCCCTCAAGGCCGACCAGCCGATCCCGAAGTCCGCCCTGAAGGGCTCCGCGGGCGACAAGACGAAGGACGCCAGGGACGCCGCCGAGGCCCCCTCCGATCAGCCCCGCTGACCTGCGCAAACACCCCTCGGCAGACCCCGGGGAATATCCGCCCCCCGAACCTCGTTTTGGAGCGTGGCGGACCAGATGGCAAACTGGACCGTCGGCCCCGGTTCACGTGACGCATCCCGCTGATCGACCCGGTGCCCTCCCGATCATTAGGAGCATCCCTTGAAGCGCGACATCCACCCGGAGTACGTCGAGACCCAGGTCAGCTGCACCTGTGGCGCCTCGTTCACCACCCGGAGCACTGTGCAGTCCGGCAGCATCCGTGCCGACATCTGCTCCGAGTGCCACCCGTTCTACACCGGCAAGCAGAAGATCCTCGACACCGGTGGCCGCGTGGCCCGCTTCGAGGCCCGCTTCGGCAAGAAGGCCGCCGCGAAGTAGCGACTTTCCAGGCGCCGGCTCAGCCCGCCCGTTTCCGGGCAGGCGAGTCGGCGCCTTTGTCGGTCCCATCACTGCTGGCACTTGACTGGAGCCCACGATGTTCGAGGCTGTCGAGGATCTGACCGCCGAGCACGCCGACCTCGAGACGCGGCTTGCCGACCCCTCGGTGCACGCCGACCAGCGCGAGGCCATGCGCCTGAACAAGCGCTACGCCGAGCTCACCCCGATCATCACCACGTACCGCTCCTGGAAGCAGACCGGCGACGACATCGAGGCCGCCAAGGAGTTCGCCGCCGAGGACCCGGACTTCGCCGCCGAGGTCAAGGAGCTCGAGGAGCAGCGCGAGCAGCTCACCGAGAAGCTGCGGCTGCTGCTCGTCCCGCGCGACCCCAGCGACGACAAGGACGTGATCCTCGAGGTCAAGGCGGGCGCGGGCGGCGACGAGTCGGCCATCTTCGCCGGCGACCTGCTGCGGATGTATCTGCGGTACGCCGAGCGGGTCGGCTGGAAGACCGAGATCATCGACGCCACCGAGTCCGACATGGGCGGCTACAAGGACGTCCAGGTCGCGGTGAAGACCAAGGGCGGCCAGGGCGCCACCGAGCCGGGACAGGGCGTCTGGGCGCGGATGAAGTACGAGGGCGGCGTGCACCGCGTGCAGCGCGTCCCGGCGACCGAGTCCCAGGGCCGTATCCACACCTCCGCGGCCGGCGTGCTGGTCACGCCCGAGGCCGAGGAGATCGACGTCGAGATCAACGCGAACGATCTGCGCATCGACGTCTACCGCTCGTCGGGCCCCGGCGGCCAGTCCGTGAACACCACCGACTCCGCCGTCCGCATCACGCACCTGCCCACCGGTGTGGTCGCCTCCTGCCAGAACGAGAAGAGCCAGCTGCAGAACAAGGAGCAGGCGATGCGTATTCTTCGCTCCAGGCTCCTCGCCGCGGCGCAGGAGGAGGCGGAGAAGGAGGCCGCCGACGCCCGCCGCAGCCAGGTACGCACGGTGGACCGCTCGGAGAAGATCCGTACCTACAACTTCCCGGAGAACCGGATCTCGGATCACCGGGTCGGCTTCAAGGCGTACAACCTCGACCAGGTCCTGGACGGGGACCTGGACGCGGTGATCCAGGCCTGCGTGGACGCGGACTCCGCGGCCAAGCTCGCGGCGGCCCAGTAACAACGGCACAGCACGTAACGGAGGACGACGGACAGTGCGAAGCATCCTGCTCGCTGAGGTGGCGCAGGCCACCCAGCGGCTGGCCGACGCGGGGGTGCCCTCCCCGCGCCACGACGCCGAGGAGCTCGCCGCCTTCGTCCACGGCGTCAAGCGCGGCCAGCTGCACACCGTCGCCGACGAGGACTTCGACGCCCGCTACTGGGAGGCGATCGCCCGCCGCGAGGCGCGCGAGCCGCTGCAGCACATCACCGGCCTCGCCTACTTCCGCTATCTGGAGCTGAAGGTCGGCCCCGGCGTCTTCACCCCCCGGCCCGAGACCGAGTCCGTGGTCGAGTGGGCCATAGGGGCGGTACGGGCCATGGACGTCGTCGAGCCGCTGATCGTCGACCTGTGCTCGGGGTCCGGCGCCATCGCGCTAGCCATGGCGCAGGAGGTGCCGCGGGCCCGGGTGCACGCCGTGGAGCTCGACGAGGGCGCGCTGGTGTGGACCCGTAAGAACGTCGAGGGCTCCCGGGTGCGGCTGCACGCGGGCGACGCGCTGACCGCGCTGCCCGAGCTGAACGGCCAGGTCGACCTGGTGATCAGCAATCCGCCGTACATCCCGCTCACCGAGTGGGAGTATGTCGCTCCCGAGGCCCGCGACCACGACCCCGAGCTGGCGCTCTTCTCCGGCCAGGACGGCCTGGACACCATCCGCGGCATCGAGCGCACCGCGCACCGGCTGCTGCGCCACGGGGGAGTGGTGGTCGTCGAGCACGCCGACACCCAGGGCGGCCAGGTGCCCTGGATCTTCACCGAGGAACGCGGCTGGGCCGACGCCGCCGACCATCCGGACCTGAACAACCGGCCGAGATTCGCGACCGCGCGCCGCGTCTCGCGCTGAACCGCAGACCCAGCAACTGACCGAAAAGCACGAAGGACCGCAAAGGAGGCAGTCATGGCTCGGCGCTACGACTGCAGCGACGCGACCGACCGCAAGACCGGCCTGCGTGAAGCGGCGTCCGCCGTCCGCCGGGGCGAGCTCGTCGTCCTTCCCACCGACACCGTGTACGGCATCGGCGCGGACGCGTTCAGCGGGGAGGCCGTCGCCGACCTGCTGGACGCCAAGGGCCGCGGGCGCAACATGCCCACGCCCGTCCTCGTCGGCTCCCCGAACACCCTGCACGGGCTGATCACCGACATGTCCGAGGACGCCTGGGAGCTGATCGACGCCTTCTGGCCGGGCGCGCTCACGATCGTCGCCAAGCACCAGCCGTCGCTCACCTGGGATCTCGGCGACACCCGCGGCACGGTCGCGGTGCGGATGCCGCTGCACCCGGTGGCGATCGAACTGCTCAAGGACGTCGGGCCGATGGGCGTCTCCAGCGCCAATCTCACCGGCCACCCGGCCCCGCAGGACTGCGACGCCGCGCAGGACATGCTCGGCGACGCGGTCTCGGTCTACCTCGACGGCGGGCCGACGCCGGCCGCCGTGCCGTCGTCCATCGTGGACGTCACCGGCAAGACGCCGAAGCTGCTGCGTGCCGGAGCCGTGACCGAGGAACAGCTGCGCGAGGTCGTGTCCGACCTCGAGGTCGCCAATTGACTTTCCGGATCCTGCACGTCTCCACGGGCAACGTCTGCCGCTCACCGATCACCGAGCGGCTGACCCGGCATGCCCTGACGGAACGTCTCGGCACCGCCGCCGACGGCATCCTGGTGGAGAGCGCCGGCACCTGGGGCCACGAGGGCGCGGTCATGGAGGCGCACGCCGCCACCGTGCTGCGCGAGCTGGGCGCCGAGCCCGACGGCTTCCTCGGCCGCGAGCTGCACGACGAGCACGTCATCCGCGCCGACCTGGTGCTCACCGCGACCCGCGACCACCGGGCGCAGGTGATCTCGATGGGGCACTCGGCGGGCCTGCGCACCTTCACGCTCAAGGAATTCGCCCGGCTGGTACGGGCGATAGACGCCGCGACGCTGCCCGGCCCTGCGGAGGGGGCCGTGGAGCGGGCGCGGGCGCTGGTCCGGGCGGCGGCGGCGCTGCGCGGCTGGCTGGTGGCGCCGAACCCCGCGGCGGACGAGGTCTATGACCCGTACGGTGCGCCGGTGACGTACTTCCGCTCGATCGGGGATGAGATCAGTCAAGCGCTTGACCCGGTTGTGACCGCTTTGACAGGCGTTCCTGCCCGTATGTCGTAGCTATGCTGCAACCACCAAGCACTTCCCGGCAGTCTTCCTCCACAGCTGGGTTTAGGGTGTGGGGCTGTGCTTGATGTGACCAGCCGAATGGAGCTTGGGGCCGCCAGTGCGTGAATATCTGCTGACGCTGTGCATCGCGGCCGCGGTCACCTATCTGCTGACCGGGCCGGTGCGGAAGTTCGCGATCATGGCCGGTGCCATGCCCGAGATCCGCGACCGCGACGTGCACCTGGAGCCGACCCCGCGGCTCGGCGGCATCGCGATGTTCGGCGGCCTGTGCGCCGCCCTGCTGGTCGCGTCCCACCTCGAAGCCTTTGAGCTGGTCTTCAAGCTCCAGGAGCCACGCGCGCTGCTCTCCGGCGCCGCCCTGATCTGGATCGTCGGCGTGCTCGACGACAAGTGGGGCGTGGACGCGCTGCTGAAGCTGGGCGCGCAGATGATCGCGGCCGCGGTGATGGTGATCCAGGGTCTGACGATCCTGTGGATCCCGATCCCGGGCGTCGGCATGGTCGTCCTCACGCCGATGCAGGGCACGCTGCTGACCGTCGCCCTGGTGGTCATCTCCATCAACGCCGTCAACTTCGTGGACGGCCTCGACGGCCTCGCCGCCGGCATGGTCGCCATCGCCTCGGCGGCGTTCTTCCTGTACGCGTACCGGATCTGGTACGGCTACGGCATCGAGGCCGCCGCCCCCGCCGCGCTCTTCGCGTCGATCCTGGTCGGCATGTGCCTGGGCTTCCTGCCGCACAACATGCACCGCGCCAGAATCTTCATGGGCGACTCGGGCTCGATGCTGCTCGGCCTGATCCTCGCCGCCGGCGCCATCTCCATTACGGGCCAGGTGGACCCGGACGCGCTGCAGCTGTTCACCGACCACAGCGAGAAGAAGGCCGTGCTCTCCACGGTGCCGGTCTTCATCCCGCTGGTGCTGCCGCTGACGATCCTCGCCATCCCGATGCTCGACCTGGCCCTCGCCGTGCTGCGGCGGACCTGGAACGGCAAGTCGCCGTTCGCCGCCGACCGCGGCCATCTGCACCACCGGCTGCTGGAGATGGGCCACTCCTACATGCGCGCCGTGCTGCTCATGTACTTCTGGTCGGCGCTGGTGGCCTTCGGCATGGTGGCGTACTCGGTGCAGTCCACCAGCCTGTGGATCGTGGTCGGCATCCTCGGGCTGAGCGCCATCGGGCTGGTCCTGCTCCTGCTGCCGCGCTTCCGGCCGAACGTGCCGGCCTGGGCGGAGAAGGCCGTCCCGCCCCGGTACCGCCCCAGCCGCCGCCGGAAGGCGGCCGAGGGCGCCGGGGAGACCGCGGAGGAAACCGGTGAGGAGCCGCGCGAACTGGTGCCCGCGGGCATCAGTGGGGCCACCGCGATCGGGGACCGGTCCCGGTACCGCAAGCTGGACCAGTGACCGCATAGCAGACATTCGCCCGCTCGCGCAGGCAAGACGCGGCTTTTACTCCTGTTGTGTGACCGGAGCCACACCTTGTGGGTAAAGAGTGCATCAAAGAGTTTGTGATACCGTTCACGAGAACCCGGTGCTGAGCCGAAGGACCGTAGTGCGGCGGTTCTCTGGCGCGAGGAACAGTGGTCATTGGCCCCCTCGCCCCGGGGATACGCTCGTCAACGTCGACTAGTCGCTCCCGACTCCCCGCCGGAGAAACCCATATGCAGGTGAACGGCGCCCGGATCCTTAAGGGCGCCGCGATCCCGACCGCCTTGGCCGGCATCGCCGCAGTGGTCATCAGTGCCCTGCTGGCGGGCGCCAAGGGTGGCATCGGGGCGGGCGCCGCGACCGTCGTCGTGCTGATCTTCTTCGCCGTTGGGCTGCTGGCCCTGCAGCACTACTCGCGCAAGTTCCCCGCCCTCTTCATGGGCATCGCGATGATCACGTACACGACCCAGCTGCTGCTGCTCGCGATCGTGCTTGCCGTGTTCAAGAACACAGATCTCTTCAACACCAAGGCATTTGGCCTTACGGTTCTCGCAACCGCGCTGGTCTGGATCATCGCCATGGGCCGGGCCCACATGAAGCTCAAGATGCTCTACGTGGAGCCGGGTTCCGGAGACCAGGAGAGCAAGGACAAGCAGCCCGGAGCGCACGGATGAGACCTGCTGTGCTCACCCGAAAGCCGGACTGCTATCGTCCCCATGCGCTGGCGGGACCAACGTCCCTCGGACCTGCGGCCAGATTCGTTTCTGCGCCCCCCGCCGAGCGCGTCCTGACGAAGCAGAATTCCGTGCCGTCCCGCGGCCTCGTGCCGCGCCGACACCTTGAGGAAGCCGTACCCATGCGTCACACCGAAGGAGCCTGCCGGTGAGTGCTGCTGACCAGATGCTCGCCCTCGACACCTCCTGCAAGATCTTTGTCGACGGCGGCTGCGGCTTCCAGTCCCCGGGACTGCATTCCTTCATCTTCAAGCCGATGTTCACCGTCGGCGGCCTCGAGTTCAACAAGCCGATGCTGCTGGCGCTGCTGACGACGCTCGTGCTCTGCGTCTTCTTCTGGAAGGCCTTCGCCAACCCGAAGGTGGTGCCGGGCAAGCTGCAGATGGTCGCCGAGTCGGGCTACGACTTCGTCCGCCGCGGCATCGTCTACGAGACGATCGGCAAGAAGGAGGGCGAGAAGTACGTACCGTTCCTCGTCGCCCTCTTCTTCTTCATCTGGCTGATGAACATCTGGTCGATCATCCCGCTCGCCCAGTTCCCGGTGACCTCGATCATCGCCTTCCCGGCCGGTCTCGCGATCATGGTCTACGTGACCTGGATGTCGCTGACCTTCAAGCGGCACGGCTTCGTCGGCGGCCTGAAGAACCTCACCGGGTACCAGAAGGGCCTCGGCGCCGTCCTGCCGCTGGTCATGCTCATCGAGTTCTTCTCGAACGTGCTGGTGCGGCCCTTCACCCACGCGGTGCGACTCTTCGCGAACATGTTCGCCGGCCACCTGCTGATCGTCATGTTCACCATCGCCACCTGGTTCTTCATGAACGGGATGGGATGGCTGTACACCCCCGTCGCGTTCGTCATGGTCTGCGTGATGATCGCCTTCGAGCTCTTCATCCAGGCCGTCCAGGCGTACGTCTTCGTGACGCTCTCGGCCAGTTACATCTCCGGTGCGCTTGAGGAAGCGCACTGAGGACGTACTGAGAAAACCGGCACAACCCCCACGATCGTCCGGTGGCCAACCCCCACCGGTTCGCAATAGAGAAGGAAGAACAGCAATGGCTGCGACTGAGACCCTTGCCGCCGTTTCCGGCTCGCTCGGCTCCATCGGCTACGGCCTCGCCGCGATCGGCCCCGGCATCGGCATCGGCTACATCTTCGGTAACGGCGTTCAGGCCATGGCCCGCCAGCCCGAGGCGACCGGCCTGATCCGCCAGAACATGATTCTGGGCTTCGCCTTCTGTGAGGCGCTCGCCCTGATCGGCATCGTCATGCCGTTCGTGTTCGGTCAGTGATCAAGACTTACTGACAGACCTTTTCGACGAAAGGCACCGACGTGAATCTCCTGCAGATCGCGGCTGAGGGTGGTCACTCCGAGGAGCAGAACCCTCTCCTTCCGCCGATGCCGGAACTCGTCATCGGCCTGATCGCCTTCCTCATCGTCTTCGGCCTGCTGGCCAAGATGCTTCTCCCGCGCATCAACAAGGTGCTCGAGGAGCGGCATGCGGCCATCGAAGGCGGCATGGAGAAGGCCGAGGCGGCCCAGATCGAGGCCGAGAGCGTCCTTCAGCAGTACAAGGACCAGCTCGCCGAGGCTCAGCGCGAGGCCAACCGGCTGCGCGAGGAGGCCCGGGAGCAGGGCGTCGCGCTCATCCAGGAGATGCGCGCCGAGGGCCAGCGCCAGCGCGAAGAGATCATCGCCGCCGGGCACTCGCAGATCGAGGCCGACCGCAAGGCCGCCTCGCTCTCGCTGCGCCAGGACGTCGGCAAGATCGCCACCGACCTGGCAGGCAAGCTCGTGGGCGAGTCCCTCGAGGACTCCGCCCGCCAGAGCCGCGTCATCGACCGGTTCCTGGACGAGCTGGAGTCCAAGGCTCCGGCTGACGCCGAGGCGGGTGCGACCCGATGAACGGAGCGAGCCGCGAGGCCCAGGCAGCCGCGCGCGAGCAGCTCGACGCGCTGACGGACAACACGTCCGTCGACGCCAAGAAGCTCGCCGATGAGCTGGCCGCCGTCACCGCGCTGCTCGACCGCGAGGTGTCGCTGCGCCGCGCCCTGACCGACCCGGCCCAGCCGGGTGAGGCCAAGGCGGACCTGGTCACCCGCGTGCTGGGCAGCCAGGTCGGCGGGGAGACCCTCGACCTGGTCGCCGGCATGGTGCGCTCCCGCTGGTCCGCATCCCGCGACCTGGTGGACGTGCTGGAGGACCTGGCCGCTGCGGCCGACCTCACCGCCGCGCAGCGCGACGGACAGCTGGACGAGGTCGAGGACGAGCTGTTCCGGTTCGGCCGGATCGTCTCCGACAACCGGCAGCTGCGCTCCGCGCTCACCGACCGGTCGGGTACGAAGCAGGCCAAGACCGAGCTGCTGCACACCCTGCTGGGGGGCCGGGCCAACCCGGTCACCGAGCGGCTGGTGGACCGCCTTGTGGGCGCGCCCCGGGGACGTAGCCTGGAGGCAGGGCTCGAGGCCCTGTCCAAGCTCGCCGCCGAGCGTCGCGACCGCATGGTCGCCGTGGTGGTCACCGCGGTGCCGCTGAGCGACCAGCAGAAGCAGCGCCTCGGCGCCGCGCTGGCCGGCCTCTACGGCCGCCAGATGCACCTGAACCTCGACGTGGACCCCGCGGTCCTCGGCGGGATCACGGTGCGGGTGGGCGACGAGGTGATCAGCGGCTCGATCGCCGAGCGCCTGGACGAGGCGTCGCGGCGGCTGGCCGGCTGACGGACACCACGGCAGCCACCACAAACCAACTCAAGAAGCATTCTTAGCGGCCCGAGTTGGGCCGTACAGATAAGACTTACGGGCCCAACAAGGAGAGCAGGGAACCCAGATGGCGGAGCTCACGATCCGGCCGGAGGAGATCCGGGACGCGCTGGAGAGCTATGTCCAGTCGTACAAGCCGGACGCGGCCTCGCGCGAAGAGGTCGGCACGGTATCGCAGGCCATGGACGGCATTGCCAAGATCGAGGGCCTGCCCTCGGCCATGGCGAACGAGCTGCTGAAGTTCGAGGACGGGACCCTCGGTCTCGCCCTGAACCTGGAGGACCGCGAGATCGGTGCGGTCGTCCTGGGTGAGTTCAGCGGCATCGAGGAGGGCCAGCCGGTGCACCGCACCGGTGAGGTGCTCTCCGTGCCGGTCGGTGACGGCTACCTGGGCCGGGTCGTCGACCCCCTGGGCAACGCGATCGACGGTCTCGGCGAGGTCGCGACCGAGGGCCGCCGCGCCCTCGAGCTGCAGGCCCCCACGGTCATGGACCGCAAGTCGGTGCACGAGCCGATGGAGACGGGCTACAAGGCCGTCGACACCATGACGCCGATCGGCCGCGGCCAGCGCCAGCTGATCATCGGCGACCGCCAGACGGGCAAGACCGCCCTGGCAGTCGACACGATCATCAACCAGAAGGAGAACTGGCGCTCCGGCGACCCGAACAAGCAGGTTCGGTGCATTTACGTCGCCGTGGGCCAGAAGGGCTCCACCATCGCGTCCGTGCGCGGCGCGCTGGAGGAGGCCGGTGCGCTGGAGTACACGACCATCGTCGCCGCCCCGGCGTCCGACCCGGCCGGCTTCAAGTACCTGGCGCCGTACACCGGCTCGGCCATCGGCCAGCACTGGATGTACCAGGGCAAGCACGTCCTGATCATCTTCGACGACCTCTCCAAGCAGGCCGACGCCTACCGCGCCGTGTCCCTGCTGCTGCGCCGCCCGCCGGGCCGTGAGGCCTACCCGGGTGACGTCTTCTACCTGCACTCCCGCCTGCTGGAGCGCTGCGCCAAGCTCTCCGACGACATGGGCGCCGGGTCGATGACCGGTCTCCCGATCGTCGAGACCAAGGCGAACGACGTGTCGGCGTTCATTCCGACCAACGTCATCTCCATCACCGACGGCCAGTGCTTCCTGGAGTCCGACCTGTTCAACGCCGGCCAGCGGCCCGCGCTGAACGTCGGTATCTCGGTCTCCCGTGTCGGTGGCTCGGCCCAGCACAAGGCCGTCCGCCAGATCACCGGTTCGCTCCGCGTGAACCTCGCCCAGTACCGCGAGCTCGAGGCGTTCGCCGCCTTCGGCTCCGACCTGGACGACGCCTCGAAGGCGGCCCTGAACCGGGGTCAGCGCATGGTCGAGCTGCTGAAGCAGCCGCAGTACGCGCCGTTCCCCACCGAGGACACGGTCGTCTCCGTCTGGTCCGGCACCAACGGCAAGATGGACAACGTCCCGGTCGCGGACATCCGCCGCTTCGAGCGCGAGCTGCTCGACTACATGCACCGTGAGAAGAAGGACCTGATGAACACGATCGTCGAGGGCGGCAAGATGCCCGACGAGACCGTGCAGGCCCTCAGCGACGCGGTGGACGCCTTCAAGCGGCAGTTCGAGACCTCGGACGGCAAGCTCCTGGGCGAGGGCTGAGCATGGGTGCTCAGGTCAGGGTCTACAAGCGGCGGATCCGTTCCGTCACTGCGACCAAGAAGATCACGAAGGCGATGGAGATGATCGCCGCCTCGCGCGTCGTCAAGGCGCAGCGCCAGGTGGCCGCCTCCACGCCGTACGCCGACGAGCTCACCCGCGCGGTGACCGCGGTGGCGTCGGGGTCGGACGTCCAGCACCCGATCACCACTGAGGTCGAGAACCCGACCCGCGCCGCGGTCCTGCTCATCACGAGCGACCGCGGCCTGGCCGGCGGCTACAACTCCAACGCCATCAAGGCCGCGGAGAAGCTGACCGCGCGGCTTCAGGGTGAGGGCAAGGGAGTCGCCAGCTACGTGGTGGGCCGCAAGGGCATCTCGTACTACGGCTTCCGCAACCAGCCGATCGCGGAGTCCTTCTCGGGCTTCACGGACAACCCGACCTACGCGGACGCCAAGGCGGTGGCCGCGCCGATCATCGAGGCTCTCGAGCTGGAGACCTCGGAGGGCGGGGTGGACGAGATCCACATCGTCTACACCGAGTTCGTCTCGATGATGACGCAGAACCCGGTGCAGAAGCGGCTGCTGCCGCTCTCCCTCGACGACGACTCCTCCACCGAGGACGAAGCGCCGAAGGAGGTGCCGCCGCTCTACGACTTCGAGCCGTCGTCGGAGGGCGTCCTCGACGCCCTGCTGCCGCGGTACGTCGAGAGCCGTATCTACAACGCGCTGCTCCAGTCCGCCGCCTCCAAGCACGCCGCCACGCGGCGCGCGATGAAGTCGGCGACGGACAACGCGGACGACCTCATCAAGTCGCTGACGCGGCTCGCCAACGCGGCCCGCCAGGCCGACATCACCCAGGAAATCAGCGAGATCGTCGGTGGCGCGAATGCCCTGGCCGACGCTAACGCGGGGAGTGAACGCTAAATGACCACCACTGTTGAGACGGCCACGGCGACGGGCCGCGTCGCGCGGGTCATCGGCCCGGTCGTCGACGTGGAGTTCCCCGTCGACGCGATGCCGGACATCTACAACGCGCTGACCGTTCAGGTCATCGACCCGACCGAGGCCGGCAAGACCAAGACCCTCACGCTCGAGGTCGCGCAGCACCTCGGCGAGGGCATGGTCCGCGCCATCGCCCTGGAGCCCACCGACGGCCTGGTCCGCCAGGCCCCGGTGACCGACACCGGCAACGGCATCACCGTGCCGGTCGGCGACGTCACCAAGGGCCGGGTGTTCAACACCCTCGGCAAGATCCTGAACGAGCCGGAGGCCGAGTCCGAGGTCACCGAGCGCTGGCCGATCCACCGCAAGGCCCCGGCCTTCGACCAGCTCGAGTCCAAGACCGAGATGTTCGAGACCGGCCTGAAGGTCGTCGACCTTCTCACCCCGTACGTCAAGGGTGGAAAGATCGGCCTCTTCGGTGGCGCGGGTGTGGGCAAGACCGTCCTCATCCAGGAAATGATCATGCGTGTGGCGAAGCTGCACGAGGGCGTTTCCGTGTTCGCCGGCGTCGGCGAGCGCACCCGTGAGGGCAACGACCTCATCGAGGAAATGGCCGAGTCGGGCGTGCTCCCGCAGACCGCGCTGGTCTTCGGCCAGATGGACGAGCCGCCGGGCACGCGTCTCCGCGTCGCGCTGGCCGGCCTGACCATGGCCGAGTACTTCCGCGACGTCCAGAAGCAGGACGTGCTGTTCTTCATCGACAACATCTTCCGCTTCACCCAGGCCGGCTCCGAGGTCTCCACCCTGCTGGGCCGCATGCCCTCCGCGGTGGGCTACCAGCCGAACCTGGCGGACGAGATGGGCATCCTGCAGGAGCGCATCACCTCGACCCGCGGTCACTCGATTACGTCGATGCAGGCCATTTACGTCCCCGCGGACGACCTGACCGACCCGGCGCCGGCGACCACCTTCGCGCACCTCGACGCGACGACGGTGCTCTCCCGCCCGATTTCCGAGAAGGGCATCTACCCGGCGGTGGACCCGCTGGACTCGACGTCCCGCATCCTGGACCCGCGGTACATCTCGGAGGACCACTACGCGTGCGCCTCGCGCGTGAAGTCGATCCTGCAGAAGTACAAGGACCTCCAGGACATCATCGCGATTCTCGGTATCGACGAGCTGTCCGAGGAGGACAAGCTCACGGTGTCGCGGGCCCGTCGGATCGAGCGCTTCCTGTCGCAGAACACCCACGCGGCGAAGCAGTTCACCGGCCTCGACGGCTCCGACGTTCCGCTGGACGAGTCCATCGCCGCGTTCAACGCGATCGCCGACGGTGACTACGACCACTTCCCGGAGCAGGCGTTCTTCATGTGCGGTGGCCTGGAGGACCTGAAGGCCAAGGCCAAGGAGCTCGGCGTCAGCTGAGCCCCGGTGTGGACGAGGGCGGGAGCCCGTAAAAAACCGAGCCTCCCGCCCTCGCCTCACAAACCCGCTATTCTGACGAGAAATCCCAGTTGAGGAGCCATCGTGGCTGAGCTGCACGTCGAGTTGGTCGCCGCCGACCGCAAGGTCTGGTCCGGCGAGGCCTCTCGCGTCCTCGCGCGCACGACGTCCGGAGACATCGGCATCATGGCCGGTCACCAGCCGCTGCTGGGCGTGCTGGAATCCGGCCCGGTGACGATCCGTACGACGGGCGAAACCGGTGAGGGCACGGTCGTGGCCGCCGTGCACGGCGGCTTCATCTCCTTCGCGGACAACAAGCTCTCGCTGCTCGCCGAGGTCGCGGAGCTGTCCGACGAGGTGGATGTCGACCGCGCCGAGCGGGACCTGGAGCGGGCCAAGTCGGACGACGACGAAGTCGCCCAGAAGCGCGCCGAGGTACGGCTCGCCGCCGCCGCGGCCGCGAAGTAAGGTTCGCGAGACTTACATGGTCCTCAGCCGCGGATCGCACCGGAGCAATCCGGCGCGGTCCGCGGCTGAGGCGCTATATGGCAGAAGTACGTACGCTCGAGAGGCGAGGAGGCGGTAGGGAATGTTCCTCGCTTTGCTGGTGGCCGGAATCGTGGTGGCCGTAGCGCTGCTGGGCCTCTTCCTGTTCGGCCTGCGCCGCCGCCTGATCCAGCGGCCCGGCGGCACCTTCGACTGCAGCATGCGCTGGGGAGTGCCGGAGGACACGGACGACGCCGCGGAGCTGGCCGGAAAAGGCTGGGTCTACGGCGTCGCGCGCTACAGCGGCGATTCCATCGAATGGTTCCGGGTCTTCAGTTACGCCCCGCGCCCGCGCCGCGTGCTGGCCCGGGAGGCCATCGAGGTCCTCGAACGCAGAGCCCCGCTGGGCGAGGAGGAGCTGGCCCTCCTCTCCGACGCATGGGTCCTCGCCTGCCGCCACCGCGGCACCCGCCTGGAACTGGCGATGAGCGAGGACGCCCTGACCGGCTTCCTGGCCTGGCTCGAGGCCGCGCCGCCCGGCCAGCGTGTGAACGTGGCCTGACGACGCGGCCCGCGGCTCAGCCGAGGCCGGTGTTGATGGCGGAGACGAGTTCGCCGTTCGTCGTGTCGCCGCTGAATTCCCAGAAGAAGGCGCCGCCGAGGCCCTGGTCCTTGGCGTACGTCATCTTGCCGCCGATGGTGGCCGGGGTGTCGTACGACCACCACTGGCTGCCGCAGTGGGCGTAGGCGGTTCCGGCGATCGTGCCGGTGGCCGGGCAGCGGCCCTTGAGCACCTTGTAGTCCTCGATGCCCTGCTCGTATGTGCCGGGGGCCGGGCCACTCGCCGAGCCGCCGGGCGCGGCCTGGGTGACGCCGGTCCAGCCGCGGCCGTAGAAGCCGATGCCGAGCAGCAGCTTGCTCGCCGGGACCCCCTTGCCCTTGAGTTTCTGGATCGCCGCGTCGCTGTTGAAGCCCTGCTGCGGGATGCCGTCGTAACTGCGCAGCGGGGAGTGCGGGGCGGTGGGTCCGTCGGCGTCCCAGGCGCCGAAGAAGTCGTACGTCATGACGTTGTACCAGTCGGCGTACTGGGCCGCGCCGCCGTAATCAGCGGCGTCGATCTTCCCGCCGGACGAGCCGTCGGCGGTGATCGCGGCGGTGACCAGCTTGCTGCCGAACTTGGCGCGGAAGGCCTGCATCATGTTCTTCATGACGGCGGGTCCGCTCGTATCGCAGCTGAGCCCGCAGGCGTTCGGATACTCCCAGTCCAGGTCGATGCCGTCGAAGACGCCGGCCCAGCGGGAGTCGTTGACCAGGTCGTAGCAGGACTGGGCGAAGGCCGCCGGGTTCTGCATGGCCTGGCCGAAGCCGCCGGACCAGGTCCAGCCGCCGAAGGACCAGAGGATCTTGATGTGCGGGTACTTGGCCTTCAGCTTCTTCAGCTGGTTGAAGTTACCGCGCAGCGGCTGGTCCCACGTGTCGGCGACGCCGTCGACGGACTGGTCGGCGGTGTAGGCCTTGTCGATGTCGGCGTACGAGTCGCCCATCGTGCAGCGCCCGTTCTGGACGTTGCCGAAGGCGTAGTTGATGTGCGTGATCTTGGCCGCCGAGCCAGAGGTGTCCAGGTTCTTGACGTGGTAGTTGCGGCCGTAGACGCCCCAGTTGGTGAAGTAGCCCAGCTTCACCTTGCCGCCGGGCCCGGGACCGCCGCCGCCCCCGGTCGTCTTCACCTCGCGCGCGCCGCTGGCCGGGCCGACCTGGTCGGCCGTGTCGCGCGCCTTCACGGTGTAGCTGTAGGTGGTGCCCGCCGTCAGGTTCCTGTCGGTGAACGATGTGCCGGTGGCGGTCCCCACCGTCGTGCCGTTGCGGAGCACGTCGTAGTTCTTGATGCCCTTGTCGTCGGTGGCCGCGGTCCAGCTGAGCGCGACCGTGGTGTCGGTGATGGTGCCCGCGGTCGGGGTGCCGGGTGCCGACGGGGGTGCGTCGCCCGGGGTGCCGCCCTCGCAGGAGGCGCCGTTCACCGTGCAGTTGGAGGGGCTTCCGGAGCCGGTGCCGTTGAAGCCGAAGCTCACCGAGGCGCCGGGCGCGATGGTGCCGTTGTATCCCTTGTTCTTGGCGGTCCACGTGGTGCCGGCGCTGGTGACATCCGCGTCCCAGGCGGAGGTCACCGAGGTGCCGGAGGGGAAGGACCAGGTCAGCGTCCAGCTGCTGATGCTCGTGGTCCCGGTGTTCTTGATGGTCCACTTGCCCTCGAAGCCGCTGCCCCAGTCCTGGGTCTTCTGGTACGTGGCGGTGGCGCTCGCGGCCTGTGCGGGGGTGGCCAGCGCGACCAGGGTCGCGAAGGGGAGGGCGAGGACGGCGAGGAGCGTGGTGGCCCGTCTCAGTAATCGTCTTCGATATGTCATGGCATTCTCCCTCGAACGTGGTCATGACAGGACAGCTCGCGTTCCGGGAGAGTATTGGTACGTACCAATACCGTCAACAGGTCTGGACCAAAAATGCCGGAAGCCCGGCACGACGGGGGCGACTCCGCCGTGCCGGGCCCTTCCTGTGGGGGGCTTTTCCGGTGCTGCTACCCGAGGCCGCTGTTCACCGCGGCGGCCAGCTCGCCATTGGCCGTATCACCGCTGAACTCCCAGAAGAACGCGCCGCCCAGGCCCTGCTGCTTCGCCCAGCCCATCTTCCCGGCGATGGTCTCCGGGGTGTCGTACGACCACCACTGGCTGCCGCAGTGGGCGTAGGCGGTGCCGGCGATCGTGCCGGTGGCGGGGCAGCGGCCCTTGAGCTCCTTGTAGTCGTCGATGCCCTGCTCGTACTTGCCCGGCGCGGGTCCGGTGGCCGTGCCGCCCGGGGCGGCCTGGCTGACGCCGGTCCAGCCGCGCCCGTAGAAGCCGACGCCCAGCAGCAGCTTCTCCGCCGGGATGCCCTTGCCCTTGAGCTTGGCGATCGCCGCCTCGCTGCTGAAGCCGGCCTTCGGGATGCCGTCGTACGAGGTGAGCGGCGAGTGCGGGGCCGTTGGACCCTGGGCGTCCCAGGCGCCGAAGAAGTCGTACGTCATCACGTTGTACCAGTCGGCGTACTGGGCCGCGCCCGCGTAGTCCGCCGCGTCGATCTTGCCGCCGTCGGAGGCGTCCGCGGTGATCGCGGCCGTCACCAGCTCGCTGCCGAACTTGGCGCGGAAGGCCTGCATCACGTTCTTGAAGGCGGCGGGTCCGCTCGTATCGCAGCTGAGGCCGCAGGCGTTCGGGTACTCCCAGTCGAGGTCGATCCCGTCGAAGACGCCTTCCCAGCGCGGGTCGTGCACCAGGTCGTAACAGGACTGGGCGAAGCCGGCCGGGTCCTGGGCGGCCTGGCCGAAGCCGCCGGACCAGGTCCAGCCGCCGAAGGACCAGAGGATCTTGATGTGCGGGTACTTGGCCTTCAGCTTCTTCAGCTGGTTGAAGTTGCCGCGCAGCGGCTGGTCCCACGTGTCGGCGACGCCGTCCACCGACTGGTCGGCGGTGTAGGCCTTTTCGATGTCGGCGTACGAGTCGCCGAGTGCGCACTTGCCGCCGGTGACGTTGCCGAAGGCGTAGTTGATGTGCGTTATCTTCTCCGCCGAGCCGGAGGTGACCAGGTCTTTGACGTGGTAATTGCGCTGGTAGACGCCCCATTCGGTGAAGTAGCCCAGCTTGACGCCGCCGACGGCTTGGGTGTCGGCGTTGGCCTGGTCGGCGGGCCTGGCCTGGGAGGACGGTGCGGCGAGCAGCACCGCCAGGGGGAGCAGGAGCAGCGCCAGCAGGGCGCGGATGACGCGGGGGGATCTCAAGGGGACTCCTCGAGCTAGGTCCGGATGGTGGGGGATTTCGGGACCTGCGTCGCCCGGTGTGTCATGCACACCGCAGTAGGGGGCAGCGTAGAAAGGTCTGCACCAATACGTCAATAGGTCTGGACCACAGAAGGCGTACTCAGTGGCGTATTCAGTGCAGTCCGAGCTCCTGCGCCAGCACGGCCGCCTGCACCCGGCTCTTCAGCTCCAACTTGCCGAGGAGGCGGCTGACATGGGTCTTCACGGTGGCCTCCGCCATGTCGAGGCGGGTGGCGATATCGGCGTTGGAGAGCCCTTCGCCGAGGCAGCCGAGGACCTCGCGCTCGCGCGGGGTGAGCTCCTCGAGCCCGGGCGGCGCCGGCGGCCGCGCGGGCTTCCCCGAGGCGAACTCGGCGATGAGGCGGCGAGTGACGGCGGGCGCGATGAGGCCGTCGCCGCGGGCCACGGTGCGTACCGCCTCGACCAGCGCCTGTGCCTCGGTGTCCTTGAGGAGGAATCCGGCCGCGCCTGCGCGTAGCGCGCCGAAGACGTACTCATCGAGGTCGAAGGTGGTCAGCACGAGCACGTCGGCGAGGCCTTCGCCGGTGATCTCGCGGGTCGCCGCCACGCCGTCGAGCTTCGGCATCTGGACGTCCATCAGCACCAGATCGGGCCGCAACTCCCGCGCCAGCCGCACCGCTTCCTCCCCGTCCGCGGCTTCGCCGACGACCTCGATGCCTTCCGCATTGCGCAGGATGAGCACGATCCCGGCCCGTACGGCGGACTGGTCCTCGGCGACGAGTACGCGGGTCATGGGTGCGCGGGTCATGGATGACACCTCCGAAGTCTCAACTGCCTTGCTCCGCGCCCCCGGGCAGCTCGGCCCGTACGATCCAGCGATCTCCCTCGGGACCCGCCGAGAACGTACCGCCCAGCAGCGCGCATCGCTCCTCCATGCCGATCAGCCCGGCGCCGGAGCCCGGGGCGCGGGGGCCGTCCCGTTCGCCCAGCGGGCTGGTGACCGTCACCGTGAGCGGATCCGTGCCCGCCACGTCGACGGCGACCTCGCCGGGGCCTGCGTGCTTGAGCGCGTTGGTGAGGGACTCCTGCACGATCCGGTACGCGGCGAGCTCCACCGGCGCGGCGGGGCTCGCGTCCGCGGCGCGCTCGTCGGTGAGGGTGAAGTGCAGTCCGCTGGCTGTCCCGTTGGTGCGGGCCTGCTCGATGAGTGCGGGCAGCCCTTGCAGGGTGGGGGCCGCGGACGGTGCGGCGGCGTCGTCGCCGCCCGCCTCGCGGAGCAGTCCGATGAGGCGGCGCATCTCGGACAGGCCCTGCACGCTGTTCTCGCGGATCACGCCGAGGGCGTCCTTGGAGGCTGCCGGGTCGTTCAGGGAGAGCGCCGCCGAGGAGTGGATGGCGATGGCGGAGAGGTGGTTCGCCACCATGTCGTGCAGCTCGCGGGCCATCCGCGCGCGCTCGGCGGTGACCGCCTCGCGGCGGTCCATCTCCGCCAGCAGCGTGGTCTGTTCGGCGCGCAGCCGCTCGGCGTCGGCGCGTTCGCGGTGGGCGCGCAGGATCTGGCCGGTCCAGGCCGGGGTGAGGGTGACGGCGCCGACGACCGCGCCGACCAGCAGCGCTTCCGGGCGGCGGAAGGCGGCGAGGGTGCCGATGGTGGCCCCGATGATGAGCAGCCAGCTGCCGATCATCACGAACCGGCCCAGCCGCCGCGACCCGTACAGCACCGACGCGTAGACGACGTCGGTGAACATCACCACCGTCGCCAGCAGCGACCCGAGCAGGACGTCCGCGGCGAGTGCAGGGACGGCGATGACGAGCGCCCAGGGCTGCCCGATCCGCCGCAGCAGCTCGGCGACGCCCATGGCGGCGAGCGGAATCAGCAGCAGCGCGCCGCTTTCCCGTCCGCCGTGCACGTTGTTGTAGAGCCCGAGCGCCACGGAGAGCACGCCGGCGGCCATGCCGAGCGTCGCGATGACGACGTCATCGCGGTGCGGGCGGGGGCGGGCTGCTGCGCTGGTCACCCCACCATCAAACACGCTGCCCGGGCCCGGGACCTCCGCCCACGCGGCAGGGTCGCGTACATCGAAGGATGCAGTCCCGGATCCTCACCGCCGACGACGAAAAGCCGCAGGTCACGGGCGAATCTGGAAGGGACGACTTGAGAGGAGCGTCCCGTGATCGTCACCATGATCATCATCTGCGAGATCGGCTTCTGGGTGCTGCTCGCCGCCGGGCTCGGCCTGCGCTACCTGGCGAAGAAGCCGCGCGCGGGCGCCGCCGTGCTGCTCATGGAGCCGCTGCTGGAGCTGACGCTCCTCGTGGTGACCGTGATCGACCTGAAGAACGGCGCCGAGCCCGACTGGAAGCACGGCCTCGCCGCGCTCTACATCGGCTACACCGTCGCCCACGGCCACGCCACCGTGAAGTGGCTCGACGGCCTCTTCGCCCACCGCTTCGCCGGCGGCCCGAAGCCGCGGAAGAAGTACGGCAAGGAGCAGGCGATCCACGAGTGGAAGACCTGGCTGCGCTCGGTCGGCGGCGCGGCGGTGGCGCTGGGACTGCTGCAGCTCGCGATCTGGTACGTGGACGACCCGGCGCGCACCGGCTCGCTGGAGTCCTGGCAGGGCACCACGCTGCGGATGCTGGGCATCCACGGGATCATCGCGGCCACGTACACGATCTGGCCGCGCAAGGCGCCTGCCTCGGAGCCCGCGGCACCGGAGCGGGAGCGGGTCGGAAGCTAGCGGCCCTGCACCCGGAAGGTCATCGCTCGCCGCCCGGCACCCAGAGCACGTCGCCGACGTCCTTGTTGGCCGTACGGGCGAGGATGAACAGCAGGTCCGAGAGCCGGTTGAGGTAGTTGGCGGCGAGCGGGTTCATCGTCTCGCCGTGCACCTCCATCGCCGCCCAGGTGGCACGCTCCGCGCGCCGGACCACGGTGCAGGCCTGGTGCAGCAGGGCGGCGCCCGGGGTGCCGCCCGGGAGGATGAAGCTGCGCAGCTTCGCCAGCTGCTCGAGGAAGCGGTCGCAGTCCGCCTCGAGCTTGTCGATGTAGAACTGCTCGACCCGCAGCGGCGGATACTTCGGGTCCTCGACGACGGGTGTCGACAGGTCGGCACCGACGTCGAAGAGATCGTTCTGGACCCGCACGAGCACGGCGACGACCTCGTCGTCCAGCCCGCCGAGGGCGATGGCGCTGCCGATGACGGCATTGGCCTCATTGGCGTCCGCGTACGCCTCGATCCGCAGATCCGTCTTGGGCACCCGGCTCATGTCGCCGAGCGCGGTGGTGCCCTTGTCTCCGGTACGGGTGTAGATCCGCGTGAGGTTGACCATGGGCTCAGCCTAGTCAGGCGCGCCGCTCCGGGCTGCCGTCCGCCTTGTGACGCTCGTAATAGCGCGCGACGCGGGCGCGATTGCCGCAGCGGGTGGCGGAGCACCAGCGGCGGCGGGGGTGGGAGG
>NZ_JAAKZV010000086.1 GCF_011044975.1 Streptomyces coryli | reverse complement strand
CCTCCAGGAGACCCCGCCCCGATGACCCTCATCCTCACCCGCTCCACCATCCGCGCCCTCCTCGCCGACGCGGTGGCGGACGTCGAAGCGGCCGTGGCGCGCGCCCACCGTGACCTCGCCGACTCCCGGGCCGTGCTCCCCGCACCGCCGGCGATGGCGCTGCCCGGCGCGAGCGGGACCTTCCTCGCGATGGCCGCGGCCTCCGGCCCCGACCGGCTCGCCGCCGTCAAGCTCCTCGCGGACCTCCCGGACAACCGCGCCGCCGGGCTGCCGGTGCAGCGCTCCACCGTCCTCGCCGTGGACGCGGACAGCGGCGCCTGCGTCGCGCTGCTCGACGGCGCCGAGCTCACCCGGACCCGTACCGCCGCCGCGACCGCGGTCGCGACCCGGGCGCTGGCCCGTACCGACGCGACGACCCTCGGCCTGGTCGGCGCCGGCCCGCTCGCGTACGCCCACGTACGCGCGCTGCTGCCCGCCCGCGCGTACGAACACGTCGTCCTCTGGGGGCGCACGCCCGCGCGCGCCCAGGACCTCGCCGCCCGTATCACCGCCGAACTCGGCCTGCCCGCGAAGGTCCTGGACAACCCTCGCGCCGTCACCGAGGCCGCCGACGTGCTGTGCACGCTCACGCCCTCCCGCGAGCCGCTGGTCGAGGGTGCCTGGCTGGCGCCGGGGCAGCACGTCAACGCCGTCGGCGCCCCGCCCCGCCCCGACCACCGCGAGCTCGACACCGAGGCGGTGGTCCGCAGCCGTATCGTCGTCGACGCCTACGACACCGCCCGCGCCAAGTCCGGCGAGGTCCTCATCCCGCTCGCCGAAGGGGCCCTGACCGAGGACGACTTCCGCCGCGAGCTCGGCGACGTCCTCAGCGGCCGGGCCGAGGGCCGTACGAGCGCGGCCGATCTGACGCTCTTCAACTCGGTCGGCGTAGGGCTGCAGGACCTGGCCGCCGCCCGGCTCCTGATCGATCTAGCGGAGGAGCGAGGGCTGGGCCTGCACGTGGACCTGGCCGGGTGACTGCCGGGTGACTGGGGGAGGGGGGGCAGACCCGGCGCGGTGTTTCCGCCACGTCACCCCCGCTTGACGCGCGTTGACAACGTATTGCCAAGCCCCCGTCGGGCGGTCACTATGAGGGCTTTCAAGGACGCGACAAGGGGGACCAAGCCGTGGACTTCGGACTCGTCCTGCAGACCGACCCGCCCGCCTCCGCCGTCGTCGGCCTGATGCGCCGCGCCGAGCGCAACGGCTTCCGCTACGGCTGGACTTTCGACTCGACGGTCCTCTGGCAGGAGCCGTTCGTCATCTACAGCCGCATCCTGGAGCACACCACCAAGCTCAAGGTCGGCACGATGGTGACCAACCCGGGCACCCGCGCCTGGGAGGTCACCGCCTCCGCCTTCGCCACGCTCAACGAGATGTACGGCAACCGCACCGTCTGCGGCATCGGCCGCGGCGACTCCGCGATGCGCGTCGCGGGGCGCAGGCCCAACACCCTCGCAACCCTCAGCGATGCCATGCGCGCCATCCGTGACCTGGCCGAAGGCCGCGAGACCGACATAGACGGCACCCCCCTCCGGCTGCCCTGGGTGCGGGACGGCAAGCTCCCCGTCTGGATGGCGGCATACGGGCCCAAGGCGCTCGCGCTCGCCGGCCGGGAGGCCGACGGCTTCATCCTGCAGCTGGCCGACCCGTATCTGACGGAGTGGATGGTCAAGGCCGTACGCACGGCGGCCGCCGAGGCCGGGCGGGACCCGGACGACGTGACGATCTGCGTGGCGGCACCGGCCTACATCGGCGACGGCACCCCGGAGTCCCTGGCCCACGCCCGCGACCAGTGCCGCTGGTTCGGCGGCATGGTCGGCAACCACGTCGCCGACCTGGTGACCCGCTATGGCGAGCACTCCGACCTGGTCCCCGCGGCGCTCACCGCGTACATCAAGCAGCGCGAGGGATACGACTACGCGCACCACGGCCGCGCCGGCAACCCGTCCACCGACTTCGTCACCGACGAGATCGTCGACCGCTTCTGCCTGCTGGGCCCGGTCGAGGCGCACATCGAGAAGCTGCGGGCCCTCCAGCGCCTGGGCGTCGACCAGTTCGCGATCTACGCCATGCACGACGCGAAGGAAGCCACGATCGACGCGTACGGCAGCCAGGTGATCCCCGCCCTGGGGGCGTCCCGCTAGCCGCCCCTCAGGTCTCGCCGGCGACCAGCAGGCTGATGACCGTGATGTGCCGGCCGCAGTTCGGGCACTCGTGAGCAGCGCCCAGCGGCGGCGCCGGCGCGGGCCCGCCCGCTACCGCCGTCGGTTTGCCCCGCTGATGCGCGCGCCACCAGCGGGCCTTGCATCTGTCGCCGCAGAATTTCCGCGTCGGGTTCCGGCTCGTCCAGTGGAACGTGCTTCCGCACTCAAGACATGACCGGACCTCGGTGTTCATGCCGCCTCCTGGCTCCTTGGCGATTCCCGACGATTCGCTGCGGTCCAGTAGAGCCGGTGCGGAGTTTCCGCTGCGTAACACGCGCTGCCACCCGGGAGTTACCGACTGTCGCCGGGATATTCGCACACTTGCACCGATACCTTGCCGAAACCGCCCGCCGTGGAGGATATGCCTGCCAGCGAGAGGGGCAGGTGAGGTGAGCCGATGATTGGAGTCAGCGGCCGGACGGTACTCAACGGGCAGCCGGCGACCCGGCGCACCGCACTGTCGCTCCCGGAAGATCTCCCGTTGGCCGAGTGGCGCCACCTGGGCCGGCAGATACTGGTGATCGTGGATTCGTCGGCCTGGTGGCTGGGCGACTGGCTCGTCTACGGACAGCTCAACTACCCCGATCGCTACCGGCGGGCGCTGGCGGAGACGTCTCTCGATTATCAGACGCTGCGCAACTACGCCTGGGTCGTACGGAAGTTTCCGGCCCACCGCCGCCGCAAAGACCTCAGCTTCCAGCACCACGCGGAGGTCGCGGGGATGCCGGAGGAGGAGCAGGATGCCTGGCTGGACCGTGCCGAGCAGGGCAACTGGACGCGGAACGAGCTGAGAAAGCGGGTCAGGGCGCAGCGGCAGGCGCCCGCGGCATTGGCCGAAAAGGCGGTGCTCGTTCAGGTGAATATCATGCAGACCCGCCGAGTCCAGTGGCAGAAGGCCGCCGAAGCCGCAGGTCTGGACTTGCAGGAGTGGATAGTCCAAATGCTGGACGAGGCGGCGATCGGCATGTGATCTTCGGGTGCCACCCCCGGGTCCTCAGCTCTGTCTCGCCGGCGGGACAGAGCTGAGGGCCGTTGTGCTGCCGGGCGATAGTGCGGCAATTCCCCTGGACGCTTTTTCCGGGATTCCCACCGGTGCTACCTTCGGTGCGGATTTCACAGCCGGGAAAAGGGGAGGGATTTGTCATGGTGGTAGTGATGGCCCCAGAGGCCACGCAGCAGGATATCGACTCGATCGTCGATCTGGTCCGCGCCGCAGGTGTGGACGCTTTCGTCAGTCGCGGATTGACCCGGACAATTGTCGGGCTGGTGGGCGATGTGCATGCGCTGGCAACCGCAAATCTGCGCAGCCGTAAAGGAGTGCAGGATGTGGTGCGGATATCGGAGCCGCACAAACTCGTCAGCCGTGAGCACCATCCCGCCAGGTCCGTGGTCCGCGTCGGCGGCGTGCCGATCGGGCCGGACACGCTGACCGTGATCGCGGGGCCGTGTGCGGTCGAGACGGTCGAACAGACCCTCGAGGCCGCCGTCATGGCCAGGGCCGCGGGGGCGGCGCTGCTGCGGGGCGGGGCCTTCAAGCCCCGCACCTCGCCCTATGCGTATCAAGGGCTGGGCGAGGCCGGCCTGCGCATCCTCGCCGAGGTCCGCGCCGAGACCGGCATGCCGGTGGTCACCGAGGTCATCGACCCGGCGAGCGTGGAGCTGGTGGCGGGCTACGCCGACATGCTCCAGGTGGGGACCCGCAACATGCAGAATTTCGCCCTGCTGCAGGCGGTGGGGTCGGCCGGGAAGCCGGTACTGCTCAAGCGCGGCTTCGCCGCCACCGTCGACGAATGGCTGATGGCCGCCGAGTACATCGCCCAGCGCGGAAATCTGGACATCGTCCTGTGCGAGCGCGGCATCCGCACGTTCGAGACGGCCACCAGGAACACCCTGGATATCAGCGCGGTCCCGGTGGCGCAGCGCAGGTCCCATCTGCCGGTGATTGTGGATCCTTCGCACTCCGGCGGCCGTCGTGAACTGGTGATTCCGCTGGCCCGTGCCGCGCTCGCGGTCGGTGCGGACGGGGTCATGATCGACGTGCATCCCGCCCCGGAAAGGGCGTTGTGCGACGGCGCCCAGGCCCTCGTCGGCGAGGACATACGCGAGTTTTCGATCGCCGCTTCGATTCTCTCGCCGGTCATGGGCCGAACTCTGACCCAGCCCGTACCGAAGGGCAGTCCGCTCCCCGTGCCGTGACGAACCGGACGAACGGCGTCCGCAAACGGGGCTATCTAGCGGAAAGAACCACTGTTAGAGTCGGCGGCGTGAAAGGCGCATTCAGGTGCCGCACCTGTGGGGGAGGCCCGGTGGGGGTAACGGGGGAGGCTTGTCGCCGGCTGCGTACCCGGAAACATCGATCCGTTGAATTCTTCGACCCCCGCATGCCTGCATTCATTTCGAGAGGAGCTCGAAGTGGAACTTGGTCAAGGCAGATTTGACCAGGATATGGTTGCTGAAGTCGAGATCAGTTCGCTTGAGGCGATGGGATCGCCGCGTAGTTCAGGGGAGGACCCGGATCACATCGAGGCATTGGCGGAGGTGATGGTTCCACTTCCGCCCATCATTGTGCACCGCTCGACCATGCGCGTGATCGATGGTGTGCATCGATTACGCGCAGCTCAGCTGCGGGGCGACAGCAAGATCGCGGTCAGCTACTTCGAAGGCACCGAGGCCGACGCCTTCGTGCTGGCGGTGGAGTCGAACATCACGCACGGTCTTCCGCTGGCGATGGCGGACCGGAAGCGTGCGGCGGGCCGCATCATCGTGTCGCATCCGCAGTGGTCGGACCGGATGATCGCATCGGTGACCGGGGTTGCGCCGGCCACCGTTGCCGAGATCCGCCGGCGGACGTCCGGCGGGACAGCCGCCACCGGCAGCAGGATCGGGCAGGACGGCCGCGTCCGCCCGGTCAACGGTGCCGCGGGCCGCGAGACCGCCAGCAGACTCATCGCCGAGAACCCGGGGCTGTCGCTCCGGCAGATCGCCAGGGCCGCGGGCATATCCCCGGAGACGGCCCGGGACGTACGGAACCGGATGCGACGCGGCGAGGACCCGCTGCCGAAACCGGTGAGCAAGGCAGCCTCCAACAAGGCGACGGGAGCCGTCGCCGCGAGCCGCGTCCCGTCCGGCGCCCGGGAGACCATCCGGCTGCCGGCGGCGGAGCGGGCCGCGGCCATGGAACGGCTGAAGTCCGATCCCGCGCTGCGCTTCAACGAGCGCGGCCGCACCCTGCTGCGGCTGCTGAACATCCACCTGCTCAGCGAGGCGGAGCTGCAGGAGCTGATCGACCACATCCCGCCGCACTGCAGCGGCATCGTCGCCAATCTGGCCCATGAATGCGCCGGAGTCTGGCGGGAGCTCGCTCTTCGGGCGAACCAGCAGGTGGCCGTGACGGCGTGACCCGCCCGGTGTGTCCAAGTGCCGCAATCCGTGCGGTTGGACACCCGCGGCCCTGAACACCGAGTCCTCCCCCCGGCACGCCGGGCGGGAGGACTCGGTGTTCAGGGCGACAGGGCCGCACTCAGCGTTTCTGGTACGCCCGCAGCTGCCGGGCCGCCGGCACGCTGCCGCACCCCGAGAGCCCGAGGGCATCGCGAAGTTCCGCCCCGAGCAGGTCGAGTACGCGCCGGGCGCCGGCCTCGCCGGCCGCGGCCACGCCCCAGATCACCGGCCGGCCGACCAGCACGCCGGACGCCCCGAGAGCGAGCGCCTTGAGCACGTCCGTACCGCTGCGGATGCCGCTGTCCAGGAGGATCTCGCAGCTCGCGGGCAGCGCCGGCGCCAGCTCCGCCAGCGCGTCGATGCTCGGAGCGGCCCCGTCGAGCTGGCGGCCCCCGTGGTTGGAGACCACGATCGCGTCCACCCCCGACTCCGCGGCGCGGACCGCGTCGGCGGGCGCGAGGATGCCCTTGAGCACCAGCGGCAGCCGGGTTTGCTCGCGCAGGGCCGCGACCGACTCCCAGGTCACCGACGAGGAGAAGGCCTGGCCGGTGTGGACGGCCAGGGCGGAGTCGCCGGCCTGGCGCTGATGCGCCGTGGAGCGGGCTTCCAGGTGGGCCGCCCGGACATGGCCGGGCAGTGTGAACCGGTTGCGGACGTCCCGCAGCCGGCGGCCCATCCACGGCACGTCGACGGTGAGCACGAGCGCCTCGCAGCCCGCCTCCTCGGCGCGGTGCGCGAGCCGCAGCGTCTGCGCGCTGTCCCGCAGCCAGTAGAGCTGGAACCAGACCGTGCCGCCGAGCGCCGTGATCTCCTCGACCGGGACGCTGCTCAGCATGCTCACCGTGAAGGGCACGCCCGCCTCCTTCGCCGCCCGCGCGGCCGCCAGTTCCCCGTCGGGGCTGACGAGCCGCTGATAGGCGACGGGGGCGATGGCCACGGGCATCGGGACGGGCCGGCCGAGGAGGGTGGTCCGCGTCGTGCAGTGCGATACGTCCCGGAGCATCCGGGGGACGAGGAAGACGCGGTCCAGTGCGGCGCGGTTGGCGTCGAGCGTCAGCTCAGCGCCGCTGCCGCCGGCCACGAAGTCCCGGACGTCGGCCGGCAGCACCGAGGCGGCGGCCCGTTCGAAATCCGTCAGGCACTGGGCCGACTCCGCCGTCAGGTCAGCGGACTGGGCCGACTCCGCCGCCAGGTCAGCGCTGGAATCCACGCTGCCCGGTCCTCTCCAGCTCCACCGCCTCGTACAGCGCCTTGATGTTGGCGCTGCCGAAGGTCTCGGCCCCCTGCCGTTCGATGACCTCGAAGAACAGCGTGTGCCGCGGGTGGATCGAGGCGGTGAAGATCTGGAACAGCCGGCCGCCGTGATCCTCGTCGGCGAGCACTCCGGTCCCGCGCAGGTCCGCGAGCCGCTGCCGGTCCAGCGTGATCCGGTCGCCGAGCAGGTCGTAGTACGCCGCCGGCGGCGTGAGGAATCCGACGCCGCGGCCGGACAGCGCCCGTACGGAGCGGACGGCGTCCTCTGAGGAGAACGCGATGTGCTGGACGCCCGGCCCCTGATGGCTCTTCAGGAACTCGTCGATCTGCCCAGGCAGCGCGGTGGCGTCGGGTTCGATCAGAGTGAGCGTGATCGCGCCCGACGGGCTCTGCACCACCTTGGAGTTCATGGCCTGGGCGCCGACGACGATGTGCTCCTGGAAGATGTCCCGGAAGCCGAGGACGCCGCGGTAGAAGTCGACCGTCGGGTCCAGATCACCGGTGTTGAGGCAGACGGCGAAGTGGTCGACGTCGAGCAGTCCCACCTCGTCGGCCCGCCGGCTGCCCGATTGCAGCGTCGGTACGAACCCGGCCGGCAGCCCCGGCGCGGCGCCGGGGGCGCGCTGCACCAGCGTGTGGGCGACGTCCCCGAAGCCGCCTATCGCCGCCGTGACGGCGGGACCGTGGCCCGTGTGCCGGGCGGGCTCCCGGAGTACGGGGGCGCCGCTCGCCACCGCGGCGTCGAAGACGGCGCGCACATCCGCGGTGCGCAGCGCGATGTCGGCGACTCCGTCGCCGTGTTCCAGGACGTACGCGGCCGCGGGATGCTTGTCCGACGTCGCCTCGGTGAGCAGCAGGGTGACGCGGCCGTGCCGCAGGGCGAGGCTGCGGTAGTCCGCGGAGCCGCCGGTGCCGACGACCGCGAAGCCGTACTTGTCGACCCAGTGGAATGCGGATGCGTCCAGGTCCTCGACGTACATTTCCGTGTAGTCGATGGTGAGATCCTCGAATGGTGCCGCGGATTTCGCTGAATTACCCATGAGTGCCCCAACCTCAGGAGAAGTTGAACGGATTTTCCCGAACCCTAAGGTCCGGGTCCGGCGTCTGGCTATGGCCGTCGTTTTCCACCGGGCGGGCTCTCCTGGACAGCCGGGCGGGCGCATAAACTGACGGGCCTTTCGGATGGTGGGGAGGGCTTTTCGGATGGGTGATGTCCCGTGATTCGCACCATGGCCGTCATTGGAACGGGCCTGATCGGCACGTCCGTTGCGCTCGCCGCGAGCCGGCAGGGAGTGACGGTATTCCTGTCCGACCGGGACCCGTCCGCCGCCAGGACCGCCGCCGGTCTCGGCGCCGGACTGGCGCGGACGCCGCGGGAGCGGGTGGATCTGGCCGTGCTCGCGGTTCCGCCCAGCAAGGTCGGCTCCGTGCTCGTCGATGCCCAGCGGCGCCGGCTGGCCCACAGCTACACCGATGTGGCCAGCGTCAAGGCCGGCCCGGAGCGGGTGGCGCTGGCCCGGGCCCCCGCACCCTCCCGCTACATCGGCGGACATCCGCTGGCCGGCCGGGAGTTGTCGGGTCCGCTGGCGGCGCGCGCCGAGCTGTTCGAGGGCCGGCCCTGGGTGCTCACCCCGTCCCCGCTGACCTCGGGCGTGGCCTGGCGGCACGCCCGCGAGCTGGCGGAGCTGTGCGGTGCGGTCCCGCTGGTCATGCGCAGCCGGGACCACGACGAGACGGTGGCCCTGACCTCGCACGTACCGCATCTGATGGCCAGCCTGACGGCGGCCCGGCTGCGCCAAATACCGGGCGGGGCGGGCCGGCTCGCCGGTCAGGGGCTGCGCGACGTGACCCGGATCGCCGCCGGCGACTCCGGGCTCTGGACCGACATTCTGCAGTCGAATGCCGCGGCCATGACCGGGGTGGTACGGGAGTTGCAGGCCGACCTCGCAAGGGTGGCGACGGCGCTGGCGGTGCTTGCCGATCCGGACGCGGACGGCAGGCCCGCCGGCCTGCGGACCATGACCGATCTGCTGGACCGCGGGATCGCCGGGCTGGCGGCGATTCCGGGTGCCGCCGCCGGGACCGCGGGCGGCGCCGACCGGGTGCGGGTGGCCGTCGCGGACCGCCCCGGGGAACTGCCGCGGCTGCTGGACGCCCTGGCCGGACTCGGCATCGACGCCGTGCTCGGCGTCGATGCCGACGCGGGGAGCGGGCCGCTCGTCCGGTTCGCCGTCCCCGAGGGCGACGGCGACAGTGCCGCGGCCAAGCTCAGGGCCGACGGATGGGACGCCGAGCCGGCCGGCAATGCCGGTGATTAGCGTGTCCAAGTAGCCAGAATGGCCAGTTGGACGACGTTGGCGAATATGCGGCAATCGTGTGATCCTGAGCGGCGTAAAGCCACCCTTCGTAAATTGCCTACGGGCGGGGGAACTTCATGGAAAAGGACGCGCACGGGGTCGTCCTGCGGAAATCGGAGCTGCACGCCAGCGTTTCCGATCCGGTGCTCGATACGATGAACTTCCTCAACGAGATCACCCACCGCTATCCGGAGGCGATCTCGTTCGCCCCGGGCCGGCCGTATGACGGATTCTTCGATATCGAGCAGGTATTCGCGCAGCTGCGGACCTATCTGGACCACCTGGCGGCGCAGGGAGGTTCGCCGCAGCAGGTCAGAACCGCGCTCTATCAGTACGGCCCGACCGCCGGGCTCATCCGCGACGTCATCGCCGATTCGCTGCGCGCGGACGAGGACATCGACGTACCGGCCGAGTCGCTGGTGGTGACCGTGGGCGCGCAGGAGGCCATGCTGCTGGTGCTGCGGGCGCTGTGCTCAGGACCCGACGACGTCCTGCTCGTCTCCAGCCCCTGCTATGTCGGGATCACCGGAGCGGCCCGGCTGCTGGACATCGCCGTGCACCCGGTCGAGGAGCGCGAAGACGGCTTCTCCGCCGCCGCATTGGAGGCGGCCATCCTCGGGCTGAAGGAGCGCGGGCGCCGGCCCCGCGCGTTCTACGTGGTGCCGGAGCACTCCAACCCGTCCGGGAACACGATGGGCCCCGCGGCCCGCACCGCACTGCTGGAGCTGGCGGAGCGGCACGGCATCCTCATCCTCGAGGACAGCCCGTACCGGATGGTGAGCCCGGGTGCCCGGCTGCCGACGCTGAAGTCCCTCGACCGCGCCCGCACGGTGGTGCACCTCAGTTCGTTCGCGAAGACCGTCTTCCCCGGCGCCCGGGTGGGCTTCGTCGTCGCCGACCAGCAAGTGGTGGGCGACGACGGCCGCGTGGGCCTCCTGGCGGACGAGCTCGCGAAGATCAAGAGCATGGTGACGGTGAACACCTCGTCGGTGAGCCAGGCCGTCGTGGCCGGGGCGCTGCTGTCCGCGCACGGCCGGATCTCGGACCTGAACGAGCAGGCGGCCGCGCACTACGGCGACGCGATGCAGACCGTGCTCGCGAACCTGGACGAACAGCTGCCCGCGGACCGCCGCCGGGACCTCGGCGTGCGCTGGAACGAGCCCACCGGCGGCTTCTTCCTCACCATGCAGGTCCCCTTCCCGGCGGACAACGCGGCCCTTGCCAGGTCCGCCCAGGACTTCGGCGTCCTGTGGACCCCGATGCGGCACTTCCATCCGGGCGGCGGCGGCCAGTACGGCATCCGCCTGTCGACCAGCTATCTCACCTCCGCGGAGATCAAGGAGGGCACCGCACGGCTCGCCCGCTTCATTGAGGATTCCAGCGATAGGAGACGCACGTGACCTGCATCCATGGCATACGACGACCGCGGAGCCGCCCGCGCCGGTGGGGGTGGACCTACCGATGACCACCGAACTCCTGGCGCCGGCAGCACCGGCCCCGGCCTTACTCGTCCACCCCCCGCGGATCCTCGGCGTGGGCACGGCGGTGACCGCCACCTCGTACTCCCAGGAGGAGGTCCTCGACGCCTTCGAGATCACCGATCCGAAGATCCAGTCCCTCTTCCGCAACAGCGCCATCGACCGGCGCAATCTCACGCTGCCGCCCGTGGACGACACCGGCAGCCGGATCGCGGAACCGCAGGGCGATCTGCTCGACAAGCACAAGGCGCTGGCGATCGAGATGGGCGCCGAGGCACTGCGCGCCTGCCTGAAACGAGCGGGCGCCGACCTCAGCGACCTGCGCCACCTGTGCGTGGTGACGTCCACCGGATTCCTCACCCCCGGCCTGAGCGCGCTGCTCATCCGCGAGCTCGGCATCGACCGGCACTGCAGTCGCTCCGACATCGTCGGGATGGGCTGCAACGCGGGGCTCAACGCACTGAACGTGGTGGCCGGTTGGTCCGCGGCGCACCCCGGGGAACTCGCCGTGGTGCTGTGCGCCGAGGCCTGCTCCGCGGCGTACGCGATGGACGCGACGATGCGGACCGCCGTGGTGAACAGCCTCTTCGGCGACGGCGCGAGCGCCATCGCGCTGATGTCGGGGCCGGGCGCACCGGAGCCGGCCGACGCCGAGGGGCCCAGCATTCTCAAGTTCGCCAGCTGCATCATCCCGGAAGCGGTCGACGCGATGCGCTACGACTGGGACCGGACGCAGGGCAGATTCAGCTTCTACCTCGACCCGCTGATCCCTTACGTGGTCGGCGCGCACGCCGAGATCGTCATCGACCGGCTGCTCGAGGGCACGGAGCTGCGGCGCAGCGACATCAGGCACTGGCTGGTGCACTCGGGCGGCAAGAAGGTGATCGACGCCGTCGTCGTCAACCTCGGTCTGACCCGGGACGACGTGCGGCACACCGTCGGTGTGCTGCGTGACCACGGAAATATGTCGAGCGGTTCCTTCCTGTTCTCGTACGAGCGGCTGCTCGACGAGGGCATCGCGGAACCGGGAGAGTACGGGGTGCTCATGACCATGGGGCCGGGTTCCACGCTCGAGACGGCGCTGGTCCAGTGGTGAGGCCGGAGATGGTCATCGGCGAAGCGCTCACCGTGCACGTCGACGGCGCCGCACCGCTGAGCGCGGCGGCCGTCGAGGCGGTCAGGACCTTCTGCGACCAGGCCGAGGACCGGGGCGGATCCGGCCTTGCCACGGTGTACGTCACCGGGACCCCGGCGGGGGGCTGGACCCGCGGCCTCGACGTCTCGCTGGTCAACAAGTGGGAGCGCGCGCTGCGTCGCCTGGAACGCCTGCCGCTGGCCACGGTCGCCGTGGCCCGGGGCGACTGCGGCGGCACGGCGCTGGACGCCCTCCTGGCCGCCGACATCCGGGTGGCGACGCCGGATACGCAACTGCGGGTCGTCGACGGCGGCGCGGGCACCTGGCCCGGAATGGCCGGCTACCGGCTCGTCCAGCTGGCCGGCGTCGCCCGGATCCGCCGGGCGGTGCTCTTCGGCCTCCCGGTCGACGCCGCCGAGGCGCTGGCCCTGGGCCTCGTGGACGAGGTGGCCACCGACCCCGCCGCCGCGGTCGCCGCCGCGGCCGGACTGGTCAGCGGCCGCTCGGGCCGGGAGCTCGCGATCAGGCGGCAACTGCTGTTCGACGCCAGGACGACCAGCTTCGAGGACGCCCTCGGCCCGCACCTCGCGGCGTGCGACCGGACCCTCAGAGGCGCCGCCGACCAGAAAGACAGAGCCTCGTGACGGGCTCGGCGGCGGTCACGGAAGCGGGGCGGGACGTCGACCTGGACGTGTGGCCGAGCCTGCGCGAGGCGGCCGCCCGGGTCGACGACCTCGTGGCCGCCCTGCCCGCTCCGGGCGCCCGCTCGGCCGCGCAGCGGGCCGAGCTCGGCACGGCGCGGGACGCGGCGCGGACGCTGCGGGTGCGGTACCTCGACGCGCACGCCGAGATGCTGTACGAGCGGCTCACCGCCGGCACCCAGGGCCTGCGGCTCGAGGAGCTCGTCGAGGCCGCGGGCGCGGGGTATCCCAGCGTGGTCCCGACCGCCGCCCAGCTCGAGTCCGACCGGGGCCGGCGCCAGGCCGACAAGGAAGGCCACGAGATCGATCAGGGCATCTTCCTCAGCGCCGTCCTGCGCTCGCCCTCGGCCGGCCCGCACCTCCTCGACACCATGCTCCGCCCCACGCCACGCGCGCTGGAGCTGCTGCCGGAGTTCACCAGGACCGGCGTCCTGCGGACGCGGTCGGTCCTCCTGGAGCGGCGGGACGGCGCCGCGTATCTGACGCTGTGCCGGGACGACTGCCTGAACGCGGAGGACGAGGCGCAGGTCGACGACATGGAGACCGCGGTCGACCTCGCCCTGCTGGACCCGCGGGTCGAGGTGGGGGTGGTGCGCGGCGGCGAAATGAGCCACCCCCGCTACCGCGGCAGGCGGGTCTTCAGCGCGGGCATCAACCTCAAGTGCCTCGAGGCCGGCGACATCACGCTGACCGGGTTCCTGCTCCGGCGTGAACTCGGCTATATCCACAAGCTCGTGCGAGGCGTGCTCACGGACCGGCCCGGGTCCTGGCATTCCCGTACGGTCGAGAAGCCCTGGATCGCCGCCGTGGACACCTTCGCCATCGGCGGCGGTGCCCAGCTGCTCCTCGTCTTCGACCACGTACTGGCCGCGGCGGACGCCTATGTCAGCCTGCCGGCCGCGCGCGAGGGCATCGTGCCGGGCGCCGCCAACTTCCGGCTCGGCCGCCACACCGGCCCCCGGATCTCCCGGCAGGTCATCCTGCACGGGCGCCGCATCCACGCGGCCGAGCCGGATGCGCGGCTGGTCCTCGACGAGGTGGTGGAGCCCGGCGCGATGGACGCCGCCATCGCCGCCGCGGTGGAGCGGCTGCGCAGTCCGGCGGTCGTCGCCAACCGGCGGATGCTGAACACCGCAGAAGAATCGCAGGACGAGTTCCGCAGATATATGTCCGAGTTCGCCCTGCAGCAGGCCCTGCGGCTCTACGGCGAGGACGTCATCGCCAAGGCCGGTCGGTTCGCCGGGCGTTCAGGCTGATCCGACTGGAGGGGAATGATGAATGCCGCAACGCGCGAGACATTCGATGTAGTAGTGGTGGGGGGTGGTCCCGGCGGAGCCACGCTGGCCACGCTCGTCGCCATGCGGGGCCACCGGGTGCTGGTCCTGGAGAAGGAGACCTTTCCGCGCTATCAGATAGGCGAGTCGCTGCTGCCGTCCACCGTGCACGGCATCTGCACGATGACCGGAGTCGCCGAGGAGCTCGCGAAGGCCGGCTTCACCAGAAAACAGGGCGGCACCTTCCGCTGGGGCGCGAACACGGAGCCGTGGACCTTCTCCTTCTCGGTGTCGCCGAAAATGGCGGGGGCCACCTCGTTCGCCTATCAGGTCGAGCGGTCCAAGTTCGACAAGATCCTGCTCGACCACGCGGTCAGCAAGGGTGCCCAGGTGCGTTTCCAGGTCTCGGTGACCGATGTCATCGAGGAGGACGACCGCGTCACCGGCGTCTCCTACCGCGACGCGGACGGGGCCGTGCGCGAGGTGTACGCGAAGTTCGTCGTGGACGCCTCCGGCAACGGCAGCCGGATCCACCAGCGGGTGGGCGGCACCCGCGAGTACTCCGAGTTCTTCCGCAGCCTCGCGCTGTTCGGCTACTTCGAGGGCGGCAAACGACTGCCCGCGCCGAACTCCGGGAACATCCTGTCCGTCGCGTTCGGCAGCGGCTGGTTCTGGTACATCCCGCTCAGCCCCACCCTCACCAGCGTCGGCGCGGTCGTCCGACGGGAGAATGCCGACAAGATCCAGGGCGACCCGGAGCAGGCTCTCAAGGCCCTGATCGCCGAATGCCCGCTGATCACGGAGTATCTGGCCGGCGCCACCCGCGTGACCGAGGGGCAGTACGGCCGGATGCGGACCAGGAAGGACTACTCGTACCACCAGACGACGTTCTGGCGGCCGGGCCTGGCCCTGATCGGGGACGCCGCGTGCTTCGTGGACCCGGTCTTCTCCTCCGGCGTGCATCTGGCCACCTACAGCGCGCTCCTGGCGGCCCGGTCCATCAACAGCGTGCTCGCCGGCCTGGTGCCGGAGGACGCCGCGTTCACCGAGTTCGAGGCCCGCTACCGGCGCGAATACGGCGTGTTCTACGAATTCCTCATGTCCTTCTACGACATGCACGCGGACGAGGACTCCTACTTCTGGTCGGCGAAGAAGGTCACCCGGAACCAGCACACCGAGCTGGAGTCCTTCGTCGAACTCGTCGGCGGCGTCTCCGCCGCGGAGTTCGACCTGACCGACGCCGAGTCCGCGGCCGTGCGGCTGAAGTCCCGGTCGTCCGAGTTCGCGACCGCCGTCGACACCCTGGCGGCGGACGCCGACCAGAACATGGTGCCGCTGTTCCGCTCCCAGGTCGTCCGCCAGGCCATGCACGAGGGCGCCCAGGTGCAGAGCCGGGCGCTGCTCGGGGCAGACCTCGGCGAGGACCACCCCATGTTCCCCGGCGGACTCGTCACCTCGGACGACGGGATGCTCTGGCTGCCGGGCACCGCCTGATGCCGGTCGTACGCGTCAACGGCGCCGCCCTCGGCTACGACAGCTACGGTGAGGGGGAGCCGGTCGTCCTGGTCAACGGAACCGGCGCCCCCGGCAGGATCTGGCGCACCCACCAGGTGCCCGCCCTGAACGCCGCGGGCTACCGGGTGATCACCCTCGACAACCGGGGCATTCCACCGAGCGACCCGTGCCCGGAGGGAATCACCCTCGACGACATGGCGGCGGACGTCGCCGGCCTCATCGAGCACCTCGACGCCGGCCCGTGCCGGGTCGTGGGCTTCTCCCTGGGCGCCGTCATCGTCCAGGAGCTGCTGCTGGCCCGGCCCGACCTCGTGCGCGCGGCCGTGCTGCTCGCGACCTGCGGGCGGGCCGACGCGCTGCTCACCGCCATGTCGGCGGCCGACCTCGACCTGTGCGACAGCGGCATCAAGCTCCCGTCCCGGCTCGCGGCCTATCTGCAGGCCGTGCAGAACCTGTCGCCCCGGACCCTCAACGACGAGGACAAGCTTCAGGACTGGCTCACCGTCTTCGAAATGTCGCTGGTCGACCTCACGGCGGTACGCGGCCAGCTGCGCCTGCAGCTGATCCCCGACCGGCTGCCGAGCTACCGCGGCATCCGGGTGCCCTGCCAGGTCATCGGCTTCCAGGACGACCTGGTCGTCCGCCCGCACCTCGCCCGGGAGGTCGCACGGAGCATCCCCGGCAGCTCGTACACGGAGATCCCCGGCTGCGGTCACTTCGGCTATCTGGAGCGGCCGGACGCCGTGAACTCCGCGATGCTCGAGTTCTTCGCCGGGCGGCAGCGCTGAACCTACCCGGCCGGGGCGGTGGCCTGCCCCGGCCGGGTAGGAGTGTGATGGTCGCGGCCGTTCACCGCGGGGAAGGTGACCGAGACGGTCAGCCCGCCCTCGGGACGGGCGCGGGTGGCGACGGTGGCCCCATGGGCATTGGCGATGGCCAGCACGATCGACAGACCCAGCCCCAGCCCCTCGGAATGTGCGGTGCGGGTGCCCTCGAGCCGCTGGAAGGGCTGATAGAGCTGGTCGATCGCGTCCGCCGGCACCACCGGACCGGTGTTGGTGACGGTGAGCGTCGCCCGGCCGTCCGTGCTTCTGGTGTCCACATCGACCCAGCCGTTGGGCGCGTTGTGCCGGAGCGCGTTGTCCACCAGATTCGTGATGAGGCGTTCGGCGAGATTACGGTGACCCATCGCCACCGCCGGCGCGACCGACGGCAGGAACACGATGTTCCGCAACTCCGCCTCCGGCTCCCGGGACTGGATCACCTGCCGGGTCAGCCCGGCCAGGTCGAACGGCTCCCGGACATCCAGCCCCGCCTGGCCCCTGGCCAGGGTCAGGAGCGCCTCCAGCAGCCGCTCCTGCTGCTCGCCGGCGGCGAGGATCCGCTCGTGCGCCGCCCGCAGCGAGGACGTGTCCGCGTTCGGGTCGGCCAGTGCCACCTGCCCCAGCGCCCGCTGCCGGGCCAGTGGCGTGCGCAGCTCATGCGACGCGTTGGCGACGAACCGGCGCTGCGCCTCGAAGGCGTCCTCCAGCCTGCTCAGCAACCCGTCGAAGGTGTCACCCAGTTCCTTGAGCTCAGGGTCAGAACCCTGCAGCGCCAGCCGCCGGTGCAGGCTCGTCGCGGAGATGGACTGCGCGGTCGCCGTGATCGTCCGCAGCGGGCGCAGGATGCGCCCGGCGATGATCCAGCCCAGCACGATCGCGAGCACCAGCATCAGGGCCAGCGCAATGCCGGACTGGATGAGGAGCTGCTCCATGACGGCGGACTTCTGCCGCTCCACCGCGGCGTGCTGATCGCCCGGCGGCACCCCGAGGATTCCCTGTGCGTCGTCCGCCCCCGGCTCGAGCAGCCGCCCCTTGCTGTCACCGCTCGGCCTGGCACTGCCTTCCGGGGCCGGGATCACGTTCTTCGCGAGAATCCCGGGCACGGCCTGGCCGACCAGGACGTACGTGACCGCCAGCAGCGCCACCCCGGAGGCCAGGAACAGGCCGCCGTACAGCAGCGTCAGCCGCAGCCGGAGCGTGCGGCGCGGGAGGTGGCCGGGGGCGATACGCCCGGTGAGCCGTGAGATCACTGACATGCCGCCTCAGATCCGGTATCCGTGCTTGGCCACGGTCTCGATGATCGGGGGGTCCCCGAGCTTGGCCCGGAGCCGGCTGATGGTGATCTTCACCGCGCTGGTGAACGGATCCGCGGCCTCGTCCCAGACCCGCTCCAGCAGCTCCTCGGCGGAGACCGCCCGCCCCTTCGAGGTGAGCAGCAGCTCCAGCACCCCGAATTCCTTGGGCGCGAGGTCGAGTTGCCGGCCGCCGCGGCCGGCCGTGCGCCGGGCGGTGTCGACCACGAGGTCGCCGTGCCGTACGACCGGCGGCACCGCCGGGTGGGCGCGGCGGGCCAGCGCGCCGATCCGCGCCACCAGCACCGGAAAGTCGAACGGCTTGGGGAGATAGTCGTCGGCCCCCAGGCTCAGCCCGCCGACCAGATCCTCGGCCGTACCTGCTGCGGTCAGCATCAGCACCCGGCTCCGGCACCCCGACGCGATCAGCTCGGCGCACACCTCGTCGCCGTGCTTCCCGGGCAGATCCCGGTCCAGCACGATCACGTCGTAGTTACTGAAGAGGGCGCGCTCGAGCCCGGACTGGCCGTCGAACGACACATCGACGGCCATGTGCGCCCGCCGCAGTCCGACCGCCACCGTCTGCGCCATCTCCTCGTCGTCCTCAACCACCAGCACCCGCACCGGTCGCCCTCCCCGCAGCCCCAACCCTGGACATGAACACCTTGACAAGCTTTGTCAGGATCCTCCACCCCCGGTTTCCGCAGGGTTTCATCCGGAGCCGCCCCGTCCGAATCGCCGCCGCGGGCCTGCCGAATTCCGTCCAAGTGCGGGAAATGAATGGTTGGACAGGCGTCAAGAATGCCTTCATTGCCCGCCCGGATCCGGCGGGGTTACCGTGATGCACGTCCTGACCAAGGAAATTGATGGGGAGTGGTTATGGCGAACCCGTTCGACGACGAGAACGGCTCCTTTCTGGTGCTCGTCAACGAGGAAAACCAGCACTCGCTGTGGCCCGCCTTCGCGGAAGTGCCGACCGGCTGGAAGGTCGTATTCGGGGAGGACGCGCGGAAGGCGTGCATGGACTACATCGAGGAAAACTGGACGGACATACGGCCGCAGAGCCTCATCGACGAGATGAAGTAGGGGAGACGGCCGTGGTCATGATGGGCGGCCCGGGGCCGATGCCGGACGGGCCCGGACCGGGCTCGCCCGCCACCAGGCAGCAGATAACTCCCGGCACCACCAAGCGAATCCTTCCCTACGCCGGGCCGTACCGCGGCAGCATCGGCCTGCTGTTCTTCACCGGCATGACAAATGCCGGCCTTACCGTCGCCATTCCCGTACTGCTCAAATACCTCATCGACAATGGAATTGAAGCCGGCAACGTCCCGGTGGTCGTGTGGATCTCCGTAGCCGTCGTCGGAATGGCGCTCGCGGGCACCTTCCTGGGGTTCGCCGAAGCCTGGCTGGCAGGCCGGATCGGCGAAGGGCTCATCTACGACCTCCGCGTCGAAGTCTTCGGCCATGTGCAGCGCCAGCCCCTCGCGTTCTTCACCCGGACCCAGACAGGCGCCCTGGTCAGCAGGCTCAACACCGATGTGATCGGCGCGCAGATGGCGCTGACCTCGCTGCTGACCACGGTGGTCTCCGCCGGCCTCACGCTGCTGCTGGTCCTGGTCGCGATGACCTACCTGTCCTGGATGGTCACCGTGGTCGCCCTGGCCCTGCTCCCGGTATTCATCCTGCCCGGCCGGTTCGTCGGCCGCCGGCTGCAGCGCGTGGTCCGCGAACACATGCAGGTCAACGCCGAAATGGGCTCCTTGATGCAGGAGCGGTTCAACGTCACCGGGGCGCTGCTGACCAAGCTCTACGGCCGCCCGGACACCGAGACGCAGCTGTTCTCGGAACGCGCGGGCCGGGCCCGCGACCTCGGTGTCCTCGCCTCCGTCTACGGGCGCGTCCTCTTCCTCACCATGCTCCTCACCGGCTCCCTCGCCACCGCCCTGGTCTACGGACTGGGCGGCAGCCTCGCCATCAACGGCGCCTTCGAGATCGGCACGCTGGTGGCCCTGGCGGCCCTGCTCATCCGGCTGCTGGCCCCGATCAACCAGCTGTCCAGCGCCCAGGCGGAGGTCATGGCCGCGCTCGTGTGCTTCGACCGGCTCTTCGAGGTCCTCGACCTCAAGCCCATGGTCGCGGAGAAGCCCGGCGCCACGGCCCTGCCGGCCGCCGGCACCGCCAAGGCGACGGCCCCGGGCATCACCTTCGAAGGCGTCTCCTTCCGCTACCCGAAGGCCGACGACGTCTCCCTCGCCTCGCTCGAGGCCTTCGCCCCGCCCGCGCCCGAGACCGCCGGCAGCGCATGGACCCTGCGCGACCTCAGCTTCACGGTGCCCGCCGGACAACTGACCGCCCTGGTCGGGCCGTCCGGCGCGGGCAAGACCACCATCACCCACCTGGTGCCCCGGCTCTACGACCCGAGTGAGGGCACCATCCGTATCGACGGCCACGACCTCCGCGACCTGACCCAGGAGTCGCTGCGCGACACCATCGGCATGGTCACCCAGGACGCCCACCTCTTCCACGCGAGCATCCGCGACAACCTGATCTACGCCCGGCCCGACGCCACCGAGCAGGACCTGATCGAAGCGTGCAAGGCAGCGCAGATCTGGAACCTGATCGAGTCACTGCCCGACGGCTTCGACACCCTGGCCGGCGACCGCGGATACCGGCTCTCCGGCGGCGAGAAGCAGCGCATCGCCATGGCCCGCCTGCTGCTCAAGGCACCGCCCGTGGTCGTTCTGGACGAGGCCACGGCACACCTCGACTCCGAATCGGAAGCGGCCCTGCAGACAGCCCTGAAGACGGCACTGAAGGGACGCACCTCGCTGGTGATCGCCCACCGCCTCTCCACCATCCGGGACGCGGACCAGATCCTGGTCATCGACCAAGGCAGCGTCCGGGAGCACGGAACCCACGACGAACTGCTGGTACGGGACGGCCTGTACGCGGAGCTGTACCGCACCCAGTTCTCCCGCCCACCGTCCAAGAACGGCGACGCGCCGCTCCCCGAGCCGGTCGGCCCGCACGGCCCCGTCCCCCCGGGCGCCGGGCCGGCCCCCTTCCCGGGCCTGGGTTCCCCCGGCCCAGGCCCGGGTCCAGGGATGCTCCCGGGAGGGCCGCCGCCACCGCCGCCGCGTCAGCGCGGGTGAGATTCGCCATTGCTTCATTGCGTCGTTGAGTCATCGCGTCATCGCGTCATCGAGGAGCGTCTGAATGCCTGATTCGTTGGTGGAGCTTTTCGAGGCTCAGGTCGTGCGGTCGCCGCAGACGGCTGCTGTGCGGTGCGGGGGAGAGGCGCTTTCGTACGAAGAGCTGGAGGCGCGGGCGAATCGGCTGGCGCGGTATCTGCGTGACTGTGGGGTGGGCCGGGAGGTCCGGGTCGGGCTGCGGCTGCCGCGCGGGGTGGACATGGTTGTCGCCATTCTCGCGGTGTGGAAGGCGGGCGGTGCGTATGTGCCGCTGGACCCGGAGTATCCGGCCGACCGGCTGGATTTCATGGTGGCCGACAGTGGTGCCGAACTCGTAGTGGACAGCCGGCTATTGGCCGATGCCGGCGAGGCAATTGCGGCGGAGTCGGCAGAGCCGCCGGCTTGGCCTATTGCTGCGGGTCAGTTGGCGTATGTGATCTATACGTCGGGGTCCACCGGGCGTCCGAAGGGTGTTGCCGTCGCCCACGGCGGAGTGGTGAATCTGGCCGAGGCGATGCGGCCGGTGCTGGGTGTTGCCGAGGGCGTGGTGGCGTTGCAGTTCGCGTCGTTCAGCTTCGACGCCGCGGTGCTGGATGTGGCGGTCACGCTGGTGGCGGGGGGAACCCTGGCGATTGCTGCAAGCCATGAGCGTACAGAGCCGGAGCTGCTGGCCCACATGATCCGTACCGCGGGTGTGACGGTTGCGAGTGTGGTGCCGTCGCTGCTGGGCGTGCTGGACCCGGCGTCGGTGCCGGAGGTGCGCAACTGGGTCCTGGGAGCAGAGCGGTTGACCGCCGACCTGGCATCCCGCTGGGTCGGGCAGGCCTACGTGTGGAACACGTACGGGCCGACAGAGGCCACCGTCATCACCACCGCGATACCGGTGGACCCGGAGATCGGACCCGAAGGCGCGCCCCCGGCGATCGGGCGACCACTGCACAACACCGAGGTGTTGGTGCTGGACGAATTCCTGCGGCCCGTGCCGGTCGGGACGACCGGCGAGCTGTATGTGGCCGGGGCGGGCCTGGCCCGTGGCTATGTGGGCCGTCAGGACCTGACCGCGGAACGGTTTGTCGCCTGCCCCTTCGGTGCCGGTGGGCGGATGTACCGGTCGGGGGACCTGGCCCGCTGGACCCGCGAAGGAGCCCTGCTGTTCGCGGGGCGGGCGGACGAGCAGGTGAAGATCCGTGGCTTCCGGGTGGAGCCCGGCGAGATCGAATCCGTCGTCGCCGCGCACCCTGCCGTCGGCCAGGCGGCCGTTGTCGTACGGGAGGACCGGCCGGGCGAGCGGCGTCTCGTCGCCTACGTCGTCCCCGCCGCCGACCGGGAGATCGACGCCGCGAGGCTGCGCGAGCATGCCGCGGCCCGGCTGCCGGAGTACATGATCCCTGCCATCGTCTCCCTGGAGGCGCTGCCGCTGACACCGAACGGCAAGGTCGACCGCGCGGCCCTGCCGGCCCCCGACGCGGGCAGCGGCGCGGGACGCGCCCCCGCCACCCCGGCCGAGGGGGTGTTCTGCGCGCTCTTCGCCGAGGTGCTGGGCCTGGAGGCGGTCGGCGTCGACGACTCCTTCTTCGAGCTCGGCGGGGACTCCATCCTGTCCATGATGGTGGTGTCCGGCGCCCGTCGAGCGGGCCTCGCCATCACCACACGTGAGCTGTTCGAACACCGGACCGTGGCAAGCCTGGCAGCACGGGCCGTACCCCTCACGGAGCTGTCGTCGCCGCCGGTCGAGCAGGCCGCCGCCCTGGGAGAGGTGCCGCTGACCCCTGTCATGCGCGAACTGCTCGACCGGGCCGCGCCGGAGGGCCTGGCCGAGGTGTACCAGTCGGCGCTGGTGGCGACGCCCGCCGGCTTGGACTTCACGGTCCTGACCCAGGGCGTGCAGGCGCTGGTGGACCACCACGACGTACTGCGCGCACGCCTCGAGGCGGAGCCGCGGCCGCGGCTGGTGATACCGGAAGCGGTGACCGCCGGCGAGTGGGTGCACCGGGTCGATGCGACAGGACTCGACGAGGACGAACTGCGACGCCTGACCGATGAGCAGACCCAGGCCGCCACGCGCCGGCTGGATCCGGCGGCCGGGGTGATGGTGCAGGTGGTGTGGTTCGACGCCGGGACCGAGGCCCCGGGGCGGCTGCTGATCGTCATCGATCACCTGGTGGTGGACGGGGTTTCCTGGCGGGTGTTGCTGCCGGATCTGGAGGCGGCTTACACCGCTCTGGCCGCCGGCCGGGCCGTGGCGCTCGAGCCGGTGCCGACGTCGTTCCGTCGCTGGGCGCGTGAGGTGTCCGTACAGGCAGCGAGCGAGGAGCGGCTGGCGGAACTGCCGCGTTGGATCGAGACCCTGCAAGGTCCCGAGCTGCTGCTGACCACACGGCCGGTGGACCCGGTCAGGGATGTGGGCGCCGCTGTCCGGCGGATCTCGGTGCGGATACCCGTAGAGGTCACGTCGGCGCTCCTGACCACCGTCCCGGCAGCTTTCCACGCCGGCATCGACGACGTCCTGCTGACCGGGCTGACCACGGCGATAGCCGAGTGGAAGGGCCAGGAGGCGGCAGGCGGAGTCCTCGTGGACGTGGAGAGCCATGGCCGCACTCCACTGGCCGATGGTTTCGATCTGACCCGCACGGTGGGCTGGTTCACGGGCATCCACCCCGTGCGGCTGGATGCCGGCGCGATCGACGCCGCGGAGGCACGGGCGGGTGGACCGGCGGCGGGCCAGGCGGTCAAGCGGATCAAGGAGCAGCTACGGGCCGTGCCCGGCGATGGCCTCGGCTACGGGATGCTCCGCCACCTCAACCCCGAGACCGGGCCCGCCCTCGCGGCCCTGCCCGCTGCCCAGATCGGCTTCAACTACCTCGGCCGGTTCTCCGGTCGAGCCGCCGACTGGCAGCTGACCGGCAGCGGGCTGGGCGAAGGCATCGACTCCCAGGCGCAGGTCATGCACGCGCTGGAAGCCGAGGGCACGGTCCACGATCTGGCGGACGGGCCACAGCTCACGCTGAGCCTGGCCTGGCCCGGGGAATTGCTGGACGAGTCGGTGGCTCGGGATCTTCTCGATGGCTGGGCGGCGATGCTGAGCGGGTTGGCGGGCCACGCTGCCGGTCCGGGCGGCGGGGGGCATACGCCTTCCGATTTTCCGCTGGTGGTGCTTGAACAGCCGCAGATCGAGGAGCTGGAGGAGGCGGTTGCGGGCGGGCTGGCGGACGTGCTGCCCGTAACGCCGCTGCAGGAGGGGCTGCTCTTCCACGCGCTCTTCGACGAGCAGGCGCGGGACGTGTATGTCGAGCAGCTGATCATGGATCTTGAAGGTCCCCTGGACGTCCGGGCGTTACGGGCGTCCTGGCAGGCGCTCCTCGATCGGCACGCGAGCCTGCGCGCCGGATTCCGGCGGCTCCCCGACCTGCCCGAGCCGGTGCAGGTAATCGCGCGGCAGGCGACGCTGCCGTGGCGGGAGGAAGACCTGTCGGCTCTGGCGGGCGAGGCGGCTCGGACCGAAGCGGACCGGCTGGCGCAGGCGGAGCAGGCGCGCCGATTCGATCTGGCCGACCCTCCGCTGATCCGGGTCCTCCTGATCGAATTGGGCGTCGGCCGGTATCGCATGGTGGTCACGCTGCATCACATCGCGTTGGACGGATGGTCGCTGCCCATCCTGATGCGCGAGCTGTGGACCGCATACGGAGACGGCGGCGACGCGGCCGGCCTGGCGCCGGTCACCCCGCACCGGGAGCACCTGGCGTGGCTGCTCCGCCAGGACAAGCGTGCCGCAGGAGCGGCCTGGCAGCAGGAACTCGCGGGGGCACTTGAGCCGACCCTGGTGGCGCCCGCCGCTACGGAACCCGAGCGGGAGCCGGCACCCGTCTCCAGGCTCGTCATCGAGCCGGGCGCGGAACTGACGACGGCGCTCCGGGCCCTGGCCCGCCGGCACGGCCTGACCCTGAACACCGTGTTTCAGGGGGCGTGGGGACTGCTGCTCGCCAAGCTGACCGGCCGACCTGACGTGGTGTTCGGCGCGACGGTCGCCGGACGGCCCGCCGAACTCCGGGGCATGGAGCGCATGCTGGGCCTGTTCATCAACACCGTCCCGGTGCGCGTACGGCTGGACCCGGCGGAATCCGTAGCGACGATGCTGGCGCAGCTGCAGCTCCGGCAGGCCGCGCTGCTCGACCATCAGCACCTGGGGCTTACGGAGATCCAGCGCCTGGCGGGCCGCGGCGCGACCTTCGACACCTTGATGGCATTCGAGAACTACCGCGCGGAAGAGAGCGGGCCGCCGGAACCCTTGACGCTCCTCGCGACCGAGGTACGGGAGGCGACCAACTTCGCGCTGGCCCTCGGCGTGGATCCGCTGGGGGAGCTGAAGCTCCGGCTGGATCACCGGGTGGACGTCTTCGACGAGGAGGCTGCCCGGGTGCTGGCCGGTCGGCTGGTGCGGGTGCTGGAGCAGGTTGCGGCGCGGCCGGATGTGCGGGTGAGTGAGATCGAGGTGCTGGAGGCGGCTGAGCGGTCGCTGGTGGTGGATGGGTGGAACGACACGGCGCGGGCGGTGTCGGCGGGTTCGCTGGTGGAGCTGTTCGAGGCGCAGGTCGTGCGGTCGCCGGACGTGGTGGCTGTGCGGTGCGGGGATGAGGCGCTCTCCTATGCCCAGTTGGAGATACGGGCCAATCGGCTGGCGCGGTACTTGCGGGGGCGTGGGGTGGGCCGGGAGGTCCGGGTTGGTCTGCGGCTGCCGCGTGGGGTGGACATGGTGGTGGCCATTCTCGCGGTGTGGAAGGCCGGGGGCGCGTATGTGCCGCTGGACCCTGAGTATCCGGCTGACCGGCTGGACTTCATGGTGGCGGACAGCGGATGCGAACTCGTACTGGACAGAGGGCTATTGGCCGAGGCTGCGGACGCGATCGCCGCGGAGTCGGCAGAGCCGCCGGCTGAGGCCATTGATGCGGGTCAGTTGGCGTATGTGATCTATACGTCGGGGTCCACCGGGCGTCCTAAGGGCGTGGCGATTGCGCATGGCGGGGTGGCGAATCTCGCCGAGGCGATGCGGCCGGTGCTGGGTGTGGCCGCGGGTGAGGTGGCGTTGCAGTTCGCGTCGTTCAGCTTCGATGCCGCGGTGCTGGATGTGGCGGTCACGCTGGCGGCGGGGGGAACCCTGGCGATTGCTGCGAGCCACGAGCGCACCGAGCCGGAGCTGCTGGCTCAGATGATCCGCGATGCGGGCGTCACCGTGGCGAGCGTGGTGCCGTCGCTGCTCGGGGTGCTGGACCCGGCGTCGGTGCCGGAGGTGCGCAACTGGGTATTGGGAGCGGAGCGGTTGAGTGCGGATCTGGCCTCCCGTTGGGTCAGCCAGGCCCATGTGTGGAATACGTACGGGCCGACCGAGGCCACCGTCATCACCACCGCTGTGCCAGTGGATGAGCAGATCACGGCCGAGGATGCGCCGCCGGCGATCGGGCGTCCGCTGGGCAACGCCCAGGTGTTCGTGCTGGACGACTTCCTGCAGCCGGTGCCGCCCGGCGTGACGGGTGAGCTGTATGTCGCCGGTGCCGGTCTGGCCCGCGGTTACGTGGGCCGTCCGGACCTGACCGCGGAACGGTTCGTGGCCTGCCCCTTCGGTGCCGGTGGGCGGATGTACCGGTCCGGGGACCTGGCCCGCTGGACGACCGACGGCACCCTGCTGTTTGCCGGTCGGGCGGATGAGCAGGTCAAGATCCGCGGCTTCCGGGTGGAGCCCGGTGAGATCGAGTCCGTCATCGCCGCGCACCCTGCCGTCGCGCAGGCGGCGGTGATCGTCCAGGAAGACCGGCCTGGTGAGGGGCGTCTGATTGCCTACGTCGTCCCGGTCGCCGGTGGGGGCATCGATCCCGTAGCGCTGCGCGAGCACGCCGCGGCCCGCCTGCCGGAGTACATGATCCCGGCCGTCGTCCACTTGGACGCGCTGCCGCTGACACCGAACGGAAAGCTTGACCGCGCCGCCCTCCCCGCCCCCGACATGAGCAGCAGCGAGGGACGCGCCCCCGCCACCCCGGCCGAGGAGACCCTCTGCTCCCTCTTCGCCGAGGTACTCGGCCTGGCGAAGGTCGGCGTCGACGACTCTTTCTTCGAACTCGGCGGCGACTCCATCCTGTCCATGATGCTGGTGTCCAGCGCCCGCCGAACCGGGCTGGTGATCACCGCCCGGCAGGTCTTTGCGCAGCGTACGCCCGAGGCCCTTGCCGTCGTCGCCCGGACGCAAGCTGACCACACCACAGGCGGAGGCGACTCCGGCACCGGGGAGATCCCGCTGACGCCGGTGATGCACGAGATCATCGAACGGATCGGCCCTGACAAGGTGGGCCAGGAGGTACAGGCGAGCCTGGTGGTCGCACCGGCCGGCCTGGACTTCACGGTCCTGACCGAGGCCGTACAGGCACTGGTGGACCACCACGACATCCTCCGCGCCCGCCTCGAAGTCACCCCGCAGCGGCGGCTCCTGGTGCCCGAGGCAGGAACGGTCCCCGCGACGGCATACGTGCACCGTGTGGACGCCACCGCAGCCGATCTCGACCAGCTGATCGATGAGCAGACCCAGGCCGCCACGCGCCGGCTGGACCCGGCGGCCGGGGTGATGGTGCAGGTGGTGTGGCTCGACGCCGGGCCGGAGGCCCCCGGGCGGCTGCTGTTCGTCATCAACCATCTGGTGATGGACACGGTCTCCTGGCGGGTGCTGTTGCCGGACCTGGCAGAGGCCTATGCGGAGCTGGCCGCCGGCCGTGACGTAGCACTCGAGCCGGTGCCGACGTCCTTCCGGCATTGGGCGCGCGAGCTGTCGGCACAGGCGGCGAGCGCCGAGCGTTGCGCGGAGCTGCCGGAGTGGATCCGGCTGCTGGACGGCAGCGATGCGCTGCTGACTGTCCGGCCGGTGGACCCGGTCAGGGATGTGGGCGCCGCTGTCCGGCGGGTCTCGGTGCAGATTCCCGCCGAGGTCACGTCGGCGCTGCTGACCACCATCCCGGCCGCGTTCCACGCCGGCGTCGATGACGTCCTCCTGACCGGGTTGACTACGGCGATTGCCGAGTGGAGAGGCCGGGAGGAGACCGGTGGTCTGCTGGTGGACGTCGAGGGGCACGGGCGGAGCGCGCTGTCGGAGAGCGCGGACCTTTCCCGCACTGTCGGCTGGTTCACCAATGTCCGTCCCGTACGGCTCGATCCCGGCGAGGTCGACCTCGCGGAGTTGCGGGCGGGTGGTGCGGCGGCCGGCCGGGCCGTCAAGCGGGTCAAGGAGCAGCTGCGCGCCGTCCCCGGCGACGGTCTCGGCTACGGGATGCTCCGCTACCTCAACCCCGAGACCGGGCCGGCGCTCGCGGCCCTGCCCACTGCCCAGATCGGCTTCAACTACCTCGGCAGGTCCGATGCCCGGGCAGCCGCTCCAGGAGACGAGGCCGACTGGACGCCGGCTGCCGCGGCAGGCGGGTTCGGAACGGCCGCGGGCGGCGAGCTCCCGGTCATGCACGCACTCGAAGCCGAGGGCACGGTCCACGATCTGGCGGACGGGCCGCAGCTCACGCTGAGCCTGGCCTGGCCCGGGGAATTGCTGGACGAGTCGGTGGCCCGGAATCTCCTCGATGGCTGGGCGGCGATGCTGAGCGGGTTGGCGGGCCACGCTGCCGGTCCGGGTGGCGGGGGGCACACGCCTTCCGATTTTCCGCTGGTGGTGCTTGATCAGCCGCAGATCGAGGAGCTGGAGGCGGCGGTTGCGGGCGGGCTGGCGGATGTGCTGCCCGTAACGCCGCTGCAGGAGGGGCTGCTCTTCCACGCGCTCTTCGACGAGCAGGCGCGGGACGTGTATGTCGAGCAGCTGATCATGGATCTTGAAGGTCCCCTGGACGTGCGGGCGTTACGGGCGTCCTGGCAGGCGCTCCTCGATCGGCACGCGAGCCTGCGCGCCGGATTCCGCCAGCTGCCGGGCACCGGGCAGCCGGTGCAGGTGATCGCGCGGGAGGCGACGCTGCCGTGGCGGGAGGAAGACCTGTCGGGCCTCCCGGGGGACAGGGCCCTCGTGGCAGCCGAGCGGCTGGGAGTCGAGGAACAGGAGCGGCGGTTCGACCTGAGTTCGCCTCCCCTCCTGCGCGTTCTGGTGGCGAAAACCGGTCGTGAGACACACCGGATGATGGTCACGCTGCACCACATCCTGCTGGACGGCTGGTCCCTGCCGATTCTGCTGCGGGAACTGTGGGCCGCTTATGCCGTCGGCGGCAGTACGGCCGGACTGCCGCCGGTCACCCCGTACGGCGCGTACCTGACCTGGCTTTCCCGCCAGGACGGGGAGGCGGCGCGGGAGGCCTGGCGGCACGCGCTGTCCGGTGTCGAGGAGCCGACGCTGGTCGCGCCGCCGGAGGCGAGCAGCGCTGCGGTCACCACTGACCATGTGCTCGCCGAGACCCCGCCGGAACTGGCCGACGCGCTGCGCGGGACGGCGCGCCGGCATGGACTGACCCTCAACACGGTGGTCCAGGCCGCCTGGGCACTGGTGGTCGGCCAACTGGCCGGGCGCCGGGACGTGGTGTTCGGCGCCACGGTCGCCGGCCGGCCCGCGGAGCTGCCGGGCATGGAGAACATGCTGGGGCTGTTCCTCAATACTCTGCCGGTACGGGTGCGTCTCGATCCGGACCGTACGATCGCGGAGCTGCTGGCCGATCTGCAGGCGGAGCAGACGGAATTGCTCGGTCATCAGCACATCGGCCTCACGGAGATTCAGCGCCTGGTCGGCCCTGGCGCCACCTTCGACACGCTGATGGCATTTGAGAATTATCCCGGCGATCCGGATGCACCCCCTGCTGTCGAGGGGCTTCGGCTCACTGGCTCCGGAATCCGCGAATCGACCAATTACCCGCTGTCGCTTGTCGCGAACGATGAATTGAAACTCCGGCTGGATTATCGGCCGGACATCTTCGAGGCGGATGCGGCTCGTTCTTTGGCGGATCGTTTGGTGCGGGTGCTGGAGCAGATCGCGGCTGGTCCGGAGACGCGGGTCGGTCAGATTCGGCTTCTGGGTGGGGTTGAGCGGTCGTTGGTGGTGGAGGGGTGGAATGAGACGGCGCGGCCGGTGTCGGGCGGGTCGTTGGTGGAGTTGTTCGCGGCTCAGGTGGAGCGGTCGCCGGGTGCGGTGGCGGTGGTTGGTGAGGGGGTGGAGTGGTCGTATGCCGAGCTGGCTGCGGTCTCCGACCGGGTGGCGTGTGAGCTGATTGCTCGG
>NZ_JAAKZV010000085.1 GCF_011044975.1 Streptomyces coryli | reverse complement strand
CCTCCGTAGCCCCCACGGACGTCCTCAACACTCTCGGCTCCCTAGTCGACAAATCCCTGGTCACCGCCGCCCCCACCCCCGCCGGCGAGATGCGCTACCGCCTCCTGGAAACCGTCCGCGAATACGCCCAGGAACGCCTCTGCGCAGCCCCCGACGCCGCCGACGCCGCAGCCGCCCGCCACCTCACCCACTACCGCGAACTCGCCCGCGCCGCCGACCCGCAACTCCGCGGCAGCGCCCAGCGCGCAGCCCTCGACCGCCTGCAGCTCGAGCACGACAACCTCCGCGTCGCCCTGCGCCGCGCTATCGCCACCCGCGACGAGCACGAGGCACTCAGCCTCGTCCACTCCCTGATGTGGTTCTGGACGTTGCTCGACCTCCGCCCCGAGGCCCGCGCCTGGTCGCTCGCCGCCGCCGGACTCGGCCCGAACCCCTTCGTGCCCACCCCTGACCCGGCCCCGCCCGTCTACGAGGGCTGCGTCGACGTGCCGCCGCCGTACCCGGACGAGCTGCTCCAGGAGGCCCGCCGCGGCGTGCGGCTGATCGCGCTCAGCACGGCGGAGGGCGACATGCGCGCGCTGTCCGACCCCGCCACCCAGGCCGAACTCCGCGGCGTCGTGGCCGCGTACCACCCCGGTCTGCCGCAGACCTGCCGACTGCCGGGCTTCATGTGGTTCTACGCCGGGATCATCACCGGCCAGTTCACGAGCATGTTCGAGATCTTCGATACGGCCGTCCGCACCTGCCGCGAGCTCGGCCGCGAGTGGGAGCTGGCCTTCGCGCTGCAGCTGCGCGCCAAGGTGCTCAACGACCAGCCCGGCGGCCTGGAGCCGTCCGCCGCGGACGCCGCCGAGAGCCTGGAGATCTTCGAGCGCCTCGGCGACGGCTGGGGCATGGCCGAGTCCCTGGCCACCCGCGGCGAGGCCCGGGAGCGGTACGGCGAACACGAGGCCGCGGCGCGGGACTACGAGCAGGCCATCGCGTACACCGAGGCCCTCGGCGCACACGCGCAGATCCCGATGATCGCCGCCCGCCTCGGCGGCGCGCTCATCGAGATGGGCCGCGCCGAGGAAGGTGAACGGCTGCTGCGCGACGCGCTCGCCGACGCCGACCGCGCGGCGACGGAGGCCCGCCACTTCACCCGCATGCAGCTCGCCGTCTTCTGCGCCCGCACCGGCCGTACGGACGAGGCGCTGGAGCACTTCCACCAGCTGGAGGAGGGCTTCGCGAGCGGCGGCGGTCCGGAGCTCTTCAAGGCGCTGGTGCAGGGCTTCCTCGGCTGGGTCGACGTCATCGACGGCCGGAACGCCGAGGCGCTGCCGCGGATCCGCCGCGCGGTGACGGGCACCCACAACGACCCCATGGCACAGCTGGTCGCCCCGAACATCACGGTCACCCAGTTCGTCGTCGCCGGCTGGGCCCTCGCGGGCCTCGACCGCGCGGCGGACGGCGCCCGGCTCCTCGGCGCCTACGACGCCCTGAGCCAGGAGCCGTCCCACGCACTCGGCGTGGAACGCGAGAACCGCGAACGGGCGGGGGCGGCCGTGCGGGCCGCCTTCCCGGCGGGGAGCGCGGGGGAGGCGGCCTACCAACGGGCGTACGAGGAGGGGCGCGAGCTCACCCTGGAGCAGGCGATCCGGCTGGTCTGATCAGACCCCACTCCCGCGACGCCCTAATCCCGCGACGCCCTAATCCTGCGACGCCCTAATCCCGCGACGCCCCACTCCCGCGACGCCCTACTCCTCCGTCGTCCTCCGCGCCCGCCGCAGGATGAACGCAGCCCCGCCCAGCGACATCGCCGCCAGCGACGCCGCGGCCAGCGCCGGCGTGTCGTCCGAGTCGCCCTGCGGCGGCGGGGTGAAGGTGCCGAAGTCCGGGACCGTCACATTGCCCGGGGCCTGGCCCGGGTTCTTGCCGTCAGTAGGGGCCGCGGGACCCGGCCCAGTGGCCGGATCCTCGGGCACGTAGCCCTCGTTGTACGAGCCGTCGTTGTACGAGCCTTCGCCGTACGAGCCGTCGCCGGTGCCGTAGTCCTCCTCGGGCGCCGGCGGTTCGACCTGCGCGGGGCGGTCGGCGGGGACGGCGGCGGCGGTGGGGCCGAGGCAGCCCCAGATCAGCAGGGGGGCGGCGAGGCCGGCGACGAGGGGCAGCCGGCGCATGCGGTCCATCGTGGGGCGCTCCTTCTGGGCACGGAATGGCGTAGTCATACATTCCGACCGGAACGCCCACGTCCCACGGCGGCGCGGCGGCGCTACCCGTATGCAGTTAATAAGATCACCGCATTGGCCCTGTGAACGCCCGAGAACGCCGGAAGGCGGTCTCTCCCGGTAGCGCGGGAGAGACCGCCTTCGACCGTTCGACGCGAACGTCTCTGGGAGGCCGCTCGGATCAGGTCTTGCTGCGGAACTTCCGGATCGCCAGCGGCGCGGTCACCGCCGTGATGGCGAAGGCCCAGAGCAGCGTCCACAGCACCGAGGTGCCCAGCGAGTGCTGGACCAGATTGCTCGGCATATCGCCCTGCGTGAGCAGCCGGGCGGCGTCGGCCAGGTTGGACAGCGGGTTGTACTTCGTGAAGCCCTCGAGCCAGCCCGGCATCGAGCTGGTGGGCGCGAAGATGGAGCTTCCGAACTGCAGCGGCATCAGCACGAGCATCGCCATTCCCTGCACGGCCTGGGGCGAGTTGAGCGACAGGCCGAGCAGTATGAAGATCCACATCAGGGCTGCGCCGAAGACGAGTGCCAGGCCGATCGCGGCCAGCAGCTCCGGCACGGAGGTCTTCACCTCGAAGCCGAGGATGAAGCCCATGGTGAGCAGGATCGCGACGGCCACCATCATGCGGCCGATCTCCACCACGATCTTGCCGATCAGTACGGAGGACCGGGAGATGGGCATGGACCGGAAGCGGTCCATCACGCCCTTCTTGAAGTCCTCGTTCACGCCCGTGCCGACGGCCATGGCGATGTTCATGCCCATCATGGCCATCAGGCCCGGGATCAGGTAGTTGACGTACTCCTGCTGATTGCCCTTGCCGAACATCGCGCCGCCGAAGACGAACGTGAACAGCAGCGTGAAGATGATCGGCATCAGCAGCGCGTCGAACATCGACTCCGGGTCCTTCTTGATCTGCAGAAGGTTCCGGCGGGCGAGGGCGCCGATGTGGCGCACGTTGGCGCGCAGGCCGAGGCGGGCTTCGGCGTCGCCTGCGACGGCGGGGTTCAGAGTTGCCGTGGTCATGCGGCCACCTCCTCGAGCTTCTTCTCGTCGGCCTGCTCCGGTACGGAGTCGGACATCTTCTGGCCGGTGATGGCCAGGAACACCTCGTCGAGGCTGGGCAGCTTCGTATCGATGCCGGCGATGGTGAAGCCGCGGGCGCCGAGCACCGAGACGACGCCGGAGAGCTGCTCGTCGCTGAGGATCGGCACCAGGACCCGGCCCGTCGCCTCGTCGACCCGGGCGCCGGAAACGCCGTCCAGGCCGGCCTCGGCGATGGCGCCGGCCATCGGGTGCAGGTCGGCGGTGGCCACCGGGCGGATCTGCAGCGTGCGGCCGCCGACCTTCGCCTTCAGCTCGTCGACCTTGCCGCCCGCGACGACCCGGCCGCGGTCGATGACGGTGAGCTCGCCGGCGAGCTGCTCGGCCTCCTCCATGTACTGGGTGGTGAGCAGCACCGTGACCCGCTCCTCGCGGACCATGCGCTGGACCTCGTCCCAGACCTCGTTACGGGTCCTGGGGTCGAGGCCGGTCGTCGGCTCGTCCAGGTACAGCACCGCCGGGTGGCCGATCATGGACGCGGCTAGGTCCAGGCGGCGGCGCATGCCGCCGGAGTACTCCATGGCGGCTTTCTTGGCGGCCTCGGTGAGGGAGAAGCGCTCCAGCAGCTCGTCCGCGCGGCGGCGGGCGTCCTTGCGGGAGAGGTCGAGCAGGCGCCCGATCATGTACAGGTTCTCGAAGCCGGAGAGCTTCTCGTCGACCGAGGCGTACTGGCCGGTGAGGCCGATGGTGCGGCGGATCGCCCGCGGCTGCTTCACCACGTCGTATCCGGCGACGAAGGCCGAGCCGGCGTCCGGGACGAGCAGCGTGGACAGGCAGCGGACCAGGGTGGTCTTGCCGGCGCCGTTCGGCCCGAGGACACCGAGGACGGTGCCTTCCTTTACGTCGAGGTCGACGCCGTCGAGTGCCTTGGTCTCGCCGTAGTGCTTGACAAGACCGCGCACTTCGACGGCGTTCCCGCCGCCGGCGGGCTTGTCGGGGTAGTGATTCGTTCGCGTCATGACCACCAAGCTGCCAGGCCGCACCGACAGCTCACCGACAAGCGACCGACAGCGGTCGACAGGCCGCCGACAGTGCAGGTCAGGACGTGTGTACGTCCTCCAGGACGGCTCGCTCGCCGGTGGCCACGACGCGGGATTCCGACCGGTCGGGGCGGGCGCGGTCCAGCAGGCCCGCGGCCACCGCGATCACCAGGCCGCCGCCGGCGAGGACGGCCGCCACCGTCGCCGGAGCCGTCCAGCCCCAGCCCGCCGAGACGGCCGCGCCGGCCGCCCACGCGCCGAAGGCGTTGGCGATGTTGAAGGCGGACTGGGTCGAGGAGGCGGCCAGGGTCGGGGCGGCGCTCGCCTTCTCCATCACCAGGACCTGCAGCGGGGTGCAGGCCAGGAAGCCCGCCATGCCGATGAGGACCACCGAGGCCAGGGCGGTCGCCTTGTGCTCGGCGGTGAAGTGGAAGAGGCCCAGCATCGCGGTGAGCCCGGTCAGCGCTCCGTAGAGCGTCGGTCGCAGGGCCCGGTCGGCGAGCGGGCCGCCGATCAGCGCGCCCAGGGTCATGCCGACGCCGAAGAGGGCCAGGACCAGCGTCATCGCCGAGTCCGAGAAGCCGGTGACCTTGGTCATCATCGACGAGAGGTACGTGTACACGGCGAAGATGCTCGCCATGCCGACGATCGTCGTGGCCATCGCGAGCAGCACCTGCGGTCGGCGCAGCTCGCGCACCTCCTGGCGCAGCCGCGGGCGGCTCTCCTCGCTCAGCTGCGGGATAAGCCGGGCGAGCGCGGCCATGGCGATCAGGCCGATCGCGGTGACCACCAGGAAGGTGGACCGCCAGCCGAGGTGCTGGCCCAGCAGCGTGCCCAGCGGCACGCCGACGATCGTGGCCACGGTCAGGCCGAGGAACATCGACGCCACCGCCCGCGCACGCCGCTCGGGGGCGACGAGCCGGGTGGCGACGACCGCGCCGAGGCCGAAGAAGGCGCCGTGCGGCAGCCCCGCGAGGAACCGGCCGGCCAGCAGCGTCTCGTAGCCGGGAGCCAGGGCGGAGGCGAGGTTGCCGAGCGTGAAGAGGCCCATGAGGGCCAGCAGCATCCGCTTGCGCGGCACCCGGGTGCCGAGTGCGGTGAGCAGCGGGGCGCCGACGACGACGCCGATGGCATACGCGGAGACGAGGTGGCCGGCGGTGGGTACCGACGTGCCGAGGTCGTCGGCGACGTTGGGCAGCAGGCCCATCATCACGAACTCGGTGGTGCCGATACCGAAGGCGGCTATCGCCAGCGCGAGGAGCGCCAGGGGCATGGGGCAGGAACCTTTTCAGACGTGATCAGATGTAAGTTCCTAAGCGGAACAATAACCCCTGAGCTGCGTATTCCCGATGATCACCAGGAGATTCCGGCGGCCACCGGCCGGTGGTCGCTGCCGGTGGCCGGCAGCACCGACGAGCTCTTCGGCTCCACGCCCTTGACCAGGATCTGGTCGATCCGCGCCATCGGGAAGGACGCCGGCCAGCTGAAGCCGAAGCCGTCCCCGGCCGCGCCCTGCGTCGAGCGCATCTGCGAGGTGATGTCGGCGAGCGCGCGGTCGTTCATGGTGCCGTTCAGGTCGCCGAGGAGGACCACCCGCTCGACCGGCTCCCGGGCGATGGCGTTGCCGAGCGCGTGCGCGCTGGCGTCTCGCTGGCCCGCGGTGAAGCCGGCGTTGAATTTCACCCGCACGGACGGCAGGTGCGCCACGTACACGGCCATCGGCCCCTGGTCCGTCGCCACCGTGGTGCGCAGCGCCCGGGTCCAGCCGAGCTTGATGTCGACCGGCCGCGTGTCGGACAGCGGCAGCTTGCTCCACAGCCCGACCGTGCCCTGCACCGTGTGGTACGGGTACGTCTTCGCCAGCCCCTTCTCGTACGTGCCCCGGCCCTCGGGGGTCAGCTCCTGCAGGGCCACCACGTCGGCGCCGGAGGCGGCCAGGTCGCGGGCGGTGCCGGCCGGGTCGGGGTTCTCGGCGTTCACGTTGTGGCTGGCCACGGTGAGGTCGCTGCCCGGGCTTGACTTGTCGCTCAGCTGGCCGCCGAAGAGGTTCAGCCACACCATCACCGGCAGCAGCAGCGCGGCCACCGCGGAGGCGGAGCGGCGCCAGATCGCCCCGGCCAGCAGCACCGGGATGAACAGGCCGAACCACGGCAGGAAGGTCTCCACCAGGCTGCCCAGGTTCCCGATCCGGTTCGGGATCTTCGCGTGCAGCAGCATGAAAAGGCCCAGCAGCAGCGCCAGCGCCGCCAGCACCAGGCCGCGCTTCCACGGCCCGGGCTGCGAGCCGATCCGGATCGCCCGGCTCACGCCCGCGCGCCAGGTCCCGGAGCCCGGGCCCCGGTGGCTCGCCCCGCCCTGTCCGGACTCAGCCGTTTCCACCTGCGCCATCCGACGTCCTCGCTCACCGTTCGGTCCTGCCCGTACGAAGAGTCCAGACGAACGGCGCCCGCTGAGGGGTTCCGACTTCGGAGTGTTCCGTTCCGGGTTGTTACTGAACGCCCACGGTAGCGAAACTCGGACAATTCACCGCGCCCGGGGTCGCACTCCTTCGAGAACGGCGTCGACGATCTGCGCCGAGAGGTCCTCGTCGAGGGGTGCCCAGTCGTGCAGCACGGCCCGGCTGAGCATCGGCCCGGCGAACAGCTCCATCAGCAGCTCGACCTCCAGATCGGCGCGGATCTCCCCGGCCGCCACGCCGCGCTCGATCACCTGCCGCAGCAGCGCCCGCCGCGGCCCGACCACGGTGTCGTGGTACTTCTTCGCCAACTGCGGATGCTGCTGCGCCTGCGTCAGCGCCATCCGCAGCACCGCGGAGGAGCGCTTGGTGAGCGCCCGCTGCCGGATCGTCTCCAGGCAGGCGACCAGCACGTCCCGTACGGTCTCGCCCTCCGGCTCGGCCAGCGGCGGCTCCAGCGAGGCGAGCACGTCCACCAGCAGCTCGTCCCGGCCCGCCCACCGCCGGTAGATCGTGGCCTTGCCCACTCCGGCCGTACGGGCGATCCGCTCGATGGTCAGGTCGCCGATGGCGGCGCCCTCCTCCAGCAGGTGCAGCACGCCCTCGACGATGGCCCGCTCGGCGGCCTCGCTGCGCGGCCGCCCGCGGCGGCTGGGCGCACGAGGGTGCTTCTCGTGGAACGCCTCGTGCCGGTCCTTGAGGCTCACGGTGCCGCCTTTCAGCTCCGCTGGGGTCCGGCGCGGAAAGGATTTCCGGGGCTCCGCCCCGGACCCCGTACAGGTACGGATTGCGCGCTTACGGCCGCGCGGGAGCATTCTCCCGCTTCGCGGTGTCTTCCTGGCCGCCGGCCCCGTCCGCCGGCGCCGGCTTGCCGGGCAGCCAGATGGCCGTGACGATCGCGGCGAGCAGCACCACGGCGCCGCCCGCGATCGACGTGATGTGCATGGCGTCGACGAAGGCGTCGTTCGCCGGGCCCACGATGGCCTTGCCGGACTCGCCGAGGCGCTCGGCGGCGCCCCTGGTGGCCTCGATGGATTCGCCCGCGGTGTGCTGCACGTCCGCGGGCAGCGAGGTGCGGGCGAGCTCGTCGCGTACGCCGTCGCGGTAGACGGTGGACATCAGCGAGCCCAGGACGGCGACCCCGAGCGCGCCGCCGACCTGCCGGAAGGTGTTGTTCACGGCGGAGCCCGAGCCGGCCTTCTCGCGCGGCAGCGACTGCATGATGACCACGGTGACGGGCGGCATGACATGCGCCATCGCCGCACCCATGAAGAAGAACAGCACCTCCAGCACCCAGATTGGCGTGTCGGCGTCCAGTCCCAGGAACCCGGCGAAGCTGGCGGCGATCACCAGCAGGCTGACGGTGCACACCGCCTTCGCCCCGAAGCGGTCCACCATCAGCCGGGCCCGCGGCGCGAAGATCATCTGCGCGACGGCGAGCGGGAGCATCAGCAGGCCGGACTCCAGGGCGCTGTAGCCGCGCAGGCTCTGGGTGTAGAAGACCATGAAGAACGTCACGCCCATCAGCCCGAAGAAGACCAGGCCGATGGTGCCGACGGCGGCGGAGAAGCGCGGGTTCTTGAAGTAGCCCATGTCCAGCGCCGGATGGTCGCTGCGGCGCTCGTACGCCACGAAGAGCGCGAGCAGCGCCGCGCCGCCGAACATCGTCGTCCACACCTCGGTCGCGGCGAAGTCGGCCAGCTGGCCGCCCTTGATCACGCCGTACACGAGGAGGACGAGTCCGGCGATGGAGAGCAGCACGCCGACGGGGTCGAGGCGGCCGGGGGAGGGGTCCCTGGAGTCGGGGACCAGGATCACCATGGCGACCAGCGCGGCGGCGATGATCGGGACGTTGACCAGGAAGACCGAGCCCCACCAGAAGTGTTCCAGCAGCACGCCGCCGGTGATCGGGCCGATCGCGATGGCGAGGCCGACCGCGCCCGCCCAGATGCCGATGGCCTTGGGCTGCTCGTCGCGCTCGAAGACGTTCATGATGATCGCCAGCGTGGCGGGCATGACGAAGGCGCCGCCGAGGCCCATCACGGCGCGCCAGGCGATGAGTTCGCCGGAGGACGCGGAGTAGGCGCAGGCCAGCGACGCCAGTCCGAAGACGAGCATGCCGGCGAGCAGGGACTTCTTGCGCCCGTAGCGGTCCCCGAGGAGGCCTGCGGTGAAGAGCAGCCCGGCGAAGACCAGGGTGTACGAGTTGATCGCCCACTCGAGCTCGCTCTGCGAGGCGCCGAGGCCGGTGGGGGCGGGGGTCGCGATGGTCTTCATCGCGACGTTGAGGATCGAGTTGTCGAGGACGACGACCAGGAGGCTGAAGATCAGGACGGTGAGGATCGCCCAGCGCTTGCGGTGGACGGCTTCCGGTATCCGGGGGGCGGCTTCGGCAGTGGCCATGCGAGCCACGCTAGCGCGGATTTCGATACGAGACGGTGCCGTTTCGTAAAGCCTCGGTAATTTACGGGTGGGCGACCCGGGCGGCGAGGAACTTCGGGGCCATCTCGCAGTAGCTGTCGGTGATCAGTTCGGTGAGCTCGGTCCAGTCGATGTGGTCACCGAGAACGGCGGCGACGACGTTGTAGCCCCAGTCGGCACGGAAGAACGGGAACCCGGCGGCGGTCAGGCCGAGCAGATCGTCGGCGGGCACCCGGAAGGTCATCACCACCGGCGGCTGACCTGCTTCTGCATACGGGGCGTAGACCGGATAGCGATCCGCGTCCGGCGTGTAGACATGGGCGAACGTCCGCTTACGGATCCGCCAGCGCACGCCGATCCAGGCCGGTTCCTCGTACGACTCGGGCAGCTGCCCGCAGACCGGCCGCAGCCGGTTCAGGATCTCCGGCGGCACGTCTCCAGGACTGGGCATGGGCCGACACTAGCGCCCGCCGGCGGGCGGGGGCCCCGGCGCCGGAGCCCTCCGCCCACCGCACGGTGCTCAGTGGAAGCTGTGCTCCTCGGTGGGGTACGCCCCGCCGACCACGTCGGATGCGAAGGCCTTAGCGGCGTCGCCGAGGGTCTGGCGCAGGTTCGCGTACTGCTTGAGGAACTTCGGGGGGCGGCCGCCCCAGTCCGTCATCCCCGCCATGTCCGTCCAGACCAGGACCTGCGCGTCGCAGTCCGGGCCCGCGCCGATGCCGATGGTGGGGACGTGCAGCGAGCGGGTGACCTCTGCCGCGAGCTCCGCCGGGACCAGCTCCAGCACGACGGCGAAGGCGCCCGCGTCCTGCACCGCCTTCGCGTCGCGCAGCAGCTGCTGCGCCGCCTCCTCGCCGCGGCCCTGGACGATGTGGCCGCCGAAGGCCTGCACCGACTGCGGGGTGTAGCCGATGTGGGCCATCACCGGGATGCCGGACTGCACCAGCAGCTCGACCTGGTGCGCCGAGCGCTCGCCGCCCTCCAGCTTCACGGCGCCGACGCCGGCGTCCTTGACGAGGCGGGTGGCGTTGCGCAGCGCCTGGACCGGGCCTTCCTGGTACGAGCCGAAGGGCAGGTCGCCGACAATCAGCGCCCGCTTGGTCCCGCGGACGACGGCGGCGGACAGCATGGTGATCTCGTCCATCGTCACGGGGACGGTGGACTCGTAGCCGAGGTGGACATTGCCCATCGAGTCACCGACGAGCATCACCGGGATGCCCGCCTCGTCGAAGACCGACGCCGTCATCGAGTCGTACGCGGTCAGCATGGGCCACTTCTCGCCGCGCTCCTTGGCACGGGCGATGTCGCGGACGGTGATCCGCCGGGACTGGGTGCCGCCGTACAGCGCCTTGCTGCCGTCGGCAGACTTCGCGGTCTCCTGCGCGGGCGCAGGCGAAACGTGCGTCATCGCAACGCTCCTCGTATCAGTCGTCTCGAGGCGCCCTTACGGCGTCCCCGGATCTGTCTCCATGCTGACACGCGCATTCCCGCGGGGGAAGGAGGGGGCTGCGGTACAGTTATGTCTAGTCTGTCTAGACTGGAGGTGGCGGGATGCGCTGGCAGGTGCAGGAAGCGAAGCAGAAGTTCAGCGAGGTGCTTCGGCATGCCGGTGCCGATGGCCCTCAGTTTGTGACCCGGCACGGGGAGGAGGTGGCCGTGGTGCTCGATATAAGGGATTACCGGCGGCTGCACGGCCAGGAGATCGACTTCAAGGAGTTCTTGCTCTCCGGGCCGGACTCCGACGAGCTCGCCGAGGAGCTCGACGGCGTCGTGGCGGCGCGGGATCTGCCGCGGGCCGTGGACTTCGGGGAGGAGTAGTGGCGTTCCTCGTCGATACGAACGTCTTCTCCGAGCTGCGCAGGCGAAAGCCTGATTCCCGGGTCGTCGCCTGGGTCCGGTCCACGCCGGGCGGAAGCCTCTTCACCAGCACGCTGGTGGTGGGCGAGATCCGTAAAGGCATCGAGAACGTGCGTCGCCGCGACGAGCGGCAGGCCGCCCGGCTCGAATCCTGGCTGGAGGAGCTGCGGCGCGGCTACGCCGACAGGCTGCTGCCTGTCACCGCGGACGTGGCGGAGCGATGGGGGCGGTTCAGCTCCCCGGACCCGCTGCCGGTCGTCGACGGCTTGCTTGCCGCCACAGCCGCGGTGCACGGCCTCACCTTGGTGACCCGTAACGTCAAAGACGTCGGGCGTACCGGAGTTCCCTGTCTCGACCCCTTCGCATTCGAAGGCTGACCCGCGGCGTCAGGTGCCTTCCCGCCACCGGTTCGTGATCGGCAGGCGGCGGTCCTTGCCGAAGCCCTTTGGGGAGATCTTGGTGCCAGGCGGGTACTGGCGGCGCTTGTACTCCGCCGTGTCGACCATGCGCAGCACCCGCGTGACCAGGTCCTCGTCGTAGCCCTGGGCCAGCATCTCGGCGCGGCCCTTGTCGCGGTCCACGTAGAGCTCCAGGACCCGGTCCAGGACGTCATAGTCCGGCAGCGAGTCCGTGTCCACCTGGTCCGGGCGGAGCTCGGCGCTCGGGGGCTTGGTGATGGAGTTCTCCGGGATGGGCGGGGTCTCGCCGCGCTGCGCGGCGATCGCGTTGCGCCACTTCGCCAGGCGGAAGACCGCCGTCTTGTAGACGTCCTTGATCGGGCCGTACGCGCCGACCGAGTCGCCGTAGAGCGTCGAGTAGCCGACCGCGAGCTCGCTCTTGTTGCCCGGGGCCATCACGATCTGGCCCTCCTGGTTCGACACCGCCATCAGCATCGTGCCGCGCAGCCGCGACTGCAGGTTCTCCTCGGCGAGCCCGGTGAGGCCCAGCGAGCCCATGTACGCGTCGAACATCGGGGCGATCGGGACCGTACGCAGGTGCAGCCCCGTCCGCTCGGCCAGGTCAGCCGCGTCATCGCGTGAATGCTGGGACGAATACCCCGACGGCATCGAGATGCCGTAGACGTTCTCCGCGCCGATCGCGTCGCAGCAGATCGCGGCGACCAGCGCCGAGTCGATGCCGCCCGACAGGCCGATCAGGACGGTCTTGAAGCCGTTCTTGCGGACATACGCGCGCACGCCCGTGACCAGCGCCTTCCACATCTCCTCCTCGTCGGAGATGCGCGGCTCCACCACCCCGGGGTATTCCGCCTCGTACGGCGCCACCGGCTCCGCCGACAGCGTCACGTGATCGATCCGCAGCCCGTCGTCCGCCACCCCGGACGGGGGCTCGGAAGCCGCCGCCGGCAGCTCCAGATCGAGCAGCACGCACTCCTCGGTGAACTGCCCGAGCCGCGCGATCTGCTCGCCGTCCGCGCCCACCACGATCGAGTCGCCGTCGAAGACCAGCTCGTCCTGGCCGCCCGTCATCGCCAGATACACCGTCGCGCAGCCCGCCTCCTGTGCGCGCTTGCGCACCAGGTCGAGCCGGGTGTCGTCCTTGTTCAGCTCGTACGGGGAGGCGTTGATGGACAGCAGCAGGCCCGCGCCCGCCGTGCGCGCCGCCGGGACCCGGCCGCCGTCCTGCCAGAGGTCCTCGCAGATCGCGAGGGCCACGTCCACGCCGTGCACCCGCACCACCGGCATGGTGTCCCCCGGCACGAAGTAGCGGAACTCGTCGAAGACCCCGTAATTCGGCAGGTGGTGCTTGGCGAAGGTCAGCGCCACCTCGCCCCGGTGCAGCACGGCGGCCGCGTTCTGCGGGGAGCCGGCCGGCTGGCCGAAGCGGTGCCGCTCGGAGCTGCGGTCGAGGTAGCCGACGACGACCACCAGCTCGCCGAGGCCCTCGTCGGCGAGGCGCCGCGCCAGCGCGGTGAGCGCGGCGCGGCTGGCCTCGACGAAGGAGGAGCGCAGGGCGAGGTCCTCCACCGGATAGCCGGTGAGCATCATCTCGGGGAAGGCCGCGAGATGGGCGCCGGACTCCGCGGCATGCCGCGCCCGGCGGACGACGGCTTCCGAGTTCCCGGCGATGTCGCCGACGGACGAGTCGATCTGATTCAGCGCGAGGCGAAGTTGAGGCACGGCCCCAGTCTAATCGTCTGACTGACGCTATGTCCCGCCGGGCGGCGCGTGGCGCGAGTCACGCTCCGCGTGGGTTCGACGAAGAGAATCTGGGGCTGCCGCCTCAGAACCCCGCCTGAAATTTGTGTCGCGTCACGATTCCCGTCACCTCTTGTCAGGAGCATGGTTGCGACGACCGCGCCCCCACCGACCAGGGAGACCCAGATGGAACGCCGATCCTTCCTCCGCGCCGTCACCGCCGGCACCGGCGCCGTCGCCTTCGCCGGCACGCTGTGGCAGGGCGCCGCGACCGCGGACACCGCGGCGGCCGCGGGGGACGGGCCGTACGGACCGCTCCAGGCCCCGGACGCCAACGGCGTCGCGCTGCCCGCCGGCTTCACCAGCCGCGTGGTGGCCCGCTCGACCCGCTCCGTCGGCGGCATCATCTGGCACGGCGCCCCGGACGGCGGCGCCTGCTTCGCCGACGGCGCCGGCTGGATCTACGTCTCCAACTCCGAACTCCCGCTGATCGGCGGCGTCTCCGCCCTCCGCTTCGCCGCCGACGGCTCCATCGCCGGCGCCCGCCGCATCCTCAGCGGCACCAACCTCAACTGCGCGGGCGGCGCCACCCCCTGGAACACCTGGCTGTCCTGCGAGGAGATCTTCCGCGGCCGGGTCTTCGAGACCGACCCGTACGGGAACAAGTCGGCGGTGTCGAGAAAGGCGATGGGCCGCTTCAAGCACGAGGCGGCGGCCTGCGACCCGGACCGCAAGGTCGTCTATCTGACGGAGGACGAGGAGGACGGCTGCTTCTACCGCTTCACGCCCAACACCTGGGGCGATCTCTCGGCGGGGCGTCTCGACGTCCTGTGCGACGGGGCCGGCGGCGCGGTGGAGTGGCGCCAGGTCCCGAACCCGGACGCGCCGCTCACCCAGACCCGCGACCAGGTCGACGCCGCCCGGCACTTCGACGGCGGCGAGGGCTGCTATTACGCGGCGGGCGTCTGCTACTTCACCACCAAGGGCGACAACCGCGTCTGGGCGTACAACGCCGCCGCCAACACCCTCGGCGTCGTCTACGGCGGCGGCGCCTCGCTCGGCACCGTAGACAACATCACGGGGCGCGCGGGCGGCGATCTCTACGTAGCCGAGGACGGGGGCAATGAAGAGATCAACATCATCACCCCCGATGGCACCGTAGCCCCCGTCATGCGCCTCGACGGCCACGGCGACTCCGAGATCACCGGCCCGGCCTTCTCCCCGGACGGCACCCGGCTGTACTTCTCCTCGCAGCGCGGCACCAGCGGGGACAAGACCGGGAAGGACGGCGTCACGTTCGAGGTGCGCGGCCCCTTCCGGCGCTGAGCGCTGAGTGCTGAGCGCTGAGCTCCTACGGCGCGGGGGCGGCCGTGCACGGGCCGTCCCCGCACACGTCCACGATCCGTCCCGTCGCCAGGAATTCCGCGATCTGCGCCCGCGCCGCCGCCGAGTTCCGCGGATCGCTGTGCGGGTCCTCGCCCTCCGTCGGCGGCGTGTTCGTCAGCGGCTGATACGGCGCTCCGCTGTCCCAGATCACGATCCCCGAGCCGCCGGACGGCTCCCGCAGCGGCCGGATCCCCCAGTACGGCACCTTGTCCGGGTTACGCCCCGGCGCCACCGCCGGCGTATGGATGCGCGCGCCGATCGTACGGGCCTCCACCTCCGCCGCGGTCGGCGAGACCTGGTGGTCGCCGTACGCGACGTGCATCAGCACCTGGTGGCGCGGGGTGCCGGGGAGCGGATCGCGGGTCATGTGCGCGGCGTAGCCGTTCGCCTCGCCGCGGTCCCACAGCATCTGCATCAGCGCGAAGCCGAGCTGCTGGTCAAGCTTGTCGGGATACGCCTGGTCGAGCAGCTCCTGGAACGGGTCGAAGTCCACGCTGCGGTTGAGGAGCGTGGAGTAGTTCATCGCCGGGACGCCCAGCACCGATTTCGTCGTGTCCGTCGACACCGCCGTGAAGATGCCGCCCATGATGCCGCCCTGGCTGTTCCCGTAATAGCCGAGCTCGGCACCGGGATCGAGGGTGCCCTTGAAGGCGTCGGCGCTACGGAGCCCGTCCTCATGGGTGAGCAGCCGCCCCAGCCACAGGGTGTTGAGGACGCCCTGCTGCAGCCGGTCCGGGGTGGCGGCGAAGCCGCTCAGGTCGCCCAGCTGGCCGGCGACGGACAGGATGTCCTCGTCGGACATGCCGATCCATTTCGTCGCGCAGAAGACGGTGTTGTGCTCGGCGGCCAGCTTCTTCAGATGCCCGGCGCCGACCTCCCCTTCCCGGCCGAGCAGCCCGTGCCCGTAAAGCGCGGGGCGGGCGGGCTTCGTCAGGGCTGAGCGCGGGATCTCGCACTGGAAGCTCGCCACCTGGGTGTTCCCCGGCAGCCGCGCCGGCAGGCCGTCGGACCCGTAGTGGAAGCGGGAGCCGGTCGGGCCGCCCGGCTTGTCGAGGTAGCTCGGGACGTTGAAGAGGCCGCGGACCTCGCGGGCGATCGGATCGTCGGCCGCGTTCTCCTTCACCTCGCTGACCAGGTGCTCGGGCGCCTTGCCGCCCAGCTCCTCGAAGGAGTCGTCGCGGATGTGCAGCATCCGCTCGGTCAGGCTGCGCTCGCTCGCGACGGTGAAGTCCCAGGCGAGATAGAGGTCTTTGCGATGCACCCCGGCCCGCGCGAGGTCGCGCAGCAGCGGCCGCTGCTGGGCCTGGCGGGCGGCCAGCGGGTCGGACTTCGGGAGCGTACGGCCGAGGATCTTGCGGTACGTGTCGGTGGCCGCGATCCGGTCGCCGTCCTGCGTACGCAGATCGCGCAGGGCCACGACGTAACGATGCCCCTCCCGCAGATTCTCCGCCGGGCGGATGATCAGCGCCTGCCGGTCCCGGTCGGTGGCGTTGGCGTCGAGTTCCGCCCAGTACGGGTGCCGGCGGCCCGTATCGGCGTCGAGGAGGACGACCGGGGCGTCGCGGCGCAGCGAGGCGCCGATGTCGGTGAGCGGGGCGGCGCCGGTCTCCTTCAGGTCCAGGCCCGGGACCTGCGCCAGGATCGGGGAGCCGGGGGAGAAGCCGTCGCTACGGTTCCACTCCGCCGGGTCGATGTGCTTGCCCGCGGCGTTGGCGGGCGTCGCCGTATCCGCGAAGGCGACGCGACGGCCGGTGTCGGTCGAGCGATCCCGCTCGGTGAACCAGTCATTGGGGAACGGCAGCAGACACGCCGCCGGGTCGATCGGATCGCACCCCTCGGCCGTCGAAGCCTGCGCCGGCTCCGCCTGTGTGGGCGCCGCCAGGCCAAGGACGATGGCCGCTAGCGCCGTTGGTATCCACGTTCGCATGAGATCAACTCACCTGATTTCTTCCAGGACGTGCAGTCTCCAGGGCGGAGCGGATGGATGGGACACGGCGCCTTGGGGTGCCGCAGCGTTGGCAACGCGGGCGGCGTTGTCAGTGCCGTGTCGTAGGTTGATCGCGTGTCTCGCTATCGGCTTTACCCCACGCTTGAGCAGGAGGTTGGTCTGCGGCTGCATTGCGGGCACGCCCGGTTCGTGTGGAACTTGTGTGTGGAGCAGCATGGGTGGTGGACTCCCCGTAGGGGTCCGGCGCCGAACTTTGCGGTGCAGTGTCGTCAGCTGACGGAAGCCCGCGCGGACAACCTGTGGTTGGCGGCCGGTTCGGTGACCGTGCAGCAGCAGGCCCTGCGCGATTTCGCTCAGGCGACGGCCAACTTCTTCGCGGGCACCCATCGCCGTCCCACGTGGCGCAGGGCTGGACGCCACGAAGGGTTTCGGGTCATCGCTGTCAGGCCCGACGACGTTCGGCGGGTCAACCGTGCTACGGGCGAGGTAAAGGTCCCCAAAGTTGGCTGGGTACGTTTTCGTTGGTCCCGGGCTGTGCCGGAGGCGAGGTCGTATCGCATCACTCGGGATGCCGCCGGGCGATGGCATGTGGCGTTCGCCGCCGTGCCTGCCTCGATCGAGGTGCCCGGGAACGGTGCGGTGGTGGGGGTGGACCGCGGGGTGAGCGTGTCGGCGGCACTGTCGACCGGCGCCATGCTGAATGTTCCCGGGCTGCGTCGGACTGAGGCCCGCCGTTTGACGCTGCTGCAGCGCCGCTTGGCCCGCGCCAAGCGCGGCGGGAGGCGGCGCCGCATCCTGAAAGCGGCCATTGCCAGGCTCAAGGCGCGTGAGACGGATCGGCGCAAGGACTGGGTGGAGAAGACCACCACTCGCCTTGCTTCCGGGTTCGATGTCATCGGCATCGAAGACCTGCGGGTCAAGAACATGACCGCCTCGGCGAAGGGCACCATCGAGGCGCCCGGCCGGGGGGTACGGGCGAAGGCCGGTCTGAACAAAGCCATCCTCGCCTCCGGGTGGGGGCAATTGGCACGAAGGCTGGAGCACAAGGCCCAGGGCCGCGTGATCCCCGTCGATCCGGCGTATACCTCGCAGCGCTGCAGCGCGTGCGGGCACGTGGATACCAAGAACCGAGAGAGCCAATCGGTCTTCGTGTGCACCGCCTGCGGCTTCGCCTGCCACGCGGATGTGAACGCTGCCATCAACATCGAGACGGCCGCCGGGCGGGCGGTTGCTGCGCGGGAAGGGCCCAGGGTTGCCGGGCCGACGCACCGCGAACCTCAACACGATCTCCTGCTTTCCGCATAGGATCGAGTGCTGAATCCCCCTGACTCAGCTGGGGGAGGACGTCAACTTCCAGCCGCTGAACTCCACCAGTCCGCGTGTCGTCTGGTTCACCGCGCTCATGAAGAGGCCCACGTCCTGCGTCGTCGCCACGTCCGTCACCGGGACCGAGGGCACCTCCACCTGGCGCCAGGTCGCCCCGTCGTCCGTGGACAGCTCGCCCTTGAAGGACGACCCGGCCCGGGTCAGCCGCAGCGTCACCGGGGCCTTGACCCCGGTGACCCGCTTGTACGTGTCCACGGTGCCGTCGGCGTTGGTGTCGTACGACAGGACCACGCCGTTCGACGGCGTCACGGCGAGGTTCACGAAGCCGTGCGAGGCCGGGTCGGAGAGGTCGTTGCGGACGATGATGCCGCAGCGTGCCCAGGCGGCCGTGTTCTCCTGCGCGTCCACCTTCACCGTGATCACCGTGCCGTCCTTGACCGCCCCGACGCGGTAGACCGTGCCGAACTCGGCGTTGCCCTTCCACAGGTCGCGCCCGGCGCCCTCGATCGCGAAGCGGTCGTCGAGCTGCCCGAAGACGGCGGCGTTGTTGGTGAAGGTCTTCAGCTCCGGGTCCAGGGGTCCGGCGAGGAAGTAGTTGCCCTTGCGAGTCAGCGTCGCCTGCTCGCCGCCCGCAGGGCCGTGCGTGACGCTCAGCTCGTACGGCTGCTCCTGCAGCGGCTTCTTCAGCTCGGTCTGCGGGCCGGTGACCTCCCAGACCACGTCCGCCTTGCCCGCCGCCGCGACCGACTCGACCGACTGCGTCTCGCCGGGTGTCACGTCCAGCCCGGTCAGCTTCAGCACCACCTGCCCGGTCGGGGCGAAGCCGTTCTCGTTGCGGAAGGCGGCGGTGAGTTGGCCGGTCGCGCCCGGGGCGAGCGCCGGCGGGTTCGTCGTCACCTTCACCGTGCCCTGGTACGGGGTGGTGGCCAGGGTGTCGCGGACCCGCGTCGCCGCCCGCAGGGCGTCGGTCGTCGGCCGCACCGGGTAGGTGGTGGTCTGCTTCGTCCAGGCCGACTCCATCGCGTACCAGTCGATCGCCTGCGGCGCGCGGCCGGCGGCGAGGGCGTCCTCGTACTCGTCGAGCAGCGCCTGCCAGCGCGGGATGTACAGGTCGGCGTAGACGCCCTGCCAGTCGCGGTTGGCGTAGTCGGCGAGGTTGCCGGGGGAGCCGGCGGTCGTCGGGCCCGCCCAAGTGGTGAGCAGGACGCGGGCCGTCCACTCGAAGGTCTTCGCCTCGGCGGCGCTGGTCGCGAAGCGCTTGGCGTCCTGCAGCCAGGGGCCGACGAGGAAGGCCTGGTGCGCGCCCGCGATCTCCTCGCCGAGCCGCATCAGCCGCAGCCACAGCGCCTTGAGCTTCCGGAATTCAGCCAGATCCTTGCGCTTGTACGCGTCGTTGAGCTGCGGCAGCAGCACCCGCGAGCGGTTGGCGAGGGACTGCCGGGCGAAGTCGGCGAGGTCGTGCCGGTAGGCGTCGGAGTCGCGCAGGCCCGCCGCCACCCCCAGCAGCCCGGCCAGCGCGCCGTCGAAGACCGGCTGGTCGAAGGCGCCGTCGTAGGTCGTCGACGCCGTCGTCAGGCTGGGCCGTCCGGTGAAGATCGAGTCGTACGGGCGGCCGTCCGCGGTGCGCAGCTCGTAAGCCGTCGCCCGCAGCGCGGCCGCCGATCTTCCCGCGGCCGCGTCCTCGCCGCCGTACCGGAAGCGGGCATAACCGGCGAACCAGCTCGGCCGGTCGATGGCCTCCTCGCGCCACGCCAGCTCGCTGAACAGCTCGAAGGCGGCCGGGTCGCGGTCGGAGGCCTCCGGCATATAGGCCGTGCCCACCAGCGCGCTGCCGTCCTTGTCGCGCCAGGCGGTGAAGCGCTTGGTCCAGTTGTGCGCCTTCGCGCCCAGCGTCGTGCGGCCGCCGAAGTTGGGGATGGTGCCGAAGGCGTACGGGGTGCCGCCCCAGTCCTTCTCCCGGTCGGTGACCGTGTCGATGTCGGAGAGGCCGTCGACGATCAGCATCCGCTGCCTGTCGACGCCCTGCAGCAGCTCGGGCCGCGGGTTCGCCTGCCAGCCGAGGATCACCCAGGTCGCGCCCGCGTGCGCCCGGTCCAGCGCGGTCTGCACGGCCTTGGCGGCCTCGGGTACGGGCACGTCGCCGGCGGCGCCGCCCTCGTGCAGGAGGTCCATCTTGAAGTGCCCTGCGCGGCCGAAGAGTTCGGTCTGGTGGCGGTAGAACGAGGCCGCGACCTCGCGGAAGATGTCGGTGCGCGGGTCGAGCCAGTCGGGGCGCTGCAGCGCGTTCCAGGTGCCCTGCGGGATGGTGCGGGCGCCGCTGTTGCGCTTGGCGAAGTCGGTCGGGACGGTGCCGAAGTAGCCGGGGAGCACGGGCGCCATGCCGAGCTCGCGCAGCCGCCGGACGATCTTCTTGCCGAGGTCGACGCGCTTGGCGAGACCGGCCGTCGAGACCGGCCCGCCGAACTCGCTCATGTTCTGCAGCAGCCACCACGGCTGGTGCGAAGGCGCCGGAATCCACGTCCGCGACTCCGTGTCGCTGTAGCCGAAGTCCTTCAGCAGCCGGTGGTAGACGGCCTCCTGGCCGGGCGTGACCAGCACCTGGTTGACGCCGTGCAGCGCCATGACGTCGATCAGCCGCTCCCATTGCGTCCAGGAGTGGTACGGGCCCGTATAGCCGTCATGGGTGTCGTTGAGGAAGAAGCGGTCGCGGACCGTGGCCGAGCGCTCCAGCGCGCGCGGCGGCGCGGGCAGCCGCTTCGGGAGCCGCAACTGGCTTCCCGACCAGGAGATATGGGCATTGCAGACATACTTCAGATACCAGTGCACACCGGCGAGCAGCACGGCGGGCGTGGTGCCCGCCACCTCGATCGCGCCGGTCTTGCCGCCGACCTGGAAGCGGTCGCCGCTGCCGGCGAGTCCGCGCAGGTGGAACTGGCCCGCGTGATCGGGCAGCAGCCGGTGGAGGGCGTCCTGTGCAGGTTCGATGGCCACACCCTGATCCTCCGCCGAGGCAAACGACGCGACATATAGGGGGCCACCGAGGGCGGTTCCCGCCCCGATGGCCCCGGCCGTTCCCAGGAGTGCGCGTCTGCTCAGTTCCGTCATCCGCGGCACGCTAGCCACACGAAGTGGACTAGACAATGGTCCGGGCGGCCCGTTGCTGATCCAATCCCCAGATGGCTCTCACGGAACTATTACCTCCGCGAGGCAGGTTGAGGGCATGAAGCCGAAGAAGCCCAGATGTGACAAGTCAGATGAATTGGTGCCGGTGTGCCCGCATTGCGGCCGCGTCCGGTGCATCTGCCCGCCCCGGGCCTGATTCACTGGCCGGGTGGAGTGCCTGTTCTGCCGTATCGCCGCCGCCGAGCTGCCCGCGTATCGCGTCTACGAGGACGACGACGCGGTGGCGTTCCTCGATACCCGGCCGCTCTTCCCCGGCCACACCCTCGTGCTGCCGCGGCGGCACATCGAGACCCTCACCGATCTGCCGGCCGCCGGCGTCGGCCCGTTCTTCGCCCGGGTGCAGGAGATCGCCGGGGCGGTGGAGCGGGGCATGGCGGCGGCCGGGACGTTCGTGGCGATGAACAACAGGATCAGCCAGTCCGTGCCGCACCTCCACGTCCACGTGGTGCCGCGCAACCGGAAGGACGGGCTGCGCGGCTTCTTCTGGCCGCGGACCACGTACCGCGACGAGGCGCACGCGGAGGAGACGGCCGACCGCGTGCGCTCCGCGCTCAGCGGCTGAGCACCGTCTCGTCGTCCAGCCGCGACAGCTTCTCCGGGTTGCGCACCGCGTACAGGCCGGTGATCAGGCCGTCGTCGAGGCGCATCGCCAGGACGGTGTCCAGCTCGCCCGCCAGCCGGATGACCAGCGCCGGATAGCCGTTGACCTGCACCAGCTCCACGCCCACGCCGGGGCGGCCCCTCAGTCGGCCCGCGGAGAGGAAGGCGGCCACCTTGTCGGCGCCCACCACCGGCTCCGGCAGCGCCTCTACGACCCCGCCGCCGTCGCCGAGGAAGACGACGTCCGGCGCGAGCCGGTCCAGCAGGCCCTGCAGATCGCCGGTCTCGACCGCGTGCTGGAAGGCCGCCAGGGCGTCCTTCGTCTCGGCTGCGGAGACGGTCCCGCGCGGCCGCCGGGCGGCGACGTGCGCCCGCGCCCGGTGCGCGATCTGCCGCACCGCGGCCTGGCTCTTGTCGACGGCCTCGGCGATCTCGTCGTACCCGAGGTCGAACACCTCGCGCAGCACGAACACTGCCCGCTCGGTCGGCTGCAGCGTCTCCAGCACCAGCAGCATCGCCATCGAGACGCTGTCGGCGAGCTCGACGTCCTCGGCCACGTCGGGCGCGGTCAGCAGCGGCTCGGGCAGCCAGGGGCCGAAGTAGGCCTCCTTGCGGCGGCCGAGGGTGCGCAGCCGGGTCAGCGACTGGCGGGTGGTGATCCGTACGAGATAGGCGCGCTGGTCCCTGACCTCGTCCAGGTCGACGCCCGACCAGCGCAGCCAGGTCTCCTGCAGCACGTCCTCGGCGTCGGCGGCGGAGCCGAGCATCTCGTACGCGACGGTGAAGAGGAGGTTGCGGTGGCTGACGAAGGCCGCGGTGGCGGGGTCCATGGTTCGTGTCATACACGCAAGACGCCGGCCACCGGCCGCATGTGACAGCCGCCCAATGGTGACGTGTGTCACATCTGCGGGCTGTCACAGAGGCCGGGCGGCCGGCATCGAAGGGGCATGACTCTTCACCACGAACTCGAGACCCTGCGCCGCGTCTTCGGCGGCGACATCATCGAGCCGGGCGCCGCGGCCTACGACTCCGTGAGCGGCTCGGTCCTGGCGGCGGGCAGCCCCGCCTACGTGCTGCGCCCCAAGGACACCGGCGACGTGCGGGCGGCGGTCGGCTTCGCCGCCGGTACCGGCCTGGAACTGGCCGTGCGCGGCGGCGGACACGCCTTCGCGGGCTTCGGCACCAACGACGGCGGCGTCGTCATCGACCTCGGCGAGCTCGCCGACGTCGAGATCCTCGACCCCGACCGCCACCTCGTCCGCATCGGCGGCGGCGCCACCTGGGGCCACGTCGCCGCCGCCCTCGCCCCGCACGGCCTGGCGATCTCCTCGGGCGACAACAAGGGCGTGGGCGTCGCCGGTCTCACGCTGACCGGCGGCATCGGCTGGAAGGTCAGGAAGTACGGCCTGGCGCTCGACAATCTGGTGGCCGTCGAGCTGGTCACGGCGGCCGGTGAGGTCGTCCGGGCGAGCGCCACGGAGCACCCGGAGCTCTTCTGGGCGATCCGCGGCGGCGGCGGCAACTTCGGCGTGGTGACCGCCCTGGACTTCACCGCGCACCCGACGACGGACGTCTTCCACGGCCGGCTCGCCTTCCCGGCGGCGGAGGCGGCGGCGGTGCTGCAGGGCTGGGCGGCGTATATGCGTACGGCCCCGGCGGAGCTCACGTCCGTCGCGAGCTTCGCCAACCCCTTCGCGGGCGGGCCTGAGGCGCCGGTCGAGCTGCACGTGGCCTTCGACGGCGACGATGACGCCGGGGCGGCCGCGGCGATCGACCCGCTGCGGCGGCTGGGCACGCTGACCGCCGACGAGGTGCGGCTGAAGCCGTACGCGGACACGCTCGAGGACGCCGCCACGCCGCCGCCGGGCCTGCGCTTCGTCACCCGCAGCGCCTTCGCCTCCGCGGAGTCGGCGCCGGGGCTGCTGCGCATCCTCGCCGAGGTCGGGTCCGAGCAGGGCTCGCCGTTCATCGCCGTCCGCAGCGTGGGCGGCGCGGTGGCCGAGGTCCCCGCCGACGCGACGGCGTACGCGCACCGGCAGGCGGAGCTGATGGTGGTGACGACGACCGGCGGCCCGGAGCCGGTGGTGGCCGCCGCCCAGCCGGCGCTGCGAGCGGTCTGGGAGCGGCTGGCACCGCACATCCAGGGGGCGTACGCGAACTTCCTCGCCGGCGCGACGGAGGAGGACGTCGCGGCGGTCTACCCGGGGCGGACGTACGAGCGGCTGGCGGAGATCAAGCGGCGCTACGACCCGCAGAACCTGTTCGCCGGCAACCACAACGTGCGCCCCGGCGCCGGTGTCAGCTGACCGCCGTGACCGTCACCACGGTCAGCATCGTCTGCATGTCCTGCAGCGCGGCCCGTACGCTCTCGCCCGCCCACTGGCCGTCCGCGATCTCGGCCATGCGCGGCGACACCTGCTTCGGCGGCAGCCCGGGGAAGGCCAGGCGGTGCAGCTTGGCCGCGTGCAGCAGGGCGATCAGACCGGCGGTGCGCTCGTCCGGGTCCGCGCCGTGCAGCACCGCGGCGGCCAGCCGGTCGCGCAGCTCGCGCTCGACGGAGCCGTCCGCTTCCGGGTAGCGGCGTACGGCGAAGAGCCCGAGCATCTTGCGGGTCTCCTCGGTGACCAGGCCGCGTGCGCGGAGGCTGTCGATCGTGGCCTGCACGGCCTTGTCGTGGTCCTTGGTCAGCCACGCCTTGGCCTTGGGCGGCTTGCCGCCGGCCTTTGCCGCCCAGGCCGCGATCAGCTTCAGTCGCTCGTCCAGCAGTCCGGTGCCGGTGGGCGCCGGGTCGGTCACCGACATCCGCCCGCCGGCCACCCGGACCCGGCCGGCCAGCACGAGATCGAGCAGGATCCCGCCGGCCACCGCCCATCCGGCGGACTGGCGGTCCTTGGCCGCGCCGGACTCGTCGTCCAGCGACAGCAGCATGATCTCTTCCCCGATTGTGATGGTCATGCCTGGTGGGACGCGCGCCGGAAACGACGAGTTCCCCGGCCCACTGGGCCGCCATGTGGGTAGGTGTTCCACAATGGCCCCGGGGGCCACCGGCCTCCGAAACGCGGGCGAAACTCCGTACCGTGATACTGGTGGGCCCCGCGGCCGCCCGTGACACTGTCTGACCTGCAAGGATGTGGACCATGGAGAAGCAGCAGGAATTCGTGCTCCGAACGCTCGAGGAGCGCGACATCCGCTTCGTACGGCTGTGGTTCACCGATGTGCTGGGCTTCCTGAAGTCCGTCGCCGTCGCGCCCGCCGAGCTGGAGCAGGCCTTCGACGAGGGCATCGGCTTCGACGGTTCGGCGATCGAGGGCTTCGCCCGGGTGCACGAGTCCGACATGATCGCGAAGCCGGACCCGGGGACCTTCCAGATACTGCCGTGGCGCGCGGAGTCCCCCGGCACGGCCCGGATGTTCTGCGACATCCTGATGCCGGACGGGTCGCCGTCCTTCGCCGACCCGCGCTACGTGCTGAAGCGGATCCTGGCGAAGACGTCCGATCTGGGCTTCACCTTCTACACCCACCCCGAGATCGAGTTCTTCCTGCTGAAGGACAAGCCCGTCGACGGGCGCCCGCCGGTGCCGGCCGACTCGTCCGGGTACTTCGACCACACGCCGCAGAACGTCGGCATGGACTTCCGCCGCCAGGCGATCACGATGCTGGAGTCGATGGGCATCTCGGTGGAGTTCTCCCACCACGAGGGCGCGCCCGGGCAGCAGGAGATCGACCTGCGGTACGCGGACGCGCTGTCGACCGCCGACAACATCATGACGTTCCGGCTGGTCATGAAGCAGGTCGCACTGGAGCAGGGGGTGCAGGCGACCTTCATGCCGAAGCCGTTCTCCGAGCACCCCGGGTCAGGGATGCACACACACCTGTCCCTCTTCGAGGGCGACCGGAACGCCTTCCACGAGAGCGGCTCGGAGTTCCAGCTCTCCAAGGTCGGCCGGTCCTTCATCGCCGGGCTGCTGCAGCACTCCGCGGAGATCGCGGCCGTCACCAACCAGTGGGTGAACTCCTACAAGCGCATCTGGGGCGGCTCACAGCGCACCGCAGGGCAGGGCGGCGAGGCCCCCTCGTACATCTGCTGGGGCCACAACAACCGCTCGGCCCTCGTCCGCGTCCCGCTCTACAAGCCGGGCAAGACCGGCTCCACCCGCATCGAGGTCCGCTCCCTCGACTCCGGCTGCAACCCGTACCTCGCCTACGCCGTCCTGCTCGCCGCGGGCCTGAAGGGCGTCGAGGAGGGCTACGAGCTCCCGGCCGGCGCCGAGGACGACGTGTGGGCGCTCACCGATGCCGAGCGCCGCGCGATGGGCATCCAGCCGCTGCCGCAGAACCTCGGCGAGGCGATCGGCCTGATGGAGAACAGCGAGCTGGTCGCGGAGACGCTCGGCGAGCATGTCTTCGACTTCTTCCTGCGGAATAAGAAGCAGGAGTGGGAGGAGTACCGGAGCGAGGTCACGGCCTTCGAACTGCGGAAGAGCCTCCCGGTTCTGTAGGTCACCAGGCTTCTTCCTCCACATCCCGGCTCGTCGGACGCTGTGCCGCGCCTTCCCCGGTACGGAGCTTGAGGGCGATCAGCGGGAAGACCAGGACCGAGATCATCGAGGCGCCGACCAGCGCCGCGGCCTCGCCCGAGCCGAGCACCTTCTGGTCCAGGCCGATGGCCGTGATGGCGACGACCAGGGGCAGGCAGGTGGCGGCGTAGAAGGTGAGCGCGGTGCGGTCGGTGCGGTTCAGGTCGCGTGGGGCGAGGGCGTAGACCGGCAGGCCGCGGACGACGAGGAAGAGCAGCAGGAAGACGGGGAGCAGCAGCAGGGCGCGGCCGCCGTCCAGCAGCGCGGCGAGGTCGAACTCGATGCCGGTGACGACGAAGAACAGCGGCACCAGGAAGCCGTAGCCCATCGCCTCGACCTTGCCGAGCACCTCCTCGGCGGCCTCCGGGGCGGAGCCGTGCAGCACCAGCCGCGTCAGCAGACCCGCGGCGAACGCGCCCAGCAGGGCGTCGAGGCCGAAGCTGTGGGCGAGCGCCAGCATGGCGACCAGCAGCAGCATGACGTAGCGGACCGCGAACTGGCCGCTGGTGCGCAGCGTCTTGGTGACGATCTGCGCGAACCAGGGCGGCTTGGGCCGCAGCGCCCAGAAGACGGCCGCCACCGTGACCGCGGCGAACGCGATGAGCAGCGCCGCGGACGCCGCCGGCTTGCGGCCGCTGAGCAGCAGCGCCATGGCGATGATGGGGCCGAACTCGCCGACCGAGCCCATCGCCATCACCACGTTGCCGAAGCGGCCGCGCAGATCCCCGCTGTCCGCCAGGATCGGCAGGATCGCGCCGAGGGCGGTGCTGGTGAGCGCCGTGCCGATGACGAAGCTCTTCGCGGAGTCCGCGCCGGTCAGCGCGAACGCGATCCCGATGCCGAGGGCGAGCGTGACCACCCAGGCCCGCACCGAGCGGCGCAGGGTGTCGCCGCGGACGGCGTCGAACTGGATCTCGTACCCGGCGAGGAAGATCAGCATGGAGAGGCCGAGGTGGGAGAGCGCGTCGGTGACCTCGTCCCCCTTCGCCCAGCCGAGTACGTCGGGGCCGATCAGGATGCCGAGCAGGATCTCGAAGATGACCAGCGGGATCCGCACCCAGCGGCCGGCTCCGTGGGCGAGGAGGGGGGCGAGCACGGCGGCGGCCATGATGAGGAGCAGGCTTCCCGGGTAGGACATGCACCGTATTTACCACGATGCGGCATAAGTTCCTTTCAGTGCGCCGCCTGCGTCGCGATCGGACGCCGGGCTACGGCGCCCACCGCGCGAGGTGGGAAAGTGGTAACCCGCGACGATCAGCCGCGACCAATTCAGCCGCGATCAACGAGGAGGCCGGCCGCATGGCCAACCCGCAGGGAGGACGCCGCTCCACCGTCACCCGCCTCGTCCGGCACGGGTTCACCGACACCGCCGCCGCGGACCGCCTCCTCGCCGCGCCCGCCCTCGCCGCCGCGCAGTCCGACCCGGTGCTGCTCGACGCCCTCGGCGCCACCGCCGACCCGGACCAGGCGTTGCTCGGTCTCGTACGGCTCGCCGAGGCGCTCCCGGACGACCAGCGCGGGGTGCTGCTGGACACCGTCACCTCCGCGAAGCCGCTCCGCGACCGCCTCCTCGGCGTCCTCGGCGCCTCCGAGGCGCTCGCCGACCACCTCGCCCGGCACCCGGACGACTGGGAGTCCCTGGTCACGTACGAGTCGGCCGATCTGCACCCGGCCACCGGCGAGTTCGAGCAGGCGCTCGCCGAGGGCGTCTGGGGCGAGCGCGGCGCCGCGCTGCCCCGCCCCGACGCGCTGCGCATCGCCTACCGCCGGGCGATGCTCGGCATCGCCGCGCGCGACGTCTGCGGCACCACCGACGTCGCCGAGACCGCCGCCGAACTCGCCGACCTCGCCACCGCCACCGTGCGCGCGGCGCTGGAGATCGCCGCCGAGGAGGCGCCGGAGGACAGCTCCGCCTGCCGGCTGGCCGTGATCGGCATGGGCAAGTGCGGCGGCCGCGAGCTCAATTACGTATCGGACGTGGACGTCATCTTCGTCGCCGAGGCCCGCGGCGATACGGACGAGGGCAAGGCGCTGCAGGCCGCCACCCGGCTCGCCGCCCGGCTGATGCGGCTGTGCTCCGACACCACCGCGGAGGGCACGATCTGGCAGGTCGACGCCAACCTCCGCCCCGAGGGCCGCAACGGGCCGCTGGTGCGGACGCTGTCGAGCCACCTCGCGTACTACCAGCGCTGGGCCAAGACCTGGGAGTTCCAGGCGCTGCTCAAGGCCCGGCCGATGGCCGGCGACACCGAGCTCGGGAAGGCCTACGTCGACGCCGTCGAGCCGCTCGTCTGGCACGCCGCCGAGCGGGAGAACTTCGTCACCGACGTGCAGCAGATGCGCCGCCGCGTGGTCGACAACATCCCGGCCGCGCAGCTCGAGCGCGAGCTGAAGCTCGGGCCTGGCGGGCTGCGGGACGTGGAGTTCGCCGTGCAGCTGCTGCAGTTGGTGCACGGCCGCGGGGACGAGAGCCTGCGCAGCGGCACGACGCTGGTCGCCCTGGAGGCGCTCGCCGCGGGCGGCTACGTCGGCCGGACGGACGCGGCTTCGCTCGACGAGGCGTATCGATTCCTCCGCTCGATGGAACACGCCATCCAGCTGCAGAAGCTGCGCCGCACCCACCTGATGCCGGAGAGCGCGAGCGAGGTGCGCCGGCTCGGCCGCTCGATGGGCTTCCGCGGCGATCCGGCCACCGAGCTGCGGCGGGCCTGGCGGCGGCACGCGCGCGAGGTGCGCCGGCTGCACGAGAAGCTCTTCTACCGCCCGCTGCTCGACGCCGTCGCCCGCCTCACCCCCGGCGAGGCGCACCTCACCGCGGCCGCGGCCAGCCAGCGACTCGAGGCCCTCGGCTACGCCGACCCCGCCGCCGCGCTGCGCCACCTGGAGGCGCTCGCCTCCGGGATGAGCCGCAAGGCGGCGATCCAGCGGACGCTGCTGCCGGTGATGCTCGGCTGGTTCGGCGACTCGGCCGACCCGGACGCGGGTCTCTTCAACTTCCGCCAGGTATCGGACGCCCTCGGCAAGACTCCGTGGTACCTGCGGCTGCTGCGCGACGAGGGCGCCGCGGCGGAGAACCTCGCCCGGGTGCTGTCGGCCGGCCGCTTCGCCCCCGACCTGCTGCTGCGCGCCCCGGAGGCGGTGGCGCTCCTCGGCGACGAGCAGGGCCTGCGCGCCCGCTCCCGCGCGGCCCTGGAGCAGGAGGTGATGGCCGCCGTCGGCCGCCACCCCGACCCGGAGTCGGCGGTGGCGGCGGTGCGCGGGGTGCGGCGGCGCGAGCTGTTCCGGAGCGCGGCGGCGGACATCATTCAGGCGTACGGGCAGCCGGTGGGGGCGGTCCCCGAGCAAACCGGCACCGGACTGGTCAGCGGGCCCGCCGCCACCGCGGTGGACCGTACAGGGGACGCGATCAGCGACATCAACGCCGCCACCATCGCGGGCGCGCTGCGCGCCGCCGTGCGCGCCCGGTGGGGCGACGAGCTGCCGACCCGTTTCGCCGTCATCGGCATGGGGCGCTTCGGCGGCCACGAGCTCGGTTACGGGTCCGACGCCGACGTGCTCTTCGTGCACGAACCGCGCGAAGGCGTCGCCGACGAGGAGGCCGCCCAGGCCGCGTTCGCCGTCGCCAACGAGCTGCGCCGGCTGCTCCAGCTCCCCACCGCCGACCCGCCCCTGCTCATCGACGCCGACCTGCGCCCGGAGGGCAAGAGCGGCCCGCTGGTGCGCACGCTCGCGTCCTACGCCGCGTACTACCGCCGCTGGTCCCTCGTCTGGGAGAGCCAGGCCCTGCTGCGCGCCGAGCCGGTGGCCGGCGACGAAGGGCTCGGCCGACGCTTCGTCGAGCTCATCGACCCGCTGCGCTACCCCGCGTCCGGCCTCGGCGCGGACGGAGTCCGCGACATTCGCCGCCTCAAGGCCCGGATGGAGGCGGAGCGACTGCCGCGCGGCGCGGACCCGACACTGCACGCGAAGCTGGGCCGCGGCGGCCTGTCGGATGTGGAGTGGACGGTGCAGCTGCTGCAGCTGCGGCACGGCCACGAGGTCGCCGGGCTGCGTACGACGAGGACCAGGGCGGCGCTGGCGGCCGCCGCCGAGGCGGAGCTGCTCGCGGCGGAGGACGCCCAGGTCCTGGACGAGGCCTGGCTGCTGGCCACGCGCGTCCGCAACGCGGTGATGCTGGTACGCGGCCGCCCTGGCGACACCTTCCCGGCCGAGGGCCGGGAACTGGCCGGGGTCGGGCGCTATCTGGGCTACGGACCCGGACACGCGGGCGAGTTGATCGAGGACTACCGGCGCACGACGCGACGGGCGCGAGGCGTGGTGGAGCGGGTCTTTTACGAGGGCTGAGCCTTCCGCCGCTGCCGCACGGGTTGGCCGCCGCGCCGCGCCGCGCACGGCGGCCGGGCGCCCCTGCTGGGCCACGCTCGGCAGCCTTACGCGGGGGAGCAA
>NZ_JAAKZV010000084.1 GCF_011044975.1 Streptomyces coryli | reverse complement strand
CCCCACACCCGACCAGCTCCCACCGCACCGCGACCGAGTCCGGCAGACTGGCACTCGTCGGGACACCGCCCGCGAGGGCGTTCGTGCGAATGGCGAGGCAGGGAGCATGACGGACGCAGCAGTGCAGGCCCTTACGGAAGAGGACTACGCCGAGCGGATGGCGCGCGCAGCCATCGCCGCCGCCGACGCCGGGCTGGCGGGGCTGCTGATCACGCCGGGGCCCGACATGGTGTGGCTGTGCGGCTATCAGCCGACCGCGGTCACCGAGCGGCTCACCCTCCTCGTGCTGTCGGCGGACACCGAACCGCAGCTCGTCGTCCCGGCCCTGGAGCGCCCCGACGCGGAATCCGCCCCGGGCGCCGGCGCGCTGCGGATGACCGACTGGAAGGACGGCACCGACCCGTACGGCGCGGTGACCTGGCTGCTGGCCGCCGGCGGCCGCTACGGCGTCTCCGACAACGCCTGGGCACTGCACCTCCTGGGCCTGCAGCGCACCCTCCCCGGCGGCTCCTACCGAGCGCTCACCGACGCCCTCCCGATGCTGCGCGCGGTCAAGGACGAGCACGAGGTGGCCCGGCTCGCGGCCGCCGGCGCGGCGGCCGACGCCACGTACCGCGACATCCTCTCGGTCCCCTTCGACGGCCGCAAAGAGGCCGACATCGCCGCCGACCTGGCCCGGCTCCTCCGCGAACACGGCCACAGCCAGGTCGACTTCACCGTCGTCGGCTCCGGCCCCAACGGCGCCAACCCGCACCACGAGGCGGGCGAGCGCACCATCCGCACCGGCGACATGGTCGTCCTCGATTTCGGCGGCCTCAAGGACGGCTACGGCTCCGATACGACGCGCACCGTCCACGTCGGCGAGCCGACCGCCGAGGCGCAGCGCATCCACGACATCGTGCGCACCGCGCAGCAGACCGCCTTCGAGGCCGTACGGCCCGGGGCCGCCTGCCAGGACATCGACCGCGCCGCCCGCGCCGTGATCGAGGACGCCGGATACGGCGAGTACTTCATCCACCGCACCGGCCACGGCATCGGCGTCACCACCCACGAGCCGCCGTACATGGTCGAGGGCGAGCACCAGGAGCTGGTGCCGGGGATGTGCTTCTCCATCGAGCCGGGCATCTATCTGCCGGGCCGCTTCGGGGTGCGCATCGAGGACATCGTGGTGTGCACGGAGGACGGCAGACGCCGCCTGAACAACACGCCGCACGAACTCGCGGTGGTGAGCTGACGCCCGGCCGGTACCGAAGCCCTCAGCCCTCCCCGGCCATCTCCTCCGGATCCCACGACAGCAGCCGCACCTGCGCCACCGTCCGTACGTGATCGCGCATCGCGGCCGCCGCCTCGTCCGGGTCGCCCGCCCGGATCGCGTCGAGGATGCGCTGGTGCTGCCCCAGCGACCGGTCCGGCCGGCCCGGCTGGCGCAGCGACTCCTTGCGCGACTCCGTGATCTGCGCCGCGATCTCGCGCATGAACTCCGCCAGCAGCGCACTCCGCGCCGCCGCCGTCACCGCCGCGTGGAAGAGCCGGTCGCCCTCCACCCCATGCGCACGTTCGGCGATCTCGGCGCGCATCGTCGCGAGGGCGTGCTCCATCGCCGCCAGGTCGTCGTCTGTACGGCGCCGCGCCGCGAGGTCGGCGAGCTTCGTCTCCAGCGCCTCCCGCGCGTCGAGTACGTCGGGCAGCACCTGGCGGCGGCGCACCAACTGCTCGACCGGTTCCGCCTCCAGCGTGTCCCGCAGCAGATACACCCCGCCGCCGTGCCGCGCCTCGACCAGCCCTTGCACCTCCAGCACCACCACCGCCTGCTTCACCGACGCCCGGCTCACCCCCAGACGCTGCGCCAAATCGCGCTCCGCCGGCAGCCGGTCGCCCGCGTGCAGCCCGGACTCGAGCGCGTACGCGCGGATCCGCTCCAGCACCTGCTCGTGCAGGCGCGGGCGGGGGAGCGGGCGCAGGGAGCCGGAGGCGGAGTCGGGTTCTGACACGGCGGCTACGTCCTCTCGGTCGCGGGCTGACCTGCGGCTGAGCCTAACAGCGGGGCCCAAAGCGACAGTTGCTGTTGCGCCACGTATTGACGCGTCCCCGCCACGGGTGGAAAGTGGCTCAGCCACTCGTCCAATTCTACTCGCGGCGGCCGACGACGGGAGCCCCTCGTGTCCGCAGAAATGATCTCGATCCTCGTCCTGGTGGCGGTCTTCGTCATCGCCACCACGCGTTCCATCAACATGGGCGCCCTGTCCTTCGCCGCCGCCTTCGGCGTCGGCACGCTCGCCGCTGACCTCGATGCGGACGGGGTGTTCGCGGGCTTCCCCGGCGACCTCTTCGTCGTGCTGGCCGGCGTCACGTACCTCTTCGCCATCGCCCGCGCCAACGGCACCACCGACTGGCTGGTGCACGCCTCCGTACGGCTGGTGCGCGGCCGGGTCGCGCTCATCCCCTGGGTGATGTTCGCGGTCACCGGCGCGCTCACCGCGATCGGGGCGGTGAGCCCGGGCGCGGTCGCCATCGTGGCGCCGCTCGCCCTCGGCTTCGCCGCGCAGTACGGGATCAGCCCGCTGCTGATGGGCATCATGGTCGTGCACGGCGCCCAGGCCGGCGGCTTCTCCCCGACCAGCGTCTACGGCTCCACCGTCAACAGCATCGTCGACCGCGAGGACCTGCCCGGCAACGAGGGCGTGCTCTTCCTGTCGAGCCTGGTCGTCAACACCGTCATCGCCGGGATCGTGTACGTCGTGGTGACGCGCCGCTCCCGGGCGGCGTCGGCCAAGACGCGCGAGCCGGCGGTGGTCGCGGTAGGCGGCGGCTCGGGCCCCGGGCCCGTAACCACCGGCGGAGGCACGGGAGATGGTGCCGGACTCCCCGAGGCCCCCCGTCTCGACCCGCCCCGCATCGCCACCCTCCTCGGCCTGGTCGCCCTGGTCACCGGCGCCCTCGCCTTCGACCTCGACGTCGGCCTCACCGCCATCACCATCGCCGTCGTGCTCAGCGCGATCTGGCCGGACACCTCCAAGGCCGCCGTCTCCGAGATCTCCTGGTCCACGGTCTTCCTCATCTGCGGCGTCCTGACCTACGTCGCCGTGCTCGACGAGATGGGCACCATCGAGTGGGCGGGAGAGGCGGTCAGCGACATCGGCATCCCGCTGCTCGCCGCCCTGCTGCTCTGCTACATCGGCGCGATCGTGTCCGCCTTCGCCTCGTCCGTCGGCATCATGGGCGCGCTGATCCCCCTCGCCGTGCCCTTCCTCGCCGCCGGGGAGGTCGGTGCCGTCGGCATGATCGCGGCGCTCGCGGTGTCCGCGACCGTGGTCGACGTGAGCCCGTTCTCCACGAACGGCGCGCTGGTCCTCGCCAACGCCGAGGACGTCGACCGGGACCGCTTCTTCCGCCAGTTGATGATCTACGGCGGTGTGGTAGTCGTCATCGCCCCGGCCGTGGTGTGGCTTGCTTTCGTGGTCCCGGGCTGGGGCTGACACGCCCGCGCTCCGCTGAGGTGCCGCGGGAATGGAATCCTGGGGGCCCCGCCCCCAGGCCCCCGGGTGCCGCCCCTGTACGACGACCGAGGAGCTCGCACACGTGAACCCGATCTTCCCCGCTCTGCACGCCGCCGGCCCGCGCACCGCCCTCCGCTTCGGCCCCACCACCCTCACCTACGCCGAACTCGCCGCCGCCGCGACCGCCGTGGCACGCCGGCTCGACGGCACCCGCCGGGTGGCGGTGTGGGCCACGCCGACGCCCGAGACGGCGGTCGCGGTGACGGGCGCGCTGCTCGCCGGGGTGGCCGCCGTACCCCTCAACCCGCGCATCGGCGAGCGCGAACTGGCGCACATCACCGCCGACAGCGAGCCCGGCCTCGTCCTGGCCGGCGCCGACGACGACCTGCCGGGCCCGCTGGGGGCCCTGCCCCGGCTGGATGTGCGACTGCACGCCGACCCGTCGGAGCCGCCCTCCGAGCAGCCCACCGGGCAGGCCTCCGAGCAGCCCACCGGGCAGGCCTCCGAGCAGCCCACCGAGCCGCCCTCCGAGCCGGCCGCCCCCGAGACCCCCGCCCTGATCGTCTACACCTCCGGCACCACAGGACCGCCCAAGGGCGTCGTCCTGCCCCGCCGCGCCATCGCCGCCAACCTCGACGACCTGGCCGCCCTGTGGTCCTGGACCGACGCCGACACCGTCGTGCACGCCCTCCCGCTCTTCCACGTCCACGGCCTGATCCTCGGCGTCCTCGGCCCGCTGCGCCGCGGCGGTACGGTCCACCACGTCGGCCGCTTCGACCCCCGCGCGATCGCGGCCGCGCTCGCCGCCGGCGGCACGATGCTCTTCGGCGTGCCGACGATGTACCACCGCCTGGCCGAGGACCTCCCCAACGATCCCGACCTCGCCAAGTCCCTGGCCGGCGCCCGCCTCCTGGTCTCCGGCTCCGCCGCCCTCCCGCTCCACGACCACCGCCGCATCACCGCCGCCACCGGCCGCCACGTCATCGAGCGCTACGGGATGACCGAGACCCTGATGAACACCAGCGTCCTCCCCGGCGATACGGACGCGGCGGGCACGGTCGGCGTCCCGCTCCCGTCCGTCGAGGCGCGCCTCGCCAAAGACGACGAGGCCGACGAGGCGGGCGAGATCGAGGTGCGCGGCCCGCACCTCTTCACCGGCTATCTCAACCGGCCCGACGCCACCGCCGCCGCCTTCCGCGACGGCTGGTTCCGCACCGGCGACATGGCCGTACGGGACGGGGCCGGCCGCTTCCGCATCGTCGGCCGCCGCGCCACCGACCTGATCAAGTCGGGCGGCTACAAGATCGGCGCGGGCGAGATCGAGAACGCCCTCCTCGAGCACCCGGCGGTCGCCGAGGCCGCCGTCACCGGCGAGCCGGACGACGACCTCGGCGAACGCATCGTCGCCTGGGTGGTCCCGGCGGGCGAACCCCCCACCCCCAAAGAACTCGCGGACCACGTGGCCCGCCAACTGGCCCCCCACAAGCGCCCGCGCACCGTCCACTTCCTCGACACTCTCCCCCGCAACGACATGGGCAAGATCATGAAGCGCTCCCTCCATGGCTGACCACCCCACCGCCCGCGACCTGATCGCTTCCGTCACCGACCACTTCACCGAACTGACCGTCCCCCCGACCCCCCAGCCCGCCGACGGCCCGCTCGGCTGGCCCGGTTACGACACCCAGCGCACCCGCGCCGCGGCGCGCACCGGCGAGACCGAATCGGTGGTCTGCGGCACCGCCCGTATCGGCGGCGTGGACACCACGCTCATCGCCTTCGAGTTCGGCTACCTCGGCGGTTCCCTCGGCGAACGCACCGGCGACCGCCTCGAAGCGGCCTTCACCCGCGCCCGCGAGCTGCGCACCCCGGTCGTCTCCCTCATCGCCACGGGCGGCAGCCGCATGCAGGAGGGCATGCGCGCCCTCATCCAACTCCGCCGCATCGCCGAACAGTCCGCCCACACCCGCGCCGCCGGCCTCCCGCAGGTGGCGGTCGCTTACGACCCGACGACGGGCGGCGGCTGGGCGACACTCGGCGCGGGCGCCGACGTCACCCTCGCCGTACCCGGCGCCCAGATCGGCTTCGCCGGCTCGCGGGTACGGCCGCCTGACGCCGATCCCGCGGCGTACACGGCGGAGGACCAGCACGCGCACGGTCACGTGGACGCGGTGGTCCCGCAGGACGACCTACCGCAGGAACTGGCCCGCTGGCTGCGCCTGCTGACGAACCCGAGCCGCGAGCCCGCGGATCCACCCCACGCGCTCACCGGCGACGGCACATCCCGGCCCACGGGCTCAGGCTGGACCGCCGTCCTGCGAGCCCGCGCCGCGGAGCGCCCCCGCGCCGGCGCGTACCTCGACGCGTACTTCACCCACCGCGTCACCCTCAGCGGTGACCGCTGCGGCGGTACCGACGACGGCGTCACCTGCGGGTTCGGCGACCATCCCACCCACGGCACCATCGCGTACGCCGCCCAACTGGGCACGGCCACCCGCCCGGAGGGCTATCGCACGATCGCCCGCACGATCCGCCTCGCCGACCGCCTCCGCATCCCCGTCCTCACCCTCGTGGACACCCCGGGCGCCGCGAACGACACGGAAGCGGAGCGCCGCGGCGCGGGCCCCGCCATCGCCGAAGTCTTCGCCGCGGTGGCCGAATCCCGTACGCCGATCACCACCCTCGTGATCGGCGAGGGCGGCTCCGGCGGCGCCCTCGCCCTCACCGCCCCCGGCCGCACCTGGCTCACCCCCGACAGCTACTTCTCCGTCATCGCCCCGGAGCTCGCCACCGCCATCCTCAAGCGCCCGCCCACCGCCACCGAGTCCACCGCCGACGACCTCCGCCTCCGCCCCCAGGACATGGTGGACCTCGGCCTGGCGGAAGGCGTGATCGGCGAGTGACCCAGGTCACACATCCCCATCTGTCACAAAGCCCGGCCGGCCGGCATCTCCATGTTCGTAATCACCTGGACCACACGGATCACACAGTGAGGACGAACTCATGGCTCCCCGTATCAACCTCTCCACCAGCCCCCTCGGCGCCAAGGTCTCCCGCCAGTTCTACGCCGCCAGCCTCGCGGTCATGAAGGGAACCACCCTCCCGAAAGCCACCCAGGACCTGGTCATGCTCCGCGCCAGCCAGATCAACGGCTGCGGCTACTGCACCGACGCGCACAGCAAGGACCTCGCCCACGGCGACGAGCCGTCCGTGCGTATCAACCTGGTCGCCGCCTGGCGCGAGTCGACCGTCTTCACCGACGCCGAGCGCGCCGCCCTGGAGTTGACGGAGCAGGGCACCCGCATCGCCGACGCCGCCGGCGGCATCACCGACGAGGCCTGGGAGAACGCCGCCAAGCACTACGACGAGGAGGAACTGGCCGCCCTGACCCTGATCATCTCCCTCATCAACGCCGCCAACCGCATGGGCGTCATCACCCGCATGCCCGGCGGCGATTACCAGCCCGGCACGGTCTGAACAGTCCGCCCGCTGCGCGCGTATGGCTGAACACGCAACCAAAAACCCCACCGCCCGGCGGGGCACGATCCGGGGAGGCAGTGAGCGATGAAATTGCGACCATCTGGACGAGGGCCCTGTGCCGCACTCGTTGTGGCCGGAACGACCGCGGCCCTGCTGGCCGCCGCGGCACCCGCCATGGCCACGGGTTCCACGGTGTGGACCGGTGGCGGACGTGGACTTACGGCCGAGAGCGCGATCCAGGGAGCCATTGACGATGCCACCGTCTCGGCCAGTGGCGTAGGCCAGTTCCACTGTGAGCTGGTAGGCGAACCGCAGGTCTTCGAGACCTTCGACGATCCGAATTTCGGACACATTTTCCGCGCCCAGGTCACCATGGCCTGCGAATAACCGCTCCACTCAATCCGTCCCCGGCGGGTGGCCGCTACAGCACCGTGAACTCCAGCCGCGCCACCCGCTCCGGGTCCGACAGGATGTTGAGTTCCTTCACCTTGCCGTTCGCGACGGTGAAGCTCACCACCGACCACGGGCGGCCGTTCACGACGCTGACCAGGCCCGCCGCGCCGTTCACCAGGGCCGGTCGCACCTGGGCCGCGACCCGCTGGAAGGTGATCGCGCCGCCCGCCACCGCCTGTGCGCCGACGATCCGGGTGAGGCCGCCGGTACGGGACGGGCCGCGGTCGGCGCGCAGGACGACGTCCGGGTCGAGGACGGACACCAGCGCCTCGAAGTCGCCGTCGCGGGCGGCGGCCAGGAAGGCGTCGACGACCTCGCGCTGCTTGTTCAGGTCCGGTTCGGGCTCCGGCACCGAGCCCTGCACCCGCCGCCGCGCCCGGCTGGCGAGCTGGCGGGCCGCGGCGGTGTTGCGGCCGACGATGGGGGCGATCTCGTCGTACGGGACCGCGAACATGTCGTGCAGCACGAACGCCAGCCGCTCCGCAGGGGCGAGCGACTCCAGCACCACCAGCAGCGCGAGCCCCACCGAGTCGGCGATCAGCACCTCCTGCTCGGGGTCCATGCCGTCCGCCGGGCCCACCACCGGGTCCGGCAGCCGCTCGACCTCGAGGGGGTCCTCGCGGCGGGAGGTGCGCGAGCGCAGCATGTCCAGGCTGACCCGGCCGACGACGGTGGTCAGCCAGCCGCCGAGGTTGCGCACCTCGCCGGCGTCCGCGCGGCTCAGCCGCAGCCAGGCCTCCTGCACGGCGTCGTCGGCCTCGGTGAGCGAGCCCAGCATCCGGTACGCCACCGCGCGCAGGTGCCCGCGGTGGGCCTCGAACTGCTCCGCCAGAAAGTCCTCGTCGTTCCTGCCGTTGTCATCCATGCCTACCTGACGGATCGGAGCTCCGTGATGTGACGCGTGGTGGCTTTGCGGATGTCCTTCTCGCAGAACGGCGGGGTGACCCAGCGGCCGCGGGAGTAGAGCCGGGTCTGGTCGGCGTAGTGCGGCGAGGCCGGATTCGCGGACTGGGAGTACGTGAGGAGGGTGCGCGCCTTCGGGCAGGGGGACCCGTCCCAGCCGACCGCCTGGATGTAGCTGGAGCCCGTCGAGACGTCGGTGTAGCTGCCGCCGGCCGCGTTCCACACCGGTTCGGTCTTGTTCCACACGCCGAGCGACTCGGTGCCGCCCGGGATCGGCAGCCGCTTCCCGTTGCGCTCCACGAACTGGTGCTTGCCCAGCGGCGCGTCCAGCGCGATCCCCGCGTCCTTCAGCTCCGCCACCGCGTCGGCGAGCGCGACGGCCACGCCGGGCGCGGCGGTGTTGAGGGTGTGCGGGGTCCGTACCGGATCCGCCTTGTCGAACGGCACCTGCCACAGCTGCCCGGCCGGCACCCCGGCGCGGGCCTTGCGCCAGAAGCGGTCGAAGAGCAGCGCGCCGCGGCTGGAGCTGCGCATCGTACGGTCCCAGTCGTGCAGCACCGGGCAGGCGCCCGAGACGTCCACCGTGCGGCCGCCGGTGCCGGTCGCCGTGCCGCCCGGCAATGCCGCGCAGAACTTCGCGAGGTCCTCGGCGGCGAGCTTGCCCGCGGGCGCCCGGTTGCCGGTGCCGAACTGCTGGCGCTGCAGGTCGGACACGCTCAGCCCGCCCTCGCGGGCCATCGCGGACACGTCCTCGACCGCCCCGCGGGTGCGCATCGAGCGCTCGGTGCCGAAGTCGCCGAAGACCCGCTCGTAGCCCGTGACCGGGGTGTCGGCGTTGGCCAGCCAGGCGGAGTCGTTGGAGTTCTCGGCGTACGGGGCGTCGTTCAGGACGGGCATCCGGGACGGGCCGAAGATGCCCGGCTGTACGGCGTCCTCGTCCTTGCCGAGGGCGCAGTCCGTACGGGAGCCGTCGAGCACCGCGAGGCCCGCGACGGGATAGGTGAGCTTGCCGAGCGGGGTGGAGCAGCGCTCGGCGAGGTCGTCGGTGATGCGGGGGAGGACCTGGGACTGGGTGAAGAGGGTGCGGCCCTTGGCGTCGGCGGCGATGGTGTTGACCCAGGGAAGGCCCTGGGTGTCGGCGAGCGCCTTCTTGACGCCCGCGATGGAGCGGGCCTTGCTGAAGCCGAGGCCGGTGGCGGTGGCGCGGAGGTTGGCGGCGTTGGGGTCGTTCAGCGCGTAGGCCGTCGTCGCGGTCCAGGGGAGGTTGATGCGGCCGCCGAGCGAGGTGGTGATCGGCCCGTAGCGGGTCCACCACTGGGTCTTGGTGACCTTGCCGTCCTTGGTCTCCACCGTGACCGGCCGGGGCCACATCTTCTCGGACTTGCCGTCCACGAGATACGCCTTCGGGTCGGCCGGGTCGAGCTTCAGCTCGTGGATGTTGGCCGGTACGCCGGTGGCGACCGTGTGGCTCCAGGCGACGCGGCTGTTGTGGCCGATGGAGATGGTGGGGGAGCCGAGCAGCGAGGCGCCGGCGGCGTTGAGCTCGCCGGGGATGGTCTGGTGCGACTGCCAGAAGCGGCGGCCGCCCGCCCACGGGTAGTGCGGGTTGCCGAGGAGGAGGCCGCGGCCGTTGGCGGTGGTCTTGCCGCTGAACGCGACGGCGTTGGAGCCCATCGCGGCGTCGGAGCGGTCGAAGAGCTTACGGGCGGCGCGGGCGGCGGCCTCGGGGGCCGTGGCCTTCGTGGCCGCCTTCTTCGCGGCCGCCGTCCCCGGCGGTGCCGCCGCCGTGATCCCGTCGACGCTCATCCCCTGCCCGCCGAGCACGGCGAGCGCGTACGCCCGCGAGGCGACGTCGAGTTCGGTGACGGGACGCACCCATTCGGCTCCCTTGCAGGCCGGGTCGGTGACCTTGTTGCGCTTCAGCCAGGTGTTGTAGCCCGCCGTCCAGCCGCGGGTCAGCTCCTTGATCTCGCGCGGCGGCCCCTCCGGCGGCTTGACCTCCAGCAGCCGCTCGACGGTGCCGGAGTCCCGGATGCCGCGGAAGTACAGATCGCTGCCGAGATTGGTGGACGCGGACGAGAGCGCCTGGTCGGTACGGCCGTCGGCGCCGAAGTACCGCGACCGCTCCCCGCGCAGGGTGACGAAGCCGCCGGCCAGATCGCACACCATGTCCTGCGCCTGCGCGTACCCGGTGCCGAAGCCGAGCCCCGCGTAATCCTTAGCTTTGATGTGCGGGATGCCGTACGCGGTGTACCGGATCTCGGCGGACAGCCCTCCGCCGCGCTCCTGGGCAGCCGTCGCGGGCGGCAGCCCCACCGCGCCGAGGACCAGGGCGAGGGCCGGCAGAGCGAATCGTCTGGTACGCGCACGCACGGACACCTACGGCCTCCAACTGGGCAGTAATAACCTGTTGTTGGCCGTGACCTCAGCAGAAACCGGCGTAACCGTCAATGCTCATGGCAGCGCCGGGAGCTCCGTGAAGGAGTAGCCCTCCTTCCGCAGCCGGTCGATGACGGCGGGCAGGGCGTCGGCGTCCGGTGTGGAGGTGGGATCCCAGCCGGAGCCGATGTGCATCAGGATGATCTGCCCCGGCTCCGGCCGCTGCAGCACCCTGGCGATCACGGCCTTCCGCCCGCTGCCGCAGGCGGCCCCCCTCCAGCCCTCCGTGTCGACGGCCCATCCGATGGGGGTGTAGCCCAGTCCGTCGACGAGGCGGAGCTTGGCGGGCGTGGCCCTGCCGTAAGGGAACCGGAAGAGCGGCCTGGTGGTGCTCAGCCCTGTCGCCGCAGCGATCGATCTGTCCGCCGCCTTCACCTCGTGTCGCGCTGCCCACGGCGGGAGTGAGCCGAAGAAGGGGTGAGTGTCGGAGTGATTCCCGATCGCGAAGCCGGCCGCCGCCATCTCGCGGGCGATGTCGGGGTGGACGCGCGCGAATTGGCCGGTCAGGAAGAAGGTCGCGGGGACCTTCTTCTCCTTGAGGGTGGCGATGATTCTTCTGGCGCCGTCGGGATGGGCGCTGGCGCTGTCCGGGTGGGTGCTGGCGTCGAAGGTGAGGGCGATGACCTTCCGGGACGTGGCGATCTTCTTGAGCACGCCGGCCGGTTGCTTGTCGCGCGGTTCAAGACTGCGGCGCGGATCGTGACACGGCGCGGACCGGCCGGAATCGGCTTGCACCATGGGCGTGCTCGGCATTAGGACGGCGGCTGCGGCCACCGCCGACACCGCTGCGGTCAGGAACATCCGGCCTCCGGGCTTCGTCGTACGCAGGGGGTTGAGGGGGCGAGCCCGCCCGGAGACCAGTCTTGATCGCCCTACCGGTCGGCGCTAACGCTCGGTTCGCGCACTGGTCCGGATGGACGCCCGGCCCGCGTCGTGCCCCACACCGCGGCGATCACCAGCACGCAGCCGGCGTACTGCGTCCAGGTCGGCCGCTCGCCGAGGAAGGCGACGCCCGCCGCCATCGCCAGCACCGGCTGGAGCAGGAGCAGGGAGCCGCCGGTGGCGGGCGAGAGGAGCGGCAGCGCCGGAGTGATCAGCAGCAGCGCGAGCACCTGGCCGAGGAGCGTCATCAGCCCCAGCCAGCCGTACGCTTCCGCCCCCGGGGTCAGGTCGATGCCGGTCCACAGGGCGCCGAGGATGCCCGCGGCCACGGCGGCGGAGGCGGTCGCCGCGGTCACCGGCAGCGCCACGTAGCCGCGGCTGCCGCCGCCCTGGCGGGTGAGCAGCAGATAGCCGGCGAAGGCGACGCCGGCCGCGCTGCCGTACAGCACCCCCGTGACCGGACTGCTGCCCGGCTCCGGATCGCCGATGGCGCCGCTCGCGAGGGCGACGCCGGCGAGCAGGGCGGGCGCGGTGGCGTAGAAGCGGGCGGACAGCGGCGCGCCTGTGAACGCCCGTGCCAGCACCGGGAAGACGACGACCTGGATGTTCAGCAGCACGGTGGTGATGGACGCGCCGACGTCGCGGATGGCCGCGGCCCAGAAGACGAAGTCGACCCCCAGCAGCAGACCCGCCACCACGTCGAGCGCCACCACCCGGCGCGGCAGCCGCCCGCGCCGCCGTACCTCCACCACCGCCAGCGGCACGAGCGCGATCAGCGCCAGCGCGCAGCGCAGAAAGGCGGCGGTCCCGGCTCCGACGCCGGACAGCTTGACGAACATCGCGGACAGCGAAATGCACGCGGAACCGGCGATGACCAGGAGCACAGGGGGCATGCACCCCACCCTGCCTGCGCCCTCCCGAAAGCAAAAGCGACGATTTCTTGCGGGAAACCATTAGCATTGCTGGCGTGTTCGGACTGGACCGCCTCCGCGCCCTCGACGCCGTCGCCACCCACGGCTCGATGGCGACCGCCGCCCGTGCCCTGCACATCACGCCGTCCGCGGTCTCTCAGCAACTGGTCAAGCTGGAACGCGAGTCGGGCCACCGCCTCCTCGAACCGCACGGCCGCAGCGTCCGCCTCACCCACGCCGGCCGGGTCCTCGCCGGCCACGCCGCCCGCGTCTGCGCCCAGGCCGCGGCCGCCGAGGCCGACCTCGCCGAGCTGGGCGCCGAGATCATCGGCCCGCTGCGTCTTGGCGGCGTCGGCAGCTCGCTGCGCGCCCTGCTGCCCGACGTGCTGGCCCGCCTCACCGCCGAACACCCGCGGCTGACCCCGACGGTGGTGGACGGCGAGGCCGTCGACCTGGTGCCGCAGCTGCTCGCCGGCGACCTCGACCTGCTGCTCACCGAAAGCTGGGACTCCCGCCCGTTCGCCCTCCCGCAGGGGCTCGGCGTCCGCACGCTCGCCGTCGAGGACATCCAGGTCGCGCTGGCGGAGGGGCATGCGCCGGCCGCCCGCCCCGAGCTGGACCTCGCCGACCTCGGCGGCCTCGTCTGGGCCGCCTGCCCGGTCGGCACGGAGCCGTACGAGGCCCTCACTCAGGCGCTGCGCGGCGTCGGCCTGGAGCCGGAGGTGCGCTATCCGGTGACTGAGTACGCGACCCAGCTGGCGTTCGTCCGCGGCGGGCTGTGCGCCGCGCTCGTACCCGAGATGGCGCAGCAGCCGTGCCCACCGGGGGTGCGGTTCGTGCCGGTACGGCCGGCGCTGACCCGCACCGTGCAGGCCGCCTGGCGGACGCGGGCGGCGAGCCCGGCGGTCCGGGCGTGCGTCGAGGCGCTGTCGCAAGCCTGCGGCGTGTATGAAGAAGGGCATGACGAAGTCCGCACCTGACGCCCCCGCCGTCCGGATCCGCCGGATCTACGAGCCGCCCGCCCCCGACGACGGCACCCGCGTCCTCGTCGACCGGCTGTGGCCGCGGGGCATCGCGAAGGCCGACGCGCACGTGGACGAGTGGCCGAAGGCGCTGACGCCGTCGACCGAATTGCGGAAGTGGTACCACGCGGGCGAGGGCACGTACGCGCAGTTCGCCCGCCGCTATCGCGCGGAGCTCGCCGAAGGCGAGGCCGCCGAGGCGCTGGAGGGGCTGCGCTCGGTCGCCGCCGCCGGTCCTGTCACGCTGCTCACCGCCTCGAAGGACGTCGAGCACAGTCACGCCGCGGTGCTGGTGGAAGAGCTGCGCGGCGCGAAGGGGTAGACAGGCAGCCCGACTTGATCTAGCTTTGGCGGCCGTGTCGCGTGCAGACGCCTGGTGGACGGTGATCGCATGGAGGCACCGGACCATCCCCGGGAGTGCATCGTGAGTACCCACGCGCCCCTGATCTGAGCCCCGCCGCGCGCCGTTCGGCGCGCAGGCCCCGGCTGATCATTTCTCTCTTCACCGCCCTGGCACAGGTGTGTCCGGCGGCGGCCTTCACCTGCCTTCATGCTGTCCTGCCTTCAAGGAGATCCCACTTGCCGTTCCCCCTGCCCGAACTGCTGCTCACCACCACCGGAGCCCGCTCCGGCCGGCCGCACACCACACCGCTCGGTTACGTGCGCGACGAGCGCGGCCGCCCCCTCGTCACCGGCTCCGCGGGCGGCGCCCCGCACCACCCCGCCTGGTACCACAACCTCCTCGCGCACCCCATGACCGAGGTCGAGCTCGGCACCGAGACCTTTCCCGCCGTCGCCGTACCCGCCGAAGGCGCGGACCGGGACCGGCTCTTCGACCTCGTCGTACGGGCGGCGCCCGGCTTCGCCGACGACGAGGAGAAGGCCGGGCGGAAGCTGCCGGTGGTCGCCCTCGAGCGGGTCGAAGCCGAAGGGGCACCCGCGGAGGCGACCAACCTCGCCGACAAGCTCCTCCAAGGCCACGCCTGGCTGCGGCACCAGCTGGGGCGGGTGCGGGCGGAGGCCGACGCGTACTTCGCGGGCGACACCGGCGCCGGACTCGGGCTACAGATCCGGCAGCACTGCCTCGCCTTCTGCGAGGGCCTGCACTTCCACCACACCGGCGAGGAGATGGCGGTCTTCCCCGCCCTGGAAAAGTCGCATCCCGGCCTCACCGCGGCGCTGGCGCGACTGCGCGCCGAGCACGTCACCGTCGAGCGGATCCGCGGGGAGCTAGAGGCGCTGCTCGGGGACATGGCGGGGGCCGACCGGGCGCGCTTCCGGGCCGAGGTGGAGCGGATGACGAGCGAGCTCGACGCGCATCTGGCGTACGAGGAGGAGCAGCTGCTGCCCGCGCTGGCGGCGATTCCGTGGCCGCCGGTGGCGCCGTGACGGGTCAGGCTCTGCGCGGTGACGCCAGCAGGTAGAGCGTCCCGTCCCGCTGCGGATGCTCCGACACCTGCCAGCCGGCGTGCTCCAACGCCGCCGCGCAGCGGACGAGTTCGCACACGGACGCGCCCGGCGCGGGCTCGTCCCCGGGGGCGGCCGGCCAGGCGATCCGTACCGCCTCCGGCTGGTGCTCGGCGAGGGTGACCCGGTAGCCGGTCAGCAGGCGGCGCCCGGTCTCGTCGACGGCGGCCGGGCGCAGGCCCGCGGCCTCCAGGGCCAGCGCGGCCGCGGGGACCAGGTGTGAGCGCTCCCACGGGCAGGGCAGCTCGGTGCTGCCGTCCTTGCCGGTCATCCGGCGCAGCTCGCGCAGGCCGTCGAAGGCGGTACGGACCTCGCGGGCGCGTACCGCCGGATCGCCGGGCGGCGCCGGCTGGTCGCCGGTGAGCGCGGCGAACGGGCCCGCCTCCGTCCGCTGCCGCGGCGCCGGGTCGCCCGGCTCCGGGGCGGTGCGGGCGAGGTCGCGGCGGAGCTCCTGCCCGGTCGGCGTGAGGTAGTGCCGGTGCGGCGGGCGCGGGTGGCGGGCGGCGAGGCCCTGCGCGACGAGGCGGGCGAGCACCTGCGCGGGGGCGTGCAGCAGCCCGCTGCCGGGCTCGGCGCCCAGCACCGCCCGGCGGCCCGCCGGGGTCAGGGTCGGCCTGCGTGCCACGCGACCACCATCGCCCGCGGCGGGCCTGGCATCAAGAGCGCGCAGGCGGGGACCCGTACCGGACGGAGCAGGACCCGCTCATCGCACTGGGAGAGGAGATCCCCATGACCGGCATCGAGAGCCCGCTGCCGGAACACGAGCGCACGGTCACCGGCGAGGCGCTGCAGGGCGCGCTCGTCGACCTGATCGAGCTGTCGCTGATCGCCAAGCAGGCGCACTGGAACATCATCGGCCCGCGCTTCCGCTCCATCCACTTCCAGCTCGACGACGTGGTGGCCACGGCGCGCTCGTACGCCGACACCGTCGCCGAACGCGCCGCCGCCATCGGCGTCCCGCCGGACGGCCGCGCCACCACGGTCGCGGACACGGCCGGCATGGTGGCGCCGAAGGAAGGCTGGGTGCAGGACTACGACGCCATCGAGCTGATGACCCGCTGCCTGGCGGACGCGGCCAGCCGCATGCGCGCCCGCATCGACCTGACTGACAAGACCGACCTGGTGTCGCAGGACGTACTGCTGGGTCTGACGGCAAAGCTGGAGAAGCACTACTGGATGTTCCAGGCGGAACAGCAGAATCAGTCGCTCTGAGCCGGATCAGTCGCTCTGAGCCGAATCAGTCGCTTCGCGCCGTGGCGAACCGCTCGCCCGCGGTCGCCAGGCCACCCTCCTGTACGGCCGGCGCCGGCTCGCCCGCCGTGCCGCGTACCGCGACGGCCCAGGCCGCGCCGGTGGTGGTGGTCCTGGCGGTGATGCCCCAGCCGGCCGGGGCCGGGGCGGGGGCCGGCTCGTATGGGGTGCCGACGCCGGTGTGGACGCTGTCCAGCGGGACGGATATGCCGGTGCCGGTGCCCTTGAGATACGCCTCCTTGCGCACCCAGGCCGCCCGGAAGGCGGCCGCTCTGGCCGCGCCCTGCTGGGCCTCGATCACCTTGCGCTCCGCCGGGTGCAGCATCGGGAGCACGTCGGCCACGGTGGTGGACCGGCCGTCCGGGGTCTCGGCGTCGACGCCCACCTCGGCGCCGGCGACCGCGCAGACGGCGAGGCCGCGGGTGTGGGTGAGCGAGAAGTGCAGGTCCGTGCCGTGGTGCGCCGCGGCCGGCACCGGCCGGCCGTGCGGGCCGCCGCAGCCCGGGCACGGGGCCCGGTCGAGCACCACATCGCGCGGATGGCAGGCCAGGCAGGAGCCGAGCAGCAGCCGCAGCCCGACGTGCGCGAGCAGATAGATCTCGCGGTCGGCCGGGAACACGAAGCGCTCGGCGCGCCGCCGCTCCTCGTCGTCCAGCAACCACGCGAGCCGCTCCGCGGCCGCCACCTCGTCCGCCGCGGCGGGCAGCAGCCACACCCGTACCGGACCGCCCGGCGGCAGCTCACCGATCCGCATGCGGCCGTCCTCCCCGGGCGTGACTGTGGCACCGGGGCCGGATTCTACGGGCCCGGCGCCCGGCTCACTCGATCACCGTGAAGCCGCGCCGCGACGCGAGCTTCTTCAGGCTGGCCTCGCCCGGGATGCCGTCGGCGTCGGCGCCGGAGTAGCCGAGCCGGCGCTGCAGCGCGGCGTAGGCCCGGACCGTCGCCGTGCCGAAGTGGCCGTCGGCGAGCGAGTCGTCCAGCAGCCGCTCGGCGACCAGGGCCTCTTCGACGACCTTGGTCCCGGCGTACGAGACCGGCGTGCCCTCCTGCCCCGGGTCGCTCTTCGCCGCCTTGATCAGCTTCGAGAGCGACACCTGCGGCTTGGGGTCGGGGTCCGGGTCGGTGCCGCCGGAGCCGCCGCCCGCCCAGGTGCGCAGCGCTGCCTTGTCGTCGAAGTTGCCGATGTTCGTGTCGATCGGCGACGACGTGTACTGGTGGAACTTCCACTTCGCCTCGATGCCCGGCTGCCCCGGCCGGCCGTTGTAGTGCGCGATCCACAGGCCGTCGCCCGCGTACGACGTGGTGTCCCGGTTCTTCCAGAAGTTCACGTTGCAGTAGAGGATCACGCGGTGGTCGGGCCGCAGCTGCTTCACCTCGCGCAGAAAGGCGTCCTTCTCGGCGCCGGTCGCGGCGGTGCCGGAGGTGGTGCTCTCCCAGTCGCAGGCGAGAATGTCGCCCTTTTCGGACGCGCACTCGCGCACGAAATACGCGGCCTGCGCCTTGATATTCCCCGGCCACAAGAAGTGGTAGAACCCGGTCACCAGTTCATGCTCGCGCGCGTGCCTGGCCTGTGCCTCCTGCTTCGGATTGATGTACGACCGCCCTTCGGTCGCCTTGATGATCGCGAACGACATGCCCGCGGTCGTAAAACTGCTGGACTGATGCCCACTGACGTCAACACCCTTGATGGCCATGCGCGTCCCCCTTCTGGCCAGGTCCCTGCCCTAGCTACGTGCCCCGTCCCACGCCCGGCAAATGCACCGGACTGTGTGAATGTTTTACGGGCATCTGTTCGGGGCGGACTTTCCAGCCATCGCCGTCATGGTCTCCTCCACGACCACGCGGTCGCCGGCGGCGTAGAAGCCGCGGAAGGTGACGCGGACGTCGCTCACCATGTGGGCGGAGCCCGCCAGCGCGACGGTTGGCGGCGGTGGGATATTGCGTGCGAGCGGGGACAGGTGTGGTGTGGAATCGCGGGATGGCGATCGCGATGGGCAGACCTGGGGTCGAGCGGCTCGGTGACGTGGTGCGGCTGCTGGGGGAGTGGCAAGTCGACGGCGGGCCGGTGCAGTTGCATCCCGGGGATGTGGGGTGGTTCTGCCGGTACGGGGCGGAGCGGGCGGCGGCGGCGCTGCGGACCTGGAGCCGGGCGGGGGAGGTGCTGGCGGTCGGGCTGCTGGACGGGCCGGACGTATTGCGGATGGGGATCGCGCCTGAGGCGGTGCGGGACGAGGAGCTGGCGCGGCAGGTCGTGGCGGACGTAACGGCACCTGAGCGCGGGGTGCTGGGGGAGGGCAAGGTCTACTTCGAAGCGCGGGCGGGGGTGGTGCTCGTCCGGGACCTGCTGGCCAGGGAAGGCTGGGACCGGGACGAGCCGTGGGCCCCGCTGCGGCGCGACCTCGGCACGCCGGTGCCGGACCCCGGCGTACGCGTCGAGGTGGCCGGGCCGGAGCAGGCGCACGAGTGGGCCGGGGTGGTACGGGCGGCGTTCGACGGCTCCACCTTCAGCGAGGAGCGCTGGCACGCGATGGCGTCCGCCGCACCGTACGCGGATGCGCGCTGCCTGCTCGCCCGTAACGAGCAAGGCGCCGCGGTGGCCGCCGCGGCGGTCTGGTCGGCGGGCCCGGGCAGACCCGGCCTGATCGAGCCGCTGGGCGTACACGCGGCCCACCGCCGCCACGGCTTCGGCCGCGCCATCACGCTCGCCGCGGCCCGCACCCTGCAGGAGCTGGGCTCGTCCAGCGTCGACGTCTGCACCCCGAGCTCCAATACGAGCGCCGTCACCACCTATCGCTCGGCCGGCTTTACGCAACTCCCGGAGGGCGGCGACCTGTGCCGCAACTGAAAGCGCCCCCTTGCCCCGGGAACCGGGGGAGGGGGCGCGTCGGGGTTTTCTACTGCGGCGCGGAGGTCGCGGTCTCGATCACCTCGTAGGGGCCGAACACGCCTTCTTCAACATTCTTGACTACCTGCCACTCCTCAACCTCATTGGAGACCTCGGAAACGTGGCCGACCTCGTAGCCACGCTCCTCCGTGTCCTGCGCCAGGGCGGAGGCCGCGAGAGTGAGCGGAAGAGTGGCGAGTGCCGCAACGCCAAGAGTGAACTTGATCTTTTGATTCATGCCCAGCTCAACGAGGCAGCGACCAAGGGGAATTGGACCTCCGGCCCGCACTCGCCCATTAGAAGGCATGGGTAACCCGGTTGGCGCAGTGCACGACGCGGGCCCTTGACCCGACGACCTCAGATAACGCCGACGGCCTGCAGTGCAGCCTGCTGCGCCGCGGTGATGTCCGTCGGCCAGTAGACATACGTGACGCCGCCCGGGCCCGACACCGTTTCGCCCGCGGCGTTCTTGCGCTTGGTGCGGAGCCAGATGGTTTCGAACTGGGCGCGGTTGTAGATGTGGCGGACCGACGGGTTGTCCTGGCTGGCGGGGTCGTTGGCGATGACGTTGCCGTCTGCCGTGAAGCCGATGACCGTCATGATGTGGCCCGCTGTGCCGTAGCCCGCGCCGGTGAGTTCGTTCTCCAGGAAGGACATCGAGACGATGGGCGGGAGGCCGGCGGCCACCAGCGTTTCGATGTCGTTGAGGGTGGCTAGGCGGGTGATCGCGCCGTTCATTCCCGTGTATGTGGACGCGTAGGCGGCGTTGAAGGGCCAGTTGCCGCAGCCCTCGTACTGGTAGTCGTAGACGTAGCGGGCGGCGTGGCAGACCTGGGGGTCGGCGTAGTCCGGGTTGACCCAGGCGAGGTCCTCCGGGGTGGGCTTGCGGTCCCAGAATTCGAGGATCATCGTCGAGGAGGTGGGGGAGCACCAGGCCTCGCCGCCGCCGTCGTATTCGGGGTACTGGCCGGCGTGGATCTCCTGGGAGTAGCGGGGGACTGCCAGCTCCTTCCCCGCCGCGACGCCCGGCTGCGAGGCCGGGACCGTGAAGCGGTCGGGGATGGCGGAGCCCATCACGCCCGCGCGCCAGACGGTCGGGGTCGCGGTCGTGCCGGGGGTGCGGCACAGGGTCAGGCGGAGCTGCGCCGTCGTCAGGCGTAGGCCGCTCGACGGGTCAGAAATCGCGAAGGTGTCCGTGGAGATCGCGGACTTGTCGTCGGACTGGCCGTCCACCGAGGTGCGGCGGATGTCGGCGGCCGTGTCGCCCGCCGACCAGCGCGCCATGACGTACCACGGGGTTTTCGTGCCGTCGGAGTAGCTGCCCTGGAGCTCGACCTGGACCCAGGTGCCGGCGGGGGTGTCGGCATTCCAGGAGGCGATGGCCTCGGTGGCCGGGGTGGCGAGGGTGTGGGCGGGGGCGGTCCAGGTGGCGTACTCCCAGGTGGTGGCCGCCCGGGTGGACTTCTTCGCGTGCGGGTCCTTGTACTCCAGCGTGCCCGTCGGCTTGTCGATCGCGATCCCGGGGCGGGTGCCCGTCAGCACCTTCGTGCCGTCGGCCGTGCCGCCCGCCCAGTGCTCGGCCGTGTGCCAGCCGCGGAAGTCGATCGGCGCGGCGGCCGCCGTCGCCCCGCGGGGGCGCGCGGTGACCGAGGCCGAGGCGGATGAGGAGAAGGCGGAGCCGGCGGCGGCGGCGACCGCGGCGGCGAGGACGGTTCTGCGCGTGGGGGTCACGGACATGGTGGGGGCCTCCGTGGCGGTCAGGTGCACGACAGTGCACGACTATGCCTGGCGGTGGCCCGGATTAACCAGCGGTTCGCGGCGCGTCGCCGAAACCGATATTGGGCGCGCCAATGAAGGCGGCCCGGCTGCGGGTTCCCGGAGCCCGCACGCGGGTACCCGGGAGCGGCACCCGAGGCATGAGAGGCAACGATGGAGTGGTGGAGGTCCGCCGCGTGTGTCGGCGTCGACCCGGAACTGTTCTTCCCGGTCGGCCCGACGGGACCCGGCGCCGAGCAGTACGTGCGGGCCAAGCAGGTCTGCGCCAGGTGCCCGGTGAGCGAGGAGTGCCTGGAATGGGCGCTGACCACGGGCACCGAGGCCGGCGTGTGGGGCGGGCTGGCGGAGGATGAGCGGCGGCGGCTGCAGCGCCGGCGGCGCAGGGCCGACCGGCGGGAGCGCGGCGCCTCTCAGATCTCCAGCCGGGAGCGCGGCTCCGCTCAGAGCACCGTCTCCAGCGTCGCCAGCAGCTCCTCCCACGAGCCGGTGAACTTCGCGACGCCCTCCTCCTCGAGCACCCGCACCACGTCGTCGTAGGAGACCCCGACCACCTCGAGCTTGTCGAGCACGGCGCGGGCCTCGTCGTACGTGCCGTGCACCGCGTCCTGCCGGATCTCCCCGTGCTCTGCGACCGCCTCGAGCGTCGTCTCCGGCATCGTCGACACGACGCCCGGCGCGACGAGCTCGTCCACGTACCGGGTGTCGGCGTACTGCGGGTCCTTCACCCCGGTCGACGCCCACAGCGGCCGCTGGGTGTGCGCCCCTGCTGCTGCCAGCGCCTGCCACCGCGGGTCGGTGAGCGAGCGCTCGAAGCGCTGGTACGCCAGCCGGGCGTTGGCGATCGCCGCCTGCCCGAGCAGCGCCCGCGCCTGCGGGGAGCCGGTCTTGTCGAGCCTGCGGTCCACCTCCGCGTCGACCCGGCTGACGAAGAACGACGCCACCGAGGCGATCGAGGACAGGTCGCGGCCCGCGTCCCTGGCCCGCTCCAGGCCGTCGAAGAACGCCGAGATGACCTCGTCGTAGCGGCTGAGGGAGAAAATCAGCGTGACATTGACGCTGATCCCCTCCGCCAGCGCCGCGCTGATCGCGGGCAGACCCTCGGCGGTCGCCGGGATCTTCACGAACATGTTCGGCCGGTCCACCAGCCACCACAGCGACTTCGCCTCGGCGATCGTCGCGTCGGTGTCGCGCGCCAGCCGCGGGTCGACCTCGAGGGAGACCCGGCCGTCGACGCCGTTCGTCGACTCGTAGACCGGGCGCAGCACATCGCAGGCCCAGCGCACGTCGTACGCCGTCACCAGCCGCGCCGCCTCCTCCGCGCCGATCCGCCGGGAGGCGAGCTCGCGCAGCTGCTCGTCGTAGCGCGAACCGTCGCCGATCGCCTTGGCGAAGATGGTGGGGTTGGAGGTCACGCCGACCAGCCGCTTGTCGCGTACGAGCGCGTCCAGGCCGCCGCTCTGCAGCCGCTCGCGGCTGAGGTCGTCGAGCCAGATCGCCACGCCGGCGTCGGAAAGCCGGTCAAGTCGCTCAGTCATCATCCACCCTTGCTTGCTTTGGTGCTTGCTTTGGTACGTACAGCGCCCACGGCAGCGGCCACCGCGACGGCCGAGCCCCCGGCGGCGAGGGCGGCGCGGTGCCGGGTGGCCCAGAGCTGCGGGCTGCTGTCCCGCGCGTCGTCGAACGGCCCGTGCGCGCCGTGGTCCGCGCCCCGGGCGCCGTCCGCGGGCTGCCAGAGATTCGCCGGCACCTCGGGCGGCGCCGGCTCGTCGCGCTGCTGGGAGTCGAAGCCGGTACGGGCCAGGTAGCGGTCGAGGAACCCGGGCGCGACGGCGTTCAGCAGCAGCGTCGCCACCGTCGCGCCGCCCGCCCAGTACTCCCGCCGCCCCGGGTGGTCGGCGGCCTGCAGCAGCGCGCGGGCGGCCAGCTCCGGCTCGTAGACGGGCGGCACCGGGCGCGGGCGGCGCGGCAGCCGGCTCAGCACCCACTCGAACTGCGGGGTGTTGAGCGCCGGCAGCTGCACCATCGTGGTGCGCACGCCGCTGCGGCGGGCCAGCAGCTCGCAGCGCAGCGACTCGTTGAAGCCCTGGATGGCGTGCTTGGCGCCGCAGTACGCGGACTGCAGCGGCACGCCGCGGTAGGCGAGGGCCGAGCCGGCCTGCACGATCGTGCCGCGGTCGCGGGGGAGCATGTGCCGCAGGGCGGCGCGGGTGCCGTTCACGAATCCGAGATAGGTGACCTCGGTGACCCGGCGGAACTCCGCCGGGGTGATCGCGGTGAACGGCGCGAAGACGGTGGCGAAGGCGTTGTTCACCCACACGTCGGGGGTGCCCAGCTCATCGGCGATCCGGTCGGCGGCCTCGTCGACCGCGGCCGCGTCGGCGACGTCCACCGGCAGCGCGAAGGCCGAACCGCCGGCCCGTACCACCTCGTCCGCCGCGGCGGCCAGGCCGGTACGGCCGCGGGCCAGCAGCGCCACCCGGTCGCCGCGGGCCGCGAAGGCGCGCGCCGCGGCGCGGCCGACGCCGCCGCTGGCGCCGGTGACGACGACGGTGCGGGGGCCGGAATTCCGGCGGGAACGGAACATGGGTGCCGGGTACCCCGCGGCCGGCTGGTGAATAGGCTTCACAGCCCGAGCGGGCCCAGGTCGAGGGACAGGTCCTCGCGCCGCAGGCCGAGCCGTTCGCAGAGCTCGTCCATGCGGTCGTCCAGGCGCATCAGCGTCAGGCCGACCTGTTCCTCCTGGGCCTCGCTCAGGTCGCCGTACTCGACCCGGCGCAGCGCCTGCCGCTCCATCAGCTGCCGGAGCAGCTCCACGACGGTCAGGACGAGTGCGGCCAGGTCGCGCTCAGCGGTCTCCGGATCGCAGTTCAGCCGGGCCGCGGCCGAGCTCTTCGGGGCCGGGGCCGAGCCGGGACGGGTCGTCATCCTCTGCTTCCTCCAGTGCTGTTACGGACGTGAGCAGCGCCCGCAGGTCGATCACCACGAGATCGACGTCGGCGATGCTCAGCGTCAGATCGCCGGCGACCACGGCGCCGCCGGCGAGGAGCCGGTCGAGCAGGTCGACCAGCGCGATTTCCCGTGCCGGCATCAGGCATCCGCGAAGGAATACGGCGGCCAGGGGCCGGTGATCTCCACCCGCAGGCCGGGGGCGGAGTCCGCGAGGCCGCGGAGCTCCGCGTCGAAGGCCTTGTCGTCGGCGGGCACCAGATACGCGGCGTTGAAGACGTTGCGGCCGGGCCCGGCCGCCAGCTGCTGGTCCTGCGGACGCAGCACCCGCTGCGCCTCCGAGCGGTGCCGCAGCGTCTCGTGCAGCCGCTCGGAGAAGGCCCGGGACCGGGTCTTGGCGTCGTCGCGGGTCTGGCGCTGCGCCAGCCGGGCGCGCAGGTAGGAGCGGCCGTCGGCGGGCTCGGCGGCGGTCGTGTCCTTCCGGGCCGCCGCTTCCTCCTCCTCGTCCAGATACACCTTCACGCCCCACTCGAGGCGGCCGTCGAGCCGGTCGAGGGCGCGGGTGAACTCGGCCGCGGAGGTGTGCAGCATGCGGCGCACGCCCTCCTCGTCCCGGTAGACGGTGGCCAGCCGCAGCGGCAGCGCGCAGCCGGCCGCGAACGCCGCGTCCACGACGCCCTGATGGGCCCGCGCGGTGGCCTCCAGCCAGCGGAAGTCCTCCAGGTGCGCGTGCAGCGCGGCCCCCTCGAAGTCCTCCTCGGGGACCTGGCTCACCACGGCGGCGAGGGCGCCGTCGCTCACCGCGCGCACCTCGCCGCCGACAATGCCGGGGACGTCCTTCGGCGGTGGGGTGTCCGCGCGGGTGACGGCGTACACGTACCAGAGCTCAGTCATCGCGGCGCACCTCCTCGGGTTCGTTCTCGTACTGCTCCAGCTGCAGCTTCAACCGCCGGTTCTCCGCCGCCATTTCGCGGCGGCGGGCGCCGGAGGAAAGCGCGGGGTCGTCCTCCCACCAGTCGATGCCCATTTCCTTCGCCTTGTCGATGGAGGCGACGATCAGGCGGAGTTTGATGGTGAGGAGTTCGATGTCGAGCAGGTTCACCTGGATGTCGCCGGCGATGACGACGCCCTTGTCCAGGACCCGCTCCAGAATGTCGGCGAGATTGGAGCCGGAGCCGCTGCTGGGGTACGGCTCCGGCAGCCTGCTGGCGGAAGTCATCGGCGAGCCGTTTCGTAGGCGTCTTCGTCTTCTTCTTCGTAGGCCTCTTCTTCTGCGTCCTCGTCTTCCGGTACGTCCTCGTCCTCGTACTCGTCTTCCGTTTCGTCCTCGGCTTCCTCGGCTTCCTCCTCGGGAAGCTCTTCCTCTTCCTCGCCCTCGGCGTACTCGTCCTCGGCGAGGTCGTCCTCTTCGTCCTCGGGGCGCTCTTCCTCCGCCACCGCGTCCTCGTGCGTACGCACCACCTCGCCGTCGCGGATCTCGCCGCGCCAGCCGTCCTCGGCTTCGCCGAGCAGGGAGATGTGGCGGGCGAAGTTCTTCAGGTCGAGGCGGGCGCGGCGGCCCTGGGCGCGCCAGATGTTGCCGGTCTTCTCGAAGAGCCCCTTGGGGTAGTACTCCATGACCAGCGCGATCCGGGTCAGGTTCTCGCCCAGCGAGTGGAAGGTGACCACGCCCTTGGTGGTGCCCTTCGCGCCCTCGCTGGTCCAGGTGATCCGCTGGTCGGGGATCTGCTCGGTGGTGTGCGCCTTCCAGCTGCGGTTGGACCAGAACACCTTCATCTTCCAGTCCGACTGGGTGTCGTCGGCGACGGTGACGCTCTTGACGCCCTTGGCGAAGGTGGAGAAGTCCTGGAACTTGGTCCACTGGTCGTAGGCCACCCGGACCGGCACGCCCACATCGATCTGCTCGAGGATGACGATCGGCTTCTGCCCGCCGCCGCCCTTCTTGCGCTTGCCGCCGCCGAGGTTCGAAAAGACGCCCTTGACCTTGTCCTTCACGGTGTCCTTCAGGTGCCCGGCGCCGGCTTCGAAAGCGGCCCGGGACGGCGTCTTGCCCTCGGCCAGCTTCTTGCCGCTCTCCAGGGCCAGCTTGGTCAGGCCGGGGCTGTTGCCCTCGGCGATGTCGTTGAGCCGCACCGTGGTCCGGCCGAGTCTGCGGCCGGTTTCCAGCGCCAGCCGGGTCAGCTGCGCGGCGAGGTAGGCCTGCAGTTCCGCGGCGAGCCGTTCGGTGGCGGGATTGTTGGTCACGGACTCCCGGAGGCCGCCGGCGGCCTTCGACGCGGTGCCGGTGGCCTTCGAGGCGGTGCCGGTCGCCGCCTTCGTCGCGGTGTCAGCCACGGCCGCCGCCTCCCTTCGTCTCGGACGCCGACCGCTTGCGCGCGGCCGGCTTCTTCGCCGGAGCCTTCTTCGCCGGAGCCTTGCCGCCGGACTTCTTCGACGCGGGCTTCGCGGCGGAGGTGGCCTTCTTGGCCGTGCCGGTGGCCTTACGGGCCGTGGACGAGGTCTTCCTGTCGGCCTGCTGACGCTCCGGCCGCTCGGATCGCTCCTCGCCCTCCGTCTCGTTGTCCTCCGGGCCCCGGTCCGACTCGTCGTCCTTGCCCGGCACCACGCCCGCGACCTGGTCCTGCACCGCGGTGGTCCGCTCGTGCAGCCGGTCGGCGAGGCCGCTGATCTGCCGGTTGACCATGGCGCCCGTGGCCGCCTTGCCGACGCCCCGCAGGTCCTGGCTCAGCTGGCTGCCGATCTCCTTGAACTGCGGGTTGTTCTTGAGCTGTTCGCGGGCCACGCCGGCCAGCTGCTGCGGGTTCAGCGGCAGCTTCTTGCCCATCACGACGCCGGCGACTCCGATGGCGAGCTTGGCCTTCTTCGTACGGCCGAGCAGATACCCGGCCGCGACCGCGAGGCCTAGACCGATTCTGTTGTTCATGAGATCACTCCCCGGGCCTGTCCCTCTCTCAGGCGGGCCAGCAGTTCGCCCTCCCGCCGTTCGAATTCCTCCTCGTCGATCTCGTCGGCCAGCAGCCGCCGCTCCAGGTCCGCGAGTTCCCGCTGAATGGCGGCGGGGTTGTAGAACTCCCGCTCGGCGTGCGACGCCACCTGGCGCAGCACCCACAGCGGTCCGCGGACCGGGGCGGCGGGCAGCTTCAGCAGCTCACTGAGCAGGCCCATCCGCGGGTCCCCTCTCGACGAAGCTGTACGGCGGCAGCGGCCCGTAGGCCTGCACCTCCAGCTGGGGGTGCTCCTCGCCGAGCCGGCGCACCGCCGCGACGAAGCGGTCGGCGTCGTCGCGGTCGACCAGGAACGAGACGTTCGACAGCCAGCCCTGGCCGGCCGGGCCCGAGCTGGCCTCCGCGGCCGCCGGGGCGAGTTCCTCGGCCACCAGCGGTGCGTCGCGTTCCTCGCGCTGCCGTACCGCACCGGCCACCATCTCGCCGAGCTTCAGGCGCTGTTCGTACGTGCCGCCGCCGGACTCCCGGGCCGCCTTGGTGAACTCGCGCAGCTCCGGATCGCTGTCCATCACCTCGCGGAGGACGGCCTCTTCGTTGTGCACGGCCTTGACGTTGTACTCGATCTTGCCCTCCAGCTCGCGGAGCCGCTCGAGGTAGTGCCCGGTGCGCTCGGCCAGTACCCCGCGCACGGCGTCGTCGTCCGGCGACAGGCTGCCGAAGCGCAGCGGGAGCACGGTGCCGTGCTCGGCGGCGAGGGTCAGCACGTGCTGGTGCGCCAGCAGGTCGCGGCGCTGCGGGGAGAGTTCCTCGGGGGCGTCGCTGACCACGGCGGCCAGCTCGCCCTCGGTGAGGGTCCTTACCGGCTGCGGCGGGTCGCCGATGCCGTCGGTCTCCTTGGGCAGCTCCGGCTGCTCGGCGCGCACAATCCCGTACACGTAGGTGCTCACTCGTCCGACTCCTTCGACCTGCTGCGGGACTGGCTGCTGCTGCGGCGGCGCGGGCGCTCCTCGTTCTCCTTCTCGCCCTCCTCGCGGCCGCGGGTGAGGGCGTCGGAGACGGTCTCGGCGGCGCCGGAGAGCGCGCCCTTGGACTTGCCGCGGGCGCCGGACTCGGTCACCTGGCCGACGACCTCGGGGAGACCGGGGCTCTTGTTCGGGCCCGACTCCAGGTCGAGACGGCCGACGGCCTCGGCGAAGCGCAGATATGTGTCGACGCTGGCCACCACGACCCGTACGTCGATCTTGATCAGTTCAATGCCCACCAGCGAGACCCGTACGAACGCGTCGATCACCAGGCCCCGGTCGAGGACCAGCTCCAGCACGTCGTAGAGACTGCTGCTGCTGCCGCCTCCTGAACTCTGTGCTTGCGGCGGCGGAACTACGGTCATGGGTAGGTGCCTTCCTCGGATCGGTGTTCCGGTCTTGCTTTCAGCGCGGGTCCGCGCGGCCGCGCTCGTAGCGCTGCACGCGGTGGTAGCCGCGCAGCTGTCCGTCGGGGCCGAGCGTGACCTCGTACGAGCCCATCAGGCTCGTGGTGTCCGGGATCTTCGCGACCTCGCAGACCTCGATGCGCAGCTTCCAGCCGTCGTCGCCGTTCTCCTCGAAAGAAGAGACGGCTTCGGCCTGCAGGCCGGTGAGTTCAGCGAACTCCTCCCGGCCGCGGCGCAGCGCGGTCGTCACGTTTGGTTTGTCTGCCATGGCAACCTCGTTACGCCGAGTAGCCCTCGGGCCGTGGGTCAAACCCCGGCGGGGGCTATTCGTAGGGGACTCTGGCCAGTTCGGGGGACGCCGTGTCCAGGGGTACCGACCAGGAACGGACCATGCCGAGCTGGACGGCCTGCCGGGGGAGGACCGCGTCGAGAAACCAGTCCGCGGCCACCCGCACGCGGTTGCCCGGCATCGCCAGCAGGTGGTAACCGCGGGTGACCGCGCCGGCGACGGGGCCGGAGAGCGGCACGTGCCACGGATTGGCGGCGGCCTTGATGCCGCCGAGGTCGACGGCGAAGCCCTTGTCGTGGTGCTCGTACGGCGCCCGTTCGCCCCGCCCGTAGGACGCGATGATGTTGCGGCCCGCGGCCTTGCCCTGCCGCCAGGCGTGCTGCGCGGTCATCGGCGTGTACTGGCCCGGGCGGGTGCGGTCCGGCACCGCGGCGGCGTCGCCGCAGGCGAACACCTCCGGGTGGCCGGGCACGTTGAGGTACTCGTCGACGACGAGCCGCCCCTTCTCGGTCGGCAGCCCGACCTCTTCCACGAGGGGGTCGGGGCGCACGCCCACGCACCAGATCAGGCTGCGGCTGGCGACGAACTCGCCGTCGTCGAGCAGCACTCCGTCCTGCGTGGCCTCCTTGACCGACGTGCCGGTGCGGATGTCCACGCCGCGGCCGCGCAGCACGCGCTCGGCCGTACGGGAGAGCCGCTCGTCCATCTCCGGCATCACCCGCGGCGCGATGTCCAGCAGCAGCCACCTCGGCGGCGGCGCGGATCGCAGTACGGGGTTGTGCCTGGCCATGGAGCGGGTCAGCAGCTGGCCGTGGGCGGCGACCTCGGTGCCGGTGTAGCCGGCGCCGACCACCACGAAGGTGGCGCGGGCCGCCCGTTCGTCCGGGTCCTCGGTCTCCGCCGCGAGCTCCAGCTGCCGGATCATGTGGTCGCGCAGATAGAGCGCTTCCGGCAGGCCGCGGAAGCCCTTGGCGTGCTGGGTGACGCCCGGGATGGGCAGCAGCCGGTTGACGCTGCCGACGCTCAGGACGAGCCGGTCGTAGCGCAGCTCGCCCTTGCGGCCCTCGGCGTCCACGTAGTGCACGTGCCGCGTGTCCAGGTCCACGCCGCTCGCCTCGCCCAGGACCAGGCGGACGCCCGGCAGTGAGCGGGTGAGCGAGACGGTGACCCGGCGCGGCTCCAGGATGCCGGCGGCGACCTGGGGGAGCAGCGGGAGATAGAGGAAGTAGTCGGTGGGGTTCAGGAGGACGACCTCCACATGCCGCGGCGCTCTGCGCGCCAGCGTGCGGGCCGTCTGATATCCGGCGAACCCGGCACCGACCACGACCACGCGCGAGCGGCTCATATAAAGAGCCCGCCCGGCCGGCTGCCCGCGAGCATGATGATCGCGAGCACGGTGACGATGATGCCCAGCGTGAGAGCGATGATCACCGGGATCGGCTGGCGGCCGAAGCCGCGGCCGTTCATGGCCAGCCAGCCGCAGAGGATCGCGACCGGGCCGAACACGATCGGCAAGGCGACGAGACCGACGATCCCGCAGATCGCACCGACGATGCCCAGCGTCGCCCGGTCGCTTGCGCGGCGCGGGCCTGCGGGGGCGCGGTAGGTGCGGTGGGTTCGGTTCGGATGAGTTAGTCGAGCCATCTTCAGGTCCTCAGCCCTCAGTCGTAGTAGCGGTGGTGCTCTTCCTCGACGACCGGGGCGGCGGGGGGCGGCGCTTGCAGGCGCCGGCGCTTGAAGATGCTCACGTACGCGCAGATGCCGATGATGCCCACGGCCATCATGATCAGGCCGACGATGTCGAGGTTGACTCCTTTCACCTGCCAGTCGACGGCGAGCGCAAGGATCGCGCCGATGGCGAGCATGAAAATGCTGGCGCCCATGCCCATGGGTTGTTGCCTCCCCTGTGTCTTGCGGGCTTTCCGGGCCGGTGCCCGAGTACCCCCGGGGTGGGTCGGCATACCAGGCGGTTGCTGGGTACCCGGGGGCTATGCGATGGCACCTACCTGCGGCCGGGGCTGCTCTTGGGCTGCTCTATGCGGTTTTCGTGAGCGTTCTCGTGGTGGGGGAGGTGCCGGTGGGGGTG